>JBJMJE010000028.1:0-10932 GCA_045806505.1 Gaiellaceae bacterium
CGGCAGGAACGCGACGCGCTTGCCGCCGATGTCTCCTATCGTGAGCGGCGCGGAAGGCGATCCGTACGGCGTGTCGACCGCGACCTCTTCGACATCCTCGAGCAGCGAATAGAACCCGCTGCCGCCGAAGACGCCGATCTCGGCCTGCGTCACGCGTCGCCCTCGGATTGCTCTTGCCTGGCGACCGCATCGGCGTAGGCGAGTCGCACGTTCGCGAGCACCTGGCGGAAATCGCGCAGGACGTCGGCCTCGACATGCCCTTCGAGCGTCGGCAGCAGCGCCGCGACGGCGTCGATGGCCAGGCGGGCCTGGTCCAGCTCCTTCGCCTCGAGCTTCGCGTACGTGAGCTGGCCGAGCGTGGTCACCGTCGAGAGGACGAGATCCTGGATGCGCAACTTCCGAAGCTCTGCCGCGAGCTGCTCCGGCGTGATCTCCTCAGCCACGCGCGACAGGCTCCCCGGCTGCGACCTGCTCTGCGTAGATCTCGCGAATCGTCGCGCCGTCCGCAAGTCGCGCCCGTTGCCGCTCCGCGGCGTTCGCGGAGGGGACCGCGAGAAGATGTGACGTCCCGAGCTCGTCCGCCATCGGTGCGACCCATTCGATGAGCCGCTCGATGTGCGCACGCGCAGGCCGCACGTCGCCCGTCGTCAGGTCGATCAGCTCGCCCGACAGCCCGTAGCGAATCGCGCGCCAGAGGTTCTCCTCGATCAGGCGGTTCGGCAGCAGCTCGACGGGTTCGGCCTCGTCGTGCGCGCGCGCGAGCCGCGCCGCGAGCGTGTAGACGAGCGCCGCGAGAGACTGCGCCCCGGCGAGGTCGGGGTCGGCGTCGCAGATCCGGATCTCGACCGTCGGGTACGCAAGATGCGGACGGACGCTCCACCAGATTTGCGTGTGCTCGTCGATCGAGCGCGTGTCGTAGAGAAAGCGGACGTACTGCTCGAAGCCGGCCCAGCCGTCGTAGGCATCGGGGACGCCGCAGCGCGGGAACATGCGCGTGAAGATCTCGGTACGCGCCGAGTGCAGTCCGCTGTCGACGCCCTCGACGAAGGGCGAGCTCGCCGACAGCGCCAGCACCTCCGGGAGGAAGTTGCGCAGCAGGTTGCACACCGCGACGGCCCGGTCTGCGCCGCGGATGCCGACGTGCACGTGCAGGCCGAACGTGTTGTTGCGCCAGACGACGTAGCGCAGGAGCTCGTCGTTCCGCCGGTAGTGCGGCGTGTCGATGATGCGCTGGTCCTGCCAGCGGCTCCACGGGTGGGTTCCGGTGCACGCGAGCGCGACGCCGACCGACTGCGCCAGCTCGTGGAGCTGCGCACGCCGCTCGACCATCTTGTCGGCCGCCTCGGCAAACGTCTCCGAGCGGCCCGTTCTCACCTCGACCTCGGACGCGATCAGCTCGCCGACGATGTGCTCCTCGAGCGGCGTCCCCTGCGCCGCCGCCTGAAGCTCCTCGAAGCGGTTGCTCAGCTCGAGCGTTTCGCGGTCGAGGATCGCGAACTCCTCCTCCACCGCGACCGTGAAGTCCGTGCCGCTCTCGTACGCTTCGAACGCGGAACGGACCTGCTCGTCCGGCGTCAGCTTCTGTGTGTCGCCCATGGCGCGCCTACGTTACTGGCGCCAACAAGCGTTCCGCCACGCTCGCCCAGCTCCACCGCGTGACCGCCGCACGCCGAGCCGCGTCGCCGAGCGCCGCGCGCTCCTCCGCCGGCAGAGCGAGCAGCGCCGCGAGCTTGTCGCGCAGCTCGGCGACGTCGCCGTTCGAGAAGCTCGTCAACGGTGCGCGCTCCGGCGGGTACTCGGCCTCGAGGCCGGCGGCGACCTCTGCGAGCCCGGAATGCCGCGCGACGAGCGGGATCACTCCCGCCGCCGCTGCCTCGGCGGCGACCATGCCGAAGGCCTCGGGAAAGATCGACGGAACGACTGCGGCGTCGCACAACGGAAGCAACGCCACGAGGTGGCGGTGCTCGAGAGCTCCGGTGAAGAGCGTCCGCGCCGACCCGAGCGCCTCCAGCTCCGAGCGGTAGTCGCCGAAGCCGACGATCACCGCCTTCGCGTCGAGATCGTTGAGCGCCTCGAGCAGAAGGTGGACGCCCTTGTTGTAGATGAGCTTCCCGAAGTAGACGACCGTCGGCTCGGGGCGCGCGAAGAACTCGGCAAAGCGCCGCGCATTTCCCTCGTCCGGTAGGCGCTCGTTCGTGTTGCCGGGGTTCGGCGGATCGCGTCGCGCCTCGTCGAGCAGTTGCGCCAGTGCGTCCCCGCGCGGCAGCGGCCGGAAGGCGTCGACGTCGACGCCGGGGGGAACCTCGGCGACGCGACCGACGTGCCCGACGACGTCCTCGAGCACCTGGCGGATGTGCGCCGAGCCGACGAAGACCGCGTCTGCGCGCGCGAGCGCTTCGCGCCCCCACGCCGACAGCTCCTCGTTGCCGCGCATCGAGTACTCGAGCTCCGATCCGTGCGCCTTGACGCGGAACGGCGCGCCCGTCGCCGCCGCGACCGGAGCGCCGAGCACGACGTGGTTCGCGAACACGAGATCCGCCGGCAGCCGCTCGCGGAGCGCCGACGCGTTCAGCTCGACGTAGCGCGTGCGCTCTTCGAGCGTCAGATCCTGGACGAGCCGCGCCTCCACTCCCTCGTAGCGGTCGAGCACGAACACCGGCAGCAGCGCCCCGACCTCCGGCCGCACGTGCTCGGCGCCGCCGAGGTCGTACAACTCCGGATGCCGCTCCTGCGAGAACACGACGACCTCGTGGCCGGCTCGGCTCCACTCGCGGGCGAGCGCACACGTGTAGACGTTCGAGCCCGTCCCGCCCAGCAGGTACCCGTGCCAGAAAAGGATCTTCAGGTCAGGTGAAAGTAGAGGGCGTAGAGGAGCTCGACCGCGGGATTCGACGTGTGCACCGCCACGTCCGACGGCACGTCGAGCAGCGCCTCCGAATAGTTGAAGATGATCTTGACGCCCGCGCCGATCAGGTCGTCGGCGACCCGCTGTGCGCTCCCCGCAGGCACTGCCAGCACGCCGACGATGATGTTCTTGTCGTGCACCGCCTGCGGCAGGTACTCGTACGGCGTGACCTCGACGCGGCCGACGCGCCTGCCGACCTTGTCGGGATCGGTGTCGAACACCGCGGCGACGTTGATCCCGTGCTCTGCGAAGATCGGGCTGCTCGCGATCGCCTCGCCCAGCCGACCGGCGCCGATCAGCGCGATGTTGTGCTGCCCCTGCGTGCGCAGGATCTTGCGGATCTCGCCGAGCAGCGAATCGATGTTGTAGCCGACGCCGCGCTTGCCGAACTTGCCGAACGCCGAGAGGTCGCGACGGATCTGCGTCGCGTTGATGTTCGTGTAGTCGGCGATCTCCTGCGAGGAGATGCGCTCCTTGTCCATCTTCTTCGCCTGCGTCAGCACCTGCAGGTAGCGAGAGAGCCTCGCCGCTACACCAACCGTTAAGCGATCCGCCAAGACCGGCGCATTCTGCCGCCATGCGCGTGCGCGATGCGCCGCTTCCGTCAGCTGTTCAGCCGGCGTCTCAGCGTCTCGCGCGGGATGCGGTAGACGAACGCCCGCTCGCCGTCGATGTCGACAACAGGCAACCACGCGCGGTACTCCGCCTCGAGCGCGGGATCGCCCGTGATGTCCACCTGCTCGTAGGCGACGCCCTCTTCGTCGAGCACCGCGCGCGCCTGCTCGCAGAGGTGGCAGCCGTGCGCCGTGTAGACGACGACCCTAGGGATAAATGCCGCGCGTGATCGTCGCCTCGGCGACGCGTTGCACGGCGAGGCCGTACGACGCGAGCCGCATCGACATGTCTCGCTCCTCCATCGTCGCCCATGTCGCGTCGAAGGCCTTCGTCACGATGTCGTTGAGCTTCGCGTTCACCTCGGCCTCCTTCCAGAAGTACTCCTGGAGGCCCTGGACCCACTCGAAGTACGACACGATCACGCCGCCGGCGTTCGCGAGCACGTCGGGCAGCACGAGCACGCCCATGTCCTCGAGGATCGCGTCGGCGTTCGGCGTGATCGGGCCGTTCGCGCCCTCGACGATCAGCTTCGCCTTGATCTGTGCGGCGTTTTCCTCGGTGATCACCTGCTCGAGCGCGCACGGCGCGAGGATGTCGCAGTCGATCAAGAGCAGCTCGTCGTTCGTGATCTCCTCCGCACCCTTCAGCCCTGCCAGAGACCGCGTCTCGCGCTTCTGCGCGAACGCCGCCTGAACGTCGATGCCGTTCGGGTTGTAGTACGCCGTCGTCGAGTCCGAGATCGCCACGACACGCGCGCCGTCCTCGGCGACGAACTTCGCGAAGAAGGAGCCGACGTTGCCGAAGCCCTGCACGGCGATCCGCTGGTCACCCAGCGAGCGCCCCTGCTTGGCGATCGCGTCGCGCGTGACGTAGAGCGCGCCGCGAGCGGTCGCTTCTTCGCGCCCGAGCGAGCCGCCGACCGTCAGCGGCTTCCCCGTCACGACGCCGAGCACGCTGTGGCCCTTGTTCATCGAGTACGTGTCGAACATCCACGCCATCACGCGGCCGTCGGTGCCGACGTCGGGCGCCGGGATGTCGACCTCGGGGCCGATCTGGTTGATGATCTCGCTCGTGAAGCGGCGCGTCATCCGCTGCAGCTCGTGCTCGGACATCTGCTTCGGATTGCAGATGACGCCGCCCTTCGCGCCGCCGAACGGGATGCCCGCGAGCGCGCACTTCCACGTCATCCACATCGCCAGCGACTTCACCTCGTCGAGCGTGACGTCGGGGTGGTAGCGGATGCCGCCCTTCGACGGCCCGCGCGCGATGTTGTGCACCACGCGGTATCCCGTGAACACCTCGGTCCTGCCGTCGTCCATCGAGACGGGGATCGCGACCTCCACCGCCTTCTTGCACTCCTGCAGGATGTTGACCAGGTTCTGGTCGATGTCGAATGCGTCGGCCACAAGCCGCAGCTGCTCGCGGGCGATGTCGAACGGGTTCTCGCGCAGGTGCGAGACGGGAGCCTGTATGGCCGCCAAGCGCTCTCCTTTCTTCGAAGCCGCTGGCGAGTATACGCCCGCCTATTTGATGGTGAACGTGACGGCCGCGCGGCTCGCTTTGCCGGCGAGGCTCGGGATCGCGGTGACGCGCAGGCGGTACGTCCCCGGTTGGAGCGTGTTGCCGGCGGGAGTCCGGCCGGTGAGCCCGAACGCGTAGCGCCCGGGCAGCAGGTCACGCAGCGTCGCCAGGGTGCCGAGGTCGTTCCCGTCCGCGTCGAGCAGCTGCAGGCTGAGCAATGCGACGGGCTGCACCGCGTCCTGTCTGCCCTGCACGGCGAGCTGCCCCGCCCGGAACGTCAGGAGCGCCGGCCCCGCGTCCGAGGGCTCGAACGAGGTGTTCGACAGCTTCAGCGGACCGAGCACCGTTCCCGGCGCCTGCGCGAACGTCACCGCCCACGGGAGGTGCAGCGGAGCGCCCGCGACCGGCGTGACGACGATGCTTCCCTCTGCCGGCGCCGAGCCGATCGGCGCGCGCGTCACGGCGGCTGCGATACGCACGCGCCGCGTCTCTCCGCGGCCGAGACGGAAGCGCGAGGGGAATGCGTGGAGCTCGACCGGAGCTGCGCCCTGCACGTAGGGGATCGAGCGCACGCGGATGAAGACGGACCGCGTCGAGATGTTGCGGACGAGCACCGTCTCCGCGTGCTTCCAGCGCGGGCGCGACGCATTGCCGAGGGCGAGCGCCGTCGGCGCGACGGCGACCTCGGCGGCCGCGGCAGGCGCGAGCGCGACGAGACCCGCGCCCTGGCTCTCGACGGGCTCGGAGACGAGCCGGCGCGCGCTCGTCACCAGGACGCTGCGCAGGTCGGTCGCGTGCAGCTCGGGCCGCGCTTGCGCGAGAACGGCCGCTGCTCCGGCGACAGCGGCGGCGGAAGCGCTCGTCCCGTTCACCGTGCCGTAGCGCGCCTCTGCCTCCTCGTCGGCGGAGGGTTCGGTCGTCGCGACGCTGACTCCGGAGGCGACGACGTCGGGCTTCACGCGGCCGTCGTACGCGAGGCCGGTCGACGAGAACGCGGCCACCGTCGGCGACGCCGCGCTCGTCTCGGTGTGCGCCCGCCCGAGCGACAGGCCGGCGTCGTTTCCCTCCGCGATGGCTGCGAGCAACTTCACAGCGACGGCCGACGACACGGACACGACGGGAACGGGTGTGTCCTCGTCGAGGGCGACGCTGCCGACCGGCAGCCGCGGTCCGTAGAGGAGCACGGCCGTCGCACCGGCGCGCGCCGCACTGCGGGCGACCTCGCTCGGCGCCTGCCCTTCGGGCACGAGCGCCGCGCGACCGGCGACGAGGCTGAGCCCACGCTTGGTGAAGTACGACTCGACGCGCGCGAACGACGCGCTCTTGTGCACGAGCCCGGGAGCGGCGAGCGAGGACGTCAGCGACCCGCCCGACGGCAGAACGCCCGTCGACGGCAGCGTCCGATCGAGGACGATGTGCAGACCACTCCGAAGCGTCACGTGGACGTCCTCCGTCTCGGCACGCGTGTCGGCCGCGCCGACGGTCAACGCTCCGACCGAGCCGCCCGGGCCGGAGACGCTTCCGAAAGCGGGACCGGCGGGGCCGTCGTTCCCGGCGGGCGCGACGACGAGCGTGTCGAGACCGAGCGCTCCGTCGACGGCGCGCGCCGCGGGATCGTCGGCGAAGGCCGCGTAAGGCGCCGCCACTCCGATCAGCGCGACGCGGGCGGCGTCATGGGCGTCGCCGTCGCCGTTCGGGTCGACCGCGCGCTCGAGGCCGGCGATCAGCTGGTCCGTGCGCGAGTAGAGGGCGAAGCCGCCGCTGCCGTCGGGCTGCCAGCCGGCGACACGGATCGGTAGCACGTTGGCGCCGCGCGCGATGCCGTTCGCAGCAGCCGGCCCGCGGTCGCCGACGAGGATGCCCGCCATCTCGGTGCCGTGCCGCTCGACGTCGAGCGGACGTCCCGGCGCCGACTGCGGGCTCGCGTCGCCGCTCGGGTCGACGATGTCGATGCCGGCATCGACGCTGCCGGCGAGCGACGGGTGGCGCCGGGCGACCCCGGTGTCGAGAAGAGCGATCGTGATCGCGCGTCCGTCGTACCCGGACAGCGCAAGGTCGGCGTTGCCGACGGTCGACGCGAGCGGGCGCCGTTCGAGTGCGGACGAGGAGATCGAAGCGGGATACGCCACGCGCACCGGATAGACGCCCTGCACGGCGTTGTCGCGCTCGAGCAGCGAAACGGCGGTCGCGTCGAGCGCCGCCGAGAATCCCGCGAGAACGTGCGTGAACAGCAGATCGGGGTGGATCGTGACGCCCTGCACCTCGAGGCGCGAGCGGAGCAGGCGGGTCTGCGCGAGGACGCTGCTGCTCCACTTCTGTTCCTGCTTCGTCGAGGCGACGCCGCCGTGATCTTCGACGCGTTGGGCGAGCGAAGGTGCGTTGAGCACGACGATCATCTGCTGGCCGATGTGCACCGGCGCGCGCGGCCCGTCTCCGACGAGGCCTTGCCAGCTCACGGGCGGCGTGGGCTCCGCCGCGCGAGGCGAATCTCGATCCGGTGTGAGGACGAGCGCGAGCGCCGCGGCGCAGACCGCGAGCACGAGAATCTCAGCGGCTCGCGTACGCATCGAGCGCAAGGTAGCTGGGATAGGGGACGGGCTCCGTATAGCGCGCCGCCGAGGCGATCATCGCCGCGTTGTCGGTGCACAGCGGGAGCGGCGCGGCCCTCGCGTCGGGGAGCGACGCCCGCAGCTCGGAGTTCGCGGCGACGCCGCCGACGACCGCGATCTTCACCGCGCCCGTTCGCTCCGCGGCTTCGTGCGTCCGCTCGACGAGGGCGCGGACGATGGCGCGCTGGTACGACGCGGCGAGGTCGGCACGGCGCGCGTGAAGGTCGTCACCAAGGCCGCGGACGGCGTAGAGCAGCGCCGTCTTCACGCCCGAGAAAGAGAAGTCGAGGCCCGCGACGCGCGCGACCGGGAACGAGAACGCCTCGGCGTCGCCCTCGCGCGCGAGGCGGTCGATGGCCGCGCCGCCGGGATAGCCGAGCCCCAGCAGTCGCGCGCCCTTGTCGAACGCCTCGCCGGCGGCGTCGTCGAGCGTCGATCCGAGGACGTCCCAGCGCGCATGGTCGTGCACGTCCAGCAGCAGCGTGTGCCCGCCGCTCGCGAGCAGGCAGAGGAACGGAGGGTCGAGCGGCTCGGGCCGGAGGAACAGTGAGGCTACGTGCCCGTGCAGGTGGTCGACCGGGACGAGCGGCAGCCGGCGCGACCAGGCGAGCGCCTTCGCTGTCTGCACGCCGACGAGCAGCGCGCCGATCAGGCCGGGCCCGCACGTGACCGCAACGGCGTCGACGTCGTCGAGCGACGCACCTGCTTCGCCGAGCGCCTCGCGGACGACCGGCGTCGCGAGCTCGAGGTGCCGCCGCGACGCCACCTCCGGCACGACGCCGCCGTAGCGCGCGTGCAGCTCGGCCTGCGACGAGACGACGCTCGACCGAACGACACCGTCGTCGGTGACGACGGCGCACGCGGTCTCGTCGCAGGACGTCTCGAGCGCGAGGATCACGCGTCGTCGTCAGAAGCGGATTGCTCCCCCGGCTCCCGCCACATGATCAGCGCGTCCTCGCGGTTGTCCGTGTAGTAGCCGCGCCTGATGCCGCGCCCTGTGAAGCCGAGGCGCTCGTACAACCTGATCGCGCCCTCGTTCGACACGCGCACCTCGAGCGTGTACCCGCGCCGGCTGCGGTCGTCGGTCAGCTCGAAGAGCCGCTCGAGCAGCGCGGTCGCGATCCCGCGACGGCGGAAGTCGGGCGACACGGCGATGTTCATGACGTGCCACGCATCGACGTAGCGCGAGACGATCAGGTAGCCGCCGAGCTCGTCGCCCTCGAACGCGCCGAGGCAGAGAGACGCAGGCTTGGCGAGCTCGCCCGCAAACATCGACCGCGACCAGGGCGTGTCGTACGAGCGGTGCTCGATCTCCTCGATCGCGTTCAGGTCGGCGAGCGTGAGCGCGCGGATCTCGACGGCGGTCTTCACGCGAGCATCCGATCGGCGTCCGGCGCGCGCACGTACATCGGGCGAAGCTCGTCGGCCGCACCGAAGCTCTCGGCAAGAGCGGCGTGGAAACGCGCCCGCGGCAGGTGCAGCTCGCTCTCGTCGGGCGGAACCGTTGCGCCGGTTCCCTCGAGGTGCTCGCGATAACGCAGCGCGCCGTCGCCGACGCACACGCGTCCCGGCGCCTCGAACGCGGCCGCCGGCAGCGCGACGATTTCCCCGTCCTGCTCGAGGAAGATCTCGCGCCGCTTTGCGTCGATCAGCGGCAGCGCCTCGGGCGCGGCGGCCGCGAGGACGGCAAGGGTCGAGACGCCGGCGGCGGGGATGTCGAGCGACAGCGCCAGCGCACGCGCGGCGGCGAGCCCCATACGGACGCCCGTGAAGCTGCCCGGGCCAATCCCGACCGCCAGCGCGTCGAGGTCGCGCGGCTCGAGGCCGGCTTCGCGCAGCAGCGCGTCGACGTCTTCGAGCATGCGAATAGGCGCCGACGTCGCACGTTCCCCGAGCACGTCGCCGTCGCGAACGAGGGCGCTCGTAGCGACCGACGTGGCGGTGTCAAACGCGAGTATCAGCACGGTCGATCGTGATCGAGCGCCGGTCGCGGCCGCTGTGGCGCATGTGGACACGAACACGCGGAGGCGGCAGGACGCCGGCTCCCGCCTCGGGCCACTCGACGAAGGCAACGGCATCGTCGAAATACGGCTCGAGGTCTCCCCACTCCGCGTGCGACAGCTCCGCAAAGCGGTACAGGTCGAGGTGCGACACGGTGACGGCGCCGTCGTAGCGGTGTCCGATCGTGAAGGTGGGACTCGTCACGGCACCCGTTACGCCGAGTGACCGGCACGCGCCGCGCACAAACGTCGTCTTGCCGGATCCGAGCTCGCCGGCGACGGTGACCACGTCGCCAGGCTGCAGATCTTCAGCGACGCGGGCGGCCAGCGCCTCCGTCTCCGCGGGCGACGTCGTCTCCGTCTCCTCCACGGCGGAAGAGTAGAGCTACCGGCCTAGAAGAGACCGAGCTGAACGGCCGCCGCCGGCGGCGCCTCGTTCAGCGGCTGCGGCGCTGGTGCGGCCACGGGCTCGAGCTCGCGGCCGAGCAGCTCCGGGATCCGCCGGAAGTCCGTCTCCAGCACCTCGAGCATCCGCGGCGTGTAGAGCGCGGCGGCCGGGTGGTAGAGCGGGTAGAGAATGACGCGGTTGCCGCCGAGCGTCGTCTCCTGCGGCTGGCCGTGGACGCGCGTGATCCCCGTCGGCCTACCGGAGAGGAGCTTCGTCGCGAAGTTGCCGAGCGTCGCGACGACCTTCGGCTGGATCAGCTCGACCTGCTTCCACAGGTGGCCTTCACAGGCCTGGATCTCGTCGGGGAGCGGGTCGCGGTTCCCCGGCGGCCGGCACTTCAACACGTTCGCGACGAACACGTCGCTGCGCGCCAGGCCGATCCCCGCGAGCAGCTTGTCGAGCAGCTTGCCCGCCTGGCCCACGAACGGCACGCCCTGCTTGTCCTCGTTGGCCCCGGGCGCCTCGCCGACGAACATCAGGTCGGCGTCCGCGTTGCCCGAGCCGAAGACGACGGTCTGCCGCGTCGCGGCCAGCTGCGGGCAGCGGGTACAGCCCGACGCCTCCCGGTAGACGGCCTTGAGCTCCTCGCGGCGTTGCTCCGCGCTGCGCATCGTCCCGAGGTTAACCACGGGGGCGGCGCGAGCGGGGTGGGAAGCCGCTCCCTCCGGGGTACCATGGTGTGAGCGGCCGTCACCACCACGGGACGGACCTCGAAGACCACCGCCCCGCCCCATCTCCCAGCCGGTATCTCGTGCGAGAACTGGACCGGACCGCCTCCGAGTCAACCCCTGAGCGCTGCGCCATCGTCGGCGCCGGCCGGCTCGGCCACGCCCT
>JBJMJE010000029.1:0-14220 GCA_045806505.1 Gaiellaceae bacterium
TGCCTCGCACGACCGTCGCGTCGACGCTGCCGAGGAATTCGCCGACGAGACGGGACTTGCCTACGCCCGCGACGCCGAGGAGCGTGAAGAGCTGGCACGCGTCATCCGACGCGGCGACGTCGAACGCCTCCCGCAGGAGGCGCTGCTCCCGCTCGCGGCCGACGAACGGCGCGTCGAAGGCTCGCCGCATCGCTTCCCGGCCCGTTACCGCCACGAGCCGGAACGCCTCGACCGGCTCCGACTTGCCCTTGAGCGCCAGAGGCTCGACGACCTCGACCTCGACTGCGCCACGCGCGAGCTGCACGGTCGGCGCGCCGACGTAGATCTCGTTCGCCGGCGCCGCCTGCTCGAGGCGCGCGGCGACGTTGACCGCGTCGCCGGTGACGAGCCGCTCGCCCGTTCCGGCGACGACCTCGCCCGTGTTGACGCCGATGCGCGCGCTGATGCCGAGCGACGGCAGCGCGTCACGCATCTCGATCGCCGCCCGCAGGGCGCGCAGCGCATCGTCCTCGTGCAGCACTGGCACGCCGAAGACCGCCATCACGGCGTCGCCGATGAACTTCTCGACGGATCCGCCGTGGCTCTCGACGATCGCCTTCATCCGCTCGAAGTAGCGCGCGAGGACGGCACGCAGCGACTCCGGATCCGTCGACTCGCCGAACGCAGTCGACCCCGTGATGTCGCAGAAGACGATCGTGACCGTCTTCCGCACTTGGTCGTCCACAACCGGCCCACCGACCGGCGCTCCGCACTCGACGCAGAACTTCGCGCGCACCGGATTGTCCGTTCCGCAGCGCTCGCAGATCACCATCGTTCGAGTCTACGACGGAGGTGCGGCGGGCATCCCGCGCGTGACGGCGGATTCGACAGCCGACGCTGCCGATGTCGCGGTGCCGCGAACATCAGACTCCGCGCTGATGAGCCCTCCGCGGGAGCTGCTGACCCACCTCGACCTCGTGGAGGAGCGCCTCGAGCTGGGACCGTGGGAGCTGACGCTCCTGCGCCCGCGCCAGGCGGAGGCGCTGCTCGACGAGGACGCGTTCGAGCACGAGGAGTTCCTTCCGTACTGGGCCGAGCTGTGGAAGAGCGGCCTAGCGCTTGCCGAGGAGGTCGTCGCGCGCAACGTGCGCGGGCTGCGGATCGTCGAGCTCGGCTGCGGCCTGGGCGTGCCGTCCCTCGCCGCGTCACTCGCGGGTGCCGAGGTGCTCGCGACGGACTGGTCGCCGACGGCGATCGCGCTCCTCGAGGAGAACGCGCGCCGCAACGAGGTGCGGGTCGAGACGGCGATCGTCGCGTGGGCTCATGCGGACGCGCTCGTCGAACGCGCGCCGTGGGATCTCGTGCTCGCCGCGGACGTCCTCTACGAGCGGCGAAACGTCGACGAGCTGCTCGAGCTCTTGCCGCAGCTCGGGTCGAGCGCCCTGCTCGCCGACCCCGGCCGGCCCCATGCCAAGGAGTTCTGGACAAGGGCAGCCGGGGCGTGGGAGATCGAGCAGAGCGGGATCGTCTACGCGCTCTCCCCCATGGGCACTACGGACGCGCGAGCAGCCGTCTAACGCCGAAACCGGCGAGAATCAGCAGCACGAGGCCAATGGCCGCGCCGGCGATCACGAGCCGGTCGTCCGTCGTGCTTTCCGTGCTGGGCGGAACCTCCGCGGTGACACCGGAGTCGGCGGCAAGTCGCCGCACTGCTCGCGTCGCCGCCGCCGCGAGCGCAGGCCCGCCGGCTCCCGGCGCCGGCAGCGTGTCGACGACGCGTTGCGCATCCGGCAACGCCTTGCCGCCGCGCGAGACGCCGTAGCCGTTCGGCATCACGATCAGCAGCCGGTTCTTGTAGACGAAGGTGAGCTCCTGGCCGAGGAAGCGCGCGTACGTCTTCGGCTTGCGCCACAGCGACGGCACGGCGCCGAGATCGAACGGCTTCGAGATGATCGCGACCCGGATCTTGAACCCCTTCTCGTTCGCGTCGGCGACGATGCCGTTCAACTGGTCGACCTGCGCCTTCGGGATCTTCGCGTTGAACGGCAGGAACGTCTGGCGCGTGATCAGGTAGTCGCTCGCCGGATCGCCGTCGGCGCGCGCGACGGGCGCCGCGAGCAACGCAACGGCGGCGAAAGCCGCGACCGCGCGCACCGTCATCCGTTCGCCCTGTCGACGAGCACGACGTCGAACGGCTTTGCGCCCGGCGGTTCGACGTGGATCGTGATCCCCCAGTGGCCGACCATGACGAGCGCCGGCGCGGAGTGGCTGTACACGCCCGGCGAGACCTCCTTGAACGCGTAGCCCTGCTGTCCCATCTCCATGTCGAGCATCGCGAACGTCGTCGTGACGTCGGCGCCGGTGACCGGCTTGCCGTCTCGCGTGATCGAGACCGTGAACTTGTTCGGCTGCGCTGCGCGGTTGGGCGTCACGCGCGCCTGCACCGTGTAGCCGTCCTGCTCGACGGTCTTCGATACTGGGCCCGGCCCGACGCGCACGGGAGTGCCGCCGAGGTTGCCGAGGGCCTTCGCCGGCGGCGGCAGGCTCGAGAGCACGGCCGCCGCGAACACGATCGCCGCGACGAGTACGACCTCCGTGCCGACGAGCCGACGCAGGAGCGTCGCAGTTGCCGGACCGATGTCGGGCTGATCGCCCGCCGACGCCTGGAGCCGCGGGCGCGTCCAGAGCAGGTTCACGGCCGCGAGGATCATCGCGATCCCGAGCAGGCCGACCTTCCAGAGGATCGCCTGCCCGTACGAGGTCTCCCACAGCGACGAGAACGTCGGCAGGTGGACGATCGCCGCGGCGACGCCCGACGCGATCAGCACGTTCACGGACACGAACGCGACGTTCGAGAAGCGCGGCACCGAGACGACGAGCCCCGCGATGCGCTGGGCCGCCGGCAGGCTCGACCAGAGCACGAGCATGCCGATCAGGCCGCCGACCCAGATCGCGCCGGCCGACAGGTGCGACCAGTCGAAGAGGATCGACCAGGCGCGCGGCGACGTCTGCGCCGCGTGTCCCGCGACGCCGGGCACCAGCAGCACGGCGCCGGCGGCGAGCAGCGCCCCGCCGCACGCGAGCAGCTCCGCGATGGAGCGGCGCGGTCGTTGCGGCCGGTCGACCCAGAGCGCGACGAGCGCGGCGACGACGAACAGCGCGAACGTCAGCTCGAGGTCGACGTAGCCGCGACCGAACGACGACGCGCGCAGCAACGGCACGAGCGACCCGACGTCCCACACCGACCGCAAGGCGAACTGCGCCGTCGCGAGGAACGCGTAGACAGGCGTCAGGACGAGCGCGATCGCGGCCGTGACGACGAACGCGATCGACAGCGCGCGCAGTCGCGTACCGGACACACGCCGCACGAGCGGGCGCGCAGCGCCCATCCGCAACACGAACAGGCCGATCGCCGCCATCACCGACAGGAACGCGAGCCAGCGCGCGACGAGCAGGCGCGGCGTGGCGGCCGTCTCGGAGATCGATGGAATCACGAACTGCGGCGCCGGCCCGGGGTTCGGGCCGACCGCGAACGTGAACGCGCCGCGCACCGGGTGGCCGTCCGCGGAGATCACCCGCCACCACACGAGGTACCACCCCTCGTCGAGCTTCTTCAGCGGCACGACGAGCGTGTCGACGTTGCCGGGCGCGCGGCGCGGCGCCCCTGCCGTCTGCTGGTGCGCGTCCGCGTCCGTCACCGACACGACGGCGAACCGCGGCTCGACCGACTCGCTGTACGTCAGGCGCAGCTCCTTCGGCGGCGTGTTCACCGTCTGGCTCGCGGACGGGAGCGTGCGGAGGAGCGCCGCGTGCGCCCAGGCGGCCGCCGGCGCGACGAGCGCTGCAACGACTGCCGCCAGCGCGACGGCGCCGGTTCTTCTCACGCGAGCGAGCGCCTCCCCGAGCCTGCAGCAAGCGCCACGGCGGCAAGCACCGCGGCGAGCACGGCGACGGCGAGCGCGATCCAGGTCACGATGGACGAGCCGCCGCCGCCGAGGGAGTCCTTTGCCCCGATCGTCGGCGCCGGCGTGTCCGAGCTCTCGGGGCCGGTCCAGTCGACGACCGAGCCGTCGGAGTACGTCTGCCTCACGCCGAACGCGTACGTCTTCGCCGACTCGGCGCGGCCGAGGAACGAGAAACCCGTGGCCTCGCCTGTCGGCACCTTCCCGCCGTCCCACGTCACCTTCGTGATCACGGCGTCCTCCCCCGAGCCGGTCTGCGCGACGGAGCGCTTCCAGCCCGGCGCCGCGATGAACGAATCGATCGAGAAGCCGTCGGGCGGCGTCAGCTCGATCTTGGTGGTCGTCGCGTTCTCCTCCTCCGTCGGCACGGCGAGCGTGAACACCTGGCTCTCGCCTTTGAGGACGAGGGGTGGGCTGACGTGCGCGTGCGCGGACGCGACGGATGCAGCCGCGAGCGCGGCCGTCGCGACGAGCACAGTTGCAATGCAGAGCTTCATCTGACCTCCAGGGTGAAAGGAACGGTGATGACGTGGCCGTCCGCGCGCGTCTGCAGGAACAGGCGCCACCTTCCCGCCACGGGTACGAGGACACCGACGCGCAGCTTCCCCGGCGTCGTCGATCTGCCGGAGACGCGCGCGCCGCCGAGCGTGCTCGTGCAGCCGCTTGCGCCGGGCGCACAGACGTGCGTGTGGAAGTAATCGAGCGTGCCGGACTTGAAGAAGATCGCGTGCGCGAGCGCGCCGTACAACGGCGAGAAGCGCGTCGGCTTCCCGTGCGGGTCGGTGACCGTGATGTCGAGGAATCCCGGCTGGACGGCGCGCAGCCGCGGGTTGCCGTGCAGCGCGACGCGATATCCGTCGGTGTCGACCGTACGGGTGAACGGCGGCAGCGGCTTCGGCTTCGCGGGACCGGACACATCGATGCTTCGGAAGAGCTGGAAGTTCGGTTGTCCCTGCGGATAGGCGTCGACGACGACGCGGTACTTGCCCGGCCGCGGCAGCACGAGGCGCTCGCGCAACGTTCCGTCGGCGCCGACCGGCGGATGGCGGTGGATCATCGTGCTCAGGTCGTCGCTGACGACGATCAGGTGGACGCCCGTGTGCGGGCCGCCGCCGCGCTTGTACCTGGTGAGCGGCTTGCCGTCCGGCCGCTCGATCGCGAACGACACTGTCGTGGGCTTGCCGGCTTCGACCGCCGCCGACGGAGTGAAGTTCGCGAGCTGGAACGTCCGCGCCGCCTGCACGGTCGGCACCTGCGGCGTCGACGACGAGCCGCCGCACCCGGCGAGCACGCAGCAGGCGCCCAACACCGGCAGCAGGCTCTTCCTCATCGCGTCCGCCTGGTCGACGGCGCGAGGACGGCAACGACGACTGCAGACGCGCCGCCGACGAGCGCGACCGCCGTCGCCAGCCGCGTGAACGACGCGGGCAGCGACGAGACGACGATTCCGTGGCGGAAGACGCTCATCGAGCCGAGGCCGACGGACACGGCCACGACG
Source organism: Gaiellaceae bacterium (assembly GCA_045806505.1). GTDB lineage: Bacteria > Actinomycetota > Thermoleophilia > Gaiellales > Gaiellaceae > DASVFB01. Next base: position 5,440 of record JBJMJE010000029.1, read on the forward strand.
CCGACGACGATCGCCGCCCAGGTGCGTAGCGACCGGTCGTGACGGAGCAGCGCCACGGCCGCGAACAGCGCGAGGATTCCCGCCGACCCCGCCTCCAGCCACTGCGTCCGCCGCGCGATCGTGTCGCCGGTGGCGAACGCGGTGCTGGCCGTTAGCGCGCCCGCGGCCGCGATTGCGGCGATCGCGGCCGCCGTCTCCGGACGTCGCTCCGGAAGCGCGCGTGCCAGCGCGGCGACGGCGCCGAAGCCGACGAGCATCGCGAGGATCCACGGCCAGAGCGGCGGCGGACCGACGCGCGTGAACGTGCCGCGCAACGCAGTCGGCCGCCCGTCGAGCTCGACCGGCAGCGACCACCCCGCGCTCGCGCCGGCGCGAAGGCCCGGCGGTGGTGTGAGGCGGTGGTCGTGCCACAGGAACGCGTCCGTGCGCGTCACGCGCAGCCAGCCGGAGCCGCGCGTGGCAAGGCGGTCGGCCGCTGCCGTCGGCGACGCGCTGTTCACCCAGACGCCGCCGGCAGCGAAGCGAAGCAACGGCTCGCCGACGAGCCCTCGCACGAGCAGTCGATGCGGCGCGTCGACCCGCACGCGGAACGCGCGATCGCCGTCCACGACGTCCACGTGCACGCCCGACAGCGTCACCGGGTCGATCTCGACGCGATAGTCGAGCGCCACCGTCGGCGCACGCGAGTGCGCGGCCGCGGGAGACGCGACGGCGAGGCAGGCGACGACGACGATCGACAGCGCGACAAAGCGCACGGGTACCTCCGGTTGCTCGACGGAAACGAACTAGCCGGCGAGCGCGGGCGGCCCGCGCAGCGCCACGTTGCCTGCGAGCGGCCGGGCGGCCGGCAGCGTGACCGCCCCGACCGATCTCCGGACGAGCACCGGCAAGCGCCGGACGCGTGCGGCCGTGAAGAGCGAATAAACGGCCTGCCCCGCGCGCAGCGCGAGCGCGAGCGCGAAGGCGGTGGCGACCAGACTCCCGACGAGCACGAGCCATCCCGACGGCGTCATGACTGCGACGGCCGGATGCCCGACGTGCAACGACCGCTCGAGCGATTCCTGCACGAGCACGATCACCAGCGCGCGCGCCGCGAGGCCACGCGCCGTCTCGCCGATCGGCAGTCGCGACCGCAACGCGACCGGCCGGATCACGACGACGACGGCAACAGCCGCGAGCGCAAGCACCGGCTCGTACCAGCCGAGGTATCCGTGTACGCCATCGGCGGGGCGAAAGCTCCCGTACAGCAGCGCGTGCCCAGCGAGCGCGCAGATCGACGCTGGAAGGAGCCGCATCGCCACCCGGAAAGCGTAGCTTTGCGGCGTGGCGCGGAACGCCGCCGACATCCTCACCGACCCGCCGCCTCCCGCCGCGGACGAGCGCATCGTCTACGGACCACAGCCGTTGCAGTTCGCAGACGTGCGCAACGCGGACGGCGAGACGCTGGCGCTCGTGTTGCACGGAGGCTCGTGGAAGGCGACGTACAACCTCACGCATCTCGCGCATCTCTGCATCCTCCTCGGCGAGCACGGCGTCCCGACGCTGAACGTCGAGTACCGGCGCGTCGGCGACCCGGGCGGCGGCTGGCCGGGCTCGCTGCACGACGTCTTGCTCGTGGTCGAGCGTGCGCAGACGCTCGCGCGGCGGCTGGTCGTCGTCGGGCACTCGGCCGGCGGACATCTCGCGCTGCTCGCCGCGAAGCGCACGGGCGTGCCGGTCGTCGCGCTCGCGGCCGTTTGCGATCCGCCGACGTGGGAGAACGACGCCGTCGCGGCGTTCTTCGCACGACAGGCGCCGGCGCCCGAGGCCTCTCCGCTTGCGCAGGCACCCGCCGGCGTCCGCACGATCGTGATCCACGGAACCGCCGACGACGTCGTTCCCTTCGAGCAATCGCAGCGCTACGTGCAAGCCGCCGGCGACGAAGCAACGCTGCGCCCGCTCGACGGCGCCGGCCATTTCGAGCCGATCGACCCCCAGTCCTCCGAAGTGCGCGTCACGCTCGACGCGGTCCGCGAGCTGCTCGGCTAGCGGCCGGCCGCGGTCGCGAGCCAGCGCGCCTCTTCCTGGACTACACGCCGCGCGTCAGTGGCGTCGTGCGCGGAGAAGACATGTGCGCGAACTGCTGCCACGATCGCGCTCTCGGCGGCGGCGATCGCGATCGTCCAGCGTTCCACCAACGGCGGGGACATTCCGCACCTCCTGCACTCGATCTTCGCGCGCCGGCGGCGGCTGCGAATCGGGGCTGCACCTGACGTGCAAGCAGGGAAAAAGCCGGATATTCTGTGCACGCAGAGGGGTTCCGGGGTCAGAAGGTCTGCGGTCTGTGCTCCATCTGCGGCTGGACTGGGTTCATCTCGATAACTGGAGGGTGTGTTGACTGTCTCGACTGTCGAGGCCGCCGTCGCGGCCAAGGAACTGCGCCGCTGGATCGCATGGCTGGGCGGCTCCCTCGTCGCTGCTTCTTTCTTCACGGCGCTCGCGCTCGCGGGTCTCGGCCCGTGGCTGATCCTGCCCGCGATCCTCGTGGGCCCCGGCCTGGGCGGCATCGCGCTGATCTGGCTGGCGCTCTCGAGCGACACCAATGCCATCGCGCACGCGCTCGCCGAGCCGATCGTCGACGAAGAGGCGATCGCCGCTTAGCACGGGCACGGAATTCAGGGGAGAAAGAGAAAGGGCCGGTCTCAGACCGGCCCTTTTGCTCTCCTGCTGAGGCTTTGCTCAGCTCGTGGGACCGCAGAGCACGTACGCGGTCAATGTGTAGCCGTTGCCCTGGCCGCTGCCGATGTAGTTCGCGGTCACGATCCACGCCGACTTGTTCGCGTCGACACCGCTGGCGATGACGGTCGGCTTGGAGACCATCACCGCGACCTTGTTGCTGTCGGAGCCGCCGACCTCGAAGCCGCCGCCGGTCGCGGTGTAGCCGGAGGCGCACACGGCCTGAGCCGTGAACGAGCCGGAGCCGTTGGCGCTCTTCGTCACCTGCGTGAGACCGACCGAGCCGGGATCGCCCTTGTCGCCCTTGGCGCCCTGAGCGCCGGTGGCGCCCTGCGGGCCCTGAGCGCCCTGCGGGCCCTGGGCGCCGGTCGCGCCCGTGTCGCCCTTGGGGCCTTGCGCACCGTTGGCACCGTTGGCACCGGTGGCGCCGGCGTCACCCTTCGGGCCCTGCGCACCGTTGGCACCGTTGGCGCCGTTGTCACCCTTCGGGCCCTGCGCACCGTCGGCACCGTTCGCGCCGGCGTCACCCTTGTCGCCCTTCGCGCCCTGAGCACCGGGAGCACCGTCGGAACCGTTCGCTCCGGCATCCCCCTTGTCACCCTTCGCGCCCTGAGCACCGGAAGCACCGTCGGAGCCATTCGTCCCGGCATCCCCCTTGTCGCCCTTCGTACCCTGAGCACCAGGCGCACCGTCGAGACCGTTCGAGCCCCGATCGCCCTTCGGGCCCTGCGCGCCGTCGTGACCGTCACGGCCGTCTGCGCCGGGAGCGCCGTTGCAGAGGTCGATGATGCCGGCGAGCGTGTTGAAGCGCCAGCCGCCGTTGTCGCAGAGAAGCGACTGCTCGACACCCGAGAGCCCGGGCGCACCGTCGATGCCGTTCGCGCCGTCGTGACCGTTCTGGCCGTCGTGCCCGGCATCGCCGTTCTCACCCTTGTCGCCCTTGTCGCCGGCGTTGCCCCGCTCACCCGGATCGCCCTTGTCGCCCTTGTCACCGGCGTTGCCCCGCTCACCGGGATCGCCCTTGTCGCCCTCGTCGCCGGCGTTGCCCCGCTCGCCGGGATCGCCCTTGTCGCCCTTGTCGCCGGCGTTGCCCCGCTCACCGGGATCGCCCTTGTCGCCCTTGTCACCGGCGTTGCCCCGCTCACCGGGATCGCCCTTGTCGCCCTTGTCACCGGCGTTGCCCCGCTCACCGGGATCGCCCTTGTCGCCCTTGTCGCCCTTGTCGCCCTGGTCACCTGCGCGACCGTTTTCGCCGGTCGCGCCCTGCGGGCCTGTTGCGCCCTCCGGGCCCCGGGCACCGGTGTCGCCGTTCGCACCCGCCGCGCCGACGGCACCGGTCTGCCCGGTGTCGCCCGTGTCGCCCTTGGCTCCTGCGGGACCAGCCCAACCGGCCGCGCCCTGCGCGCCGGTGTCGCCCTTCTCACCCTTCGCGCCGGCAGCACCGGCCGAACCCGTCGCGCCCTGCGCGCCGGTGTCGCCCTTCTCACCCTTCGCGCCGGCAGCACCAGCCGCACCCGTCGCGCCCTGCGCGCCGGTGTCGCCCTTCTCACCCTTCGCGCCGGCAGCACCGGCGGAGCCTGCGTCACCGGTCGCACCGGTCGCACCGGTCGCACCGACGTTCCCGTTGGCTCCGTTCTGTCCGGCGTCGCCCTTCGCGCCCTGAGCACCCGACTGACCCGGAGCGCCCGACGCACCCTTGGCGCCCGCGTTGCCGCGGACGTTCCAGACGACCTTCTTCTCGCCCTTCTTGCACTTGCTCGAGACCCGGACGACGCCGGTCTTCTTGTTGACACAAGCCTTGATGGTCTTGCTCGCGGTCGTCGCCGAGCCGCCGAGCGCAATGCTCGAGCAGATCAACGCCGCTGCAAGGAAAGCCAGCAGGAACCTTCCTCTACGAATCATCAGTCACCCTTTCCGCAGAATCCACCGGGCCCGCAACACGCGTGCCCCTGAGGTTTCACTGTGCCCGTGAATTCGCGTCCGTCTTTCCCTCAATTGAGTCATTAAGGGCGAAGATCCCTCGAAGTGGGGTACAGCGGTCGCCGAATTGCCCGACCCGGGTCCTGCATGTCCCGACGGCGGGCTAGTAGACGATGTTCGTCAGCGTCGGCGGCACGGCCGGGGCCGCCGAGCCGACGTGCAGCGCGAGGGCGCGCTCGAGCGCGCGCCGCGCGTCATGCGGCTCGAGGCTGCACCCGCACCGCGTGCGGTGCTGCGTGAGCACGCCGGCGAAGCGAAGCGGGCGGTGGTACGTCCTCAGGCCGCGGACGACTCGGCCCACTGGTGAGCCATCGCGTCGTCGAGCAGCCGAAGTTGTAGAGCCGCTCGTGAGACGGCGCCGCACGAAAGCCGCGGAGGAAGCCACGCGTGCGCACGAACGCCCTGTCCCAGGCGGGCTCGTCGTCCCGAGCCCACGTGACCCAGGTCGCGCGTGGGCGCGCGAGACGAACCGGCTCGGACGTCTGTTCGCCCCACACCGAAACCTCGCCGAACACGTGACGTCTGCGGCCGCCGACGACATCCCGTAGTTGCTCGTGCCGCGGCAAGCCTATTTTACGAAGGCTTTCCCTCCGGATAGCGCGGCAGCCCGTCGTCCGGCACCGGCTCCCAGACGGCGGCATACGAGACGAAGGTGTGGACGCTCGGTCGGATGCCGGGATCCCCGTCGAACGCACCGAGCCGCACCGCGATGATCTGCGGATCCTCCTGGCTCCGGCTCCAGAGCGCGGAGCCGCACGCCGAGCAGAATGCCTTCGAGAAGCCGGCCGGCGGATCCCAGTAGCGGATGAGCTCCTCGCCCGAAAGGACCGTCAGCGACCCCGCCGCGATGCGCGCCGAAGCCGCCGCCGCTGTGCCCGTCCGGCGCTGGCAGCGAGTGCAGTGGCAGTAGCCGGACGTCACGAGCGGCTCCGAGATCTCGAAGCGGACACCGCCGCACATGCAGCCTCCGGTCAGCGGCAGTTCCACCATCGCCCGGAGCGTAGCGAGCGGCGCCTGCCGCGACGTAGGCTCGAGAGACGATGCGGACCGCGCTCATCTCCGACGTCCACGGAAACGCCGTCGCGCTCGATGCGGTGCTCGCCGACCTCGAGCGCGATCCCGTCGATCAGGTCGTCTGCCTCGGCGACATGATCCAGGGCGGCGCGGAGCCGGCCGAGGTCGTGCGCCGGCTGCGCGAGCTCCGTTGCCCGGTCGTGCTCGGCAACGCCGACGCGTTCCTGCTCGACCCGGAATCGGGCGAAGAGGCGACCACGCAGCGGCAGCTCGCCGTGCGCGAATGGACGGTCGCGCAGATCGGCGCCGACGGCGTGGCATTCATCGATTCGTTCCGGCCGACGCTCGACGTGTCGCTCGGCGACGGCCGGATGCTCCTCGCGTTCCACGGATCGCCGACGTCGTTCGACGACATCGTCCTGCCGCACCTCGAGGAGGGCGAATTCAGGCGCTTGCTCGGTCCTCCGGCAGCGGACGTGCTCGCCGGCGGCCACGTCCACCTGCAATGGCTCCGACGCTACGGAGACAGCACGTTCCTCAATCCCGGCAGCGTCGGGCTCGCCTACGACCACGCGCAGCCCGCCGACACCGACGACCTTCGCATCGATGCGATCGCGGAGTACGCGCGGCTCGACGTCGACGGCGAGCTGTTGCAGATCGCGTTCCGCCGCATCCCGCTCGACCGCGACGCCGTGCTCGCTGCGATCGACGCGAGCGGCATGCCGCACGCCGATTACCTGCGCGCCGCGTGGCGCTGGTGAGCCCTAGCCGCAGATGCGCGAGACGAGGACGTGCGCGAGCGTGGCGGCGGCGATGTCGATGCCGGCGTTCTGGAACCTCGGTCTCGGCGACGCCGGTGAGGGCGATGTCCGAGTACGGCGGTGACGATCGCGCGGATCGTCATCGCTCGACCGTGGCTCAGTGCTTGTCCGGCTTCTCGGGCTTGTCCGGCTTCTGCGGCTTCTCGGCCGGCGGGGGAACGTTCGCCGGCAGAGAACTTGCCGGCGGCTGCGGCGCCTCGGCGTGCTGCGCCTTCTCGGCCTCCTTCGCTGCTTTCTCCGCGTCATGCTGGGCCTGCTTCGCGTCCTGTGCAGCCTGCTTCGCGTCTTTCGCCGCCTGTTTCGCAGTGTCGCGCTCGGCCTTCTGCGCGTCGCGCTGCGCCTTCTCCGCTGCCTGGGCGTCGCGCTTTGCCTGCTCCTCGGCCTCGTGCTGCGCCTTCTTCGCGGCCTGGGCCTCCTGCCTGGCGCGCTTCTCCGCGTCGTGCTGCGCCTTCTTCGCGGCCTGGGCCTCCTGCCTGGCGCGCTTCTCCGCGTCGTGCTGCGCCTTCTTCGCGGCCTCTGCCTCGCGCTTTGCGTGCTCCTCGGCCGCGTGCTGCTGCGCCTTCAACGACGCCGCCTCACGCTGCTCCTTCGCGGCCTTCGTCGCCTGCGCAGCGGCGGCCTCGGCCTGCTGCTTCGCGGCCTCCTTCGCCTGCTTCGCCGCGGCCCTCGCCTGCTGCTTCGCCTGCTTCGCCGCCTGCTTCGCCTGTTTCTTCGTCAGAGTCGCGGGCGTCGTCGGGGAGGCGGCGGCAGGCCGAACCGCGGCTGCGCCCGAGGACGGCGGCGTGGGAGCGGCCGGCGTCGGGGTGGTCGTCACGGGTGTGGTCGGCGTCGGGGGCGACGTGGAGCCTCCCGTCGGCGTGCCGCGCGAGGTGGAGTCGCGCCACGCCGCGGCGTTCGTCAGGACTGCGGCGGCGCCCGAACTCGCGCCCTGCGCGGGTTGCCCGGCGACGCCGGAGGTGTTTGTGCCACCGCCAGCACCGCCACCACCCACACCACCGCCACCACCGACGCCGGGAAGGAGGATCGCGGCGCCGCCCGAGGCGCCGGGCGCGAGCGAAGTGACCGGCGGCGAGCCGCCGAAGAGCCCGCCACCCTGCGCGGGCGAAGGGCCAGGGTGCGAACCTGCGCTCGACTGCGTCAGGGGGAGGTTCGCCGTCACCTCTCGCTCGTCCGAAGACTGCACGACGTATGGAGCCCCCGCCACCGCGCCAGGCGGCGGCTCGAGCGCCCGTTGCCAGACCTCGTACGACAGGATGGAGCCAGCGACCACCACGGCTCCCCAGACGAGCCAGGAAAGCGTCCTCGGCATCCCGGACATCATTGCCGTTCTCGAGGACAACGTCCATACCCCTTTTGGGGTTCTCAGGCCGGTGCCGGATCGCTCCTGACGCGGTTCTTGCCTTCGCGTTTGGCGCGGTAGAGGCCGGCGTCGGCGGCGGCGAGCAGCTCCTCCGGCGTCCGGGCCTCGGGATAGGAGGCGACGCCGAAGCTGGCGGTAATCGTGATCGGGTCGCCGCCGGCAACCGGAACCTCGAGGTCGGCGGCCGCCTCGCGGAGGCTCTCGGCGAGGGCGTGAGTGCCGGCGAGGTCCGTCTCGACGAGCAGGACGGCGAACTCCTCGCCGCCCAGCCGCGCGGCGACGTCGATCATCCGCACCCGATTCCGCAGGCAGTCGGCGAAGGCGCGCAGCACCTGATCCCCGACCTGGTGCCCGTGCCTGTCGTTGATCCGCTTGAAGTCGTCGAGATCTGCGAACACGAGCCCGAGCGGCTCGCCGAAGCGCTCCGCACGGCGAAGCTCCGTGTCGAGCGTCTCGGTGAACCGCCGCCGGTTCGCGAGCTCCGTGAGCTCGTCCGTGATCGCCTGCCTCTGCACGATGGTGTGCAGCCGCGCGTTCTCGAGCGCGATCGCTGCCTGCGCCGCGAGCGACTTGGCAAGCGTCCGCGTTCGCGCGTCGAAGCTGCCGCTCGCCGGCCAGATCTCCAGCGCGATCTCCCCCACGCTCTCGTCCTCGTCGAGCACGAGCCTGAGTGCGCGGCCGCCGGCGGCGGTTCCCTCCTCGGCGGTCACTCGTCCGTCCTGGAGCACACGGCCACGCGCGGCGCCGGTCGCCTCCATCGTCGCGTGCAGAATCACGGGTAGCAGCCTGTCCGGATTGTGCGTGGACGCGAGTGCGTCGCCTACGAGCGTCACTGCATGCTCGTCGCGAGCTTCGCCGATCACCGGTAGCCCTCCGCGTCGAGCCAGCATG
>JBJMJE010000030.1:0-7298 GCA_045806505.1 Gaiellaceae bacterium
GATCGTCGTGTACTCCATCGCACCGGCATCGCGCAGCCGCTCGTACACCTGTGCGACGGTCGACGCCTTCTGACCGATCGCCACGTAGATGCAGCGGACGTCGGTGTCCTTCTGGTTGAGGATCGTGTCGATCAGGATCGCCGTCTTGCCGGTCTGCCGGTCGCCGATGATCAGCTCGCGCTGGCCGCGGCCGACGTTCGTCATCGAGTCGATCGCCTTGATCCCCGTCTGCAGCGGCTCCTTCACGGGCTGCCGCGCGATGACGCCCGGCGCCTTGAACTCGAGCGGCCGCGTCTCGTTCGTCTCGATCGGCCCCTGGCCGTCGAGCGGATTCCCGAGCGAGTCGACCACCCGGCCGAGCAGTGCGTCGCCGACGGGGACGCTCGCGACGCGGCCGGTGCGGCGCACCGCCTCGCCCTCGCTCACGTGCTGCCACTCGCCGAAGAGCGCGGCGCCGACGTCGTCCTCCTCGAGGTTGAACGCGAGCCCGACGACGCCGTGCTCGAGCTCGAGCATCTCCATCCCGACCGCGTTCTCGAGGCCGTAGATGCGAGCGATGCCGTCGCCGACCTGCAGGACGGTGCCGACCTCCGAGAGGTCGGTCTCGACGTCGTACTGCTCGATCCTCGACTTGAGGATCGACGTGATCTCTTCCGGGCGGAGCTTCAAGGCGTCTCCTTCTCTAGCGCGTAGTCGTCAGATCTCTGCGAAGTCGTTCGAGGCGGCTGCGGATGCTGGCGTCGAGGCGTAGCGAGCCCGCCTGGAGGATGATGCCGCCGATCAGGTTCGGGTCGACGCTGCGCGTTGCGTCGACGGGACGGCCGGACGCGCGCTCGATCTGACCGACGATCTGCCGCGCCTCGTCATCGGATAGCTCGTACGCGGTCGTCACCTCGACCGTGAGCCGGCGCTCCTCCGCGGCCATCAGGCGCTCGAACTCGCGGTGGATCTCGCGTAGCTGCCCCGCGCGGTTCTTCTCGACGGTCAGCAGGAGGAAGTTGCGCACGAGCTTGTCGGCGCCGCCGAGGACGTCCTCCAGCGCCTGCGCCTTCGCTCGCGGGTCGAGCTGCGGGTTGCGCAGCATCGCGTCGAGCTCCGGCACCTCGTCGACCGCAGCGACGAAGTCGCCGAGCTCCTCGCGCACCTGCGCCAGGCGCCCGTTCTCCTTCGCGGCCTCGAAGAGGGCGCGCGCGTACGTGCGGTGCGCGACCGACACTAGTTCTGCGAGCTCTCCAGCTGCGAGAAGTCGAGCGACGAGACCGCCTCGTCGATCAGGCGGCGCTGGTCGGACGAGTCGAGCACCTTGCCCGTGACCTTCGTCGCGGCGAGCAGCGTCAGCTCGGCGATCTCCCGGCGGATCTGCGCGAGCGACCGCGCCGTCTCCGCCTCGATCTGGCGGCGCGTCTCTTCGAGCCGCCGCTGCCGGTCGACCTCGATCTCCTCACGGGCGCGGTCGCGCAGGAGCTCCGCGTCGCGTCGCACCTCCTGCCGGATCTCCTCGGCCTCGGCGCGTGCCTGGCCGATCAGCTTCCGGTGCTCTTCGAGCAGCTTGCGCGCCTCTTCACGCGCGTGGTCGGCCTCCGCGAGCGACTGGCGAATCCGCTCCCGGCGCTCGTCGATCATCTTCTGGATCGGCCCGAACGCCCACCGCTTCAGGACGAAGAAGGCGACGGCGAAGCAGACGATCGTCCAGATCATCAGCCCCGGCGTGACCTGGATCAGCGGGTTGGCAGCAAGCATCGACTAGACGAGGACGTAGGCGAGGATCGAGCCGAGCAGGCCGTAGAACACGACGGCCTCCGTCAGCGCGAAGCCGAGCCACTGGATCCCCTGCAGCTCTCCCCGGAGCTCGGGCTGGCGGGCGACCGACTGGATCATCGAGCCGAAGATGTTGCCGATGCCGACTCCGGCGCCGAGCGCGCCGAGACCGACGCCGAGCGCGAGGCCGATGGCCTTTCCTGCCTTGGTGACGTCACCGCTGGTCGCGGCGATGAGGGTGGCGAGCATGGTGGTTTCTCCTCCTTAGTGCTCCGGCTCGATCGCCGAGCCGATGTAGATGGCAGAGAGCGCAGCGAAGATGAATGCCTGGATCCCGACGACGATCACGACCTCGAAGAGGTAGAAGACGATCGCCGGGATGATCACCGGGATCAGCGCGACGGACTGGAAGATGAAGATCAGTCCTAGGAACGTGAGGATCAGGATGTGGCCCGCGAGCATGTTGGCGAAGAGCCTGACGCTCAGCGAGATCAGCCGCATGAACTGGCCGAGGATCTCGAGCGGCACGATCAGCGCGAGCCGCGGCTTCGGCGCCTCGGGGATCCAGCTCTTGAAGTAGCGGGTCGGTCCGTTCCAGCGCACGCCCTCGACGTGGGTGAACACGAACGTGAGCAGCGCGAGCGCAAGCGCGACGGACAGCGACGAAGTCGCCGCGTAGATCCCGAACACGGGTATGCCGTGCCATGTCTCGCCGGTGAGCGGGAGCGGGATGAAGCCGAGCAGGTTGACGACGAAGATGAACAGGAGCAGCGACGCGACGTACGGGAACCAGCGGCCGATCGCCTTGGACGGGAGCCCCTGCTCGGCAATCTGCGTCTGCGCGATCTCGTAGACCATCTCGCCGACGGTCTCCTTGCGGTCCCCCTTTCCGCGCCCGCGCATGAAGAAGAAGCCGAACGCGATCGTCAGCACCGTGCCGAGCATCAGGTACGCGACGGCTTTCGTGATCGAAAGGTTCAGCGGCCCGAGGTGGATCGGCACCCACTCGTGCTGCTCGAACTCCGTCGTCGGGTCGAAGTCACCGCGCGCGAAGGCGCTCGCAGGAGCCAGCAGGGCGAAGGCGGTCAGCGCGACGACGAGGCGTCTCAACCTCACTCGGCAGCCCTTCCGGCGGCAGGCCCCGTGTAGTACGTCACGAGCGAGAGGCCGAGCTCGGCGGAGTAGCCCACCGCGTACACCAGGGCAGCCGCCAGCCCGACCCATGGATCGGACACTGCCGCGACGAAGACGACCACCATCACGGCAATCGCGCGGAACATCATTCCGAAAGCTGTCACGCCTGCGGCCGCGAGGTTATCCGTCCGCGAGTGCAGGCGATGCAGCAGCAGCCCGAAGGCGACGGAGGCGAGCCAGAGGAACGCGCCGAGCGCCCAGCCCTTGATCGGCCAGTCCTGCAGGAGGAACAGCGGCGCAGCGAGGAACACGACGGCGGTGCCTGCGATCGCGGGCAGCATCGCGTCCGGCGGGCGCCGCGGTTGGGTCCAGGCTCCCGTCATGTCATGTCCCGGTACCGCAGAATCGTCGCCGCGACACCGACCGGGATGCCGATCACCGCGCCGAAGACGATTCCGTACGCGACGCTCCCCGCCGCCCAGCCGATCAGGGCGCCGAGGACGATGCAGGCCGCGGTGAAGCCGAAGAGGACACCACCGGCGCCGGCCAGCTGGAAGTTCGGGCGAGAGGTGGGCTCCAAGCGAGGGCAGCATACCTTGTGACAGCCGAATTTCGCTCGCCGAGCCACGATAACGTGCGGTTTGTGACGCGGCTCGTCTTCGTCCACGGCAGTGTCGGCAACGCAGCGGCGACCTGGTCGGCGCAGCGTGCGCTCGAGGAGCGGTTCGAGTGCGCCTTCCTCACGCGCGGCGGCTATCCGCCCGGGCCGCCGCTCGAGCAGATCGACTTCGAGCAGCAGGCGGACGAGGTCGCGGCCGAACTGCGCGAGGACGACCACCTCGTCGGGCACTCGTACGGCGGCGTCGTCTCGCTGCTCGCGGCGGCGCGGAAGCCGGTACTCGCGTCGTTGACGGTCGGCGAGCCGCCGTGCTTCGGCGTCGCGCGCGGACACGCGGCGGTGGAGGAGTTCCTCCGGCAGTACGCATCGTTTGAGCCGTCGGGGCCGCGCGAGTACCTGGCGTTCTTCCTGCCGCTCGTCGGCAGCGAGATCCGGCTGCCGGACCCGCTGCCGCCGGCGTTGGAGCAGGGCGCGCGCGCCGCGATGGCGGAGCGGACGCCCGACCAGGCAGCGATTCCGCTGGACGAGCTCGCCGCGACGCCGTTCCCGAAGCTCGTCATCTCGGGCGGTCACAACGCAGCGTTCGACGCCGTCTGCGACGTGCTCGAGGCGAGGCTGCCGGCGAAGCGGGTCGTGCTGCCGGGCGCGGGCCATTCGCTGCCGCGCGCACCGGGCTACAACGAGGCACTGGTCGAGTTCGTGGAGGGGGCCCTCTGATCGAGACCGAGCGCCTGGTGATCCGTGCGCCGCGGGCGCATGAGCGCGCAGTGATGTACGAGCTGTTCGCGGATCCCGCGAACGAACGCGTCGGTCCGGATCCCGATCCGGCGCAGGTTCGCGGCTGGGCGTACGGCGTGCCGTGGGGAGTCTGGGAACGCGGAACGGGCGAGCTCGTCGGCGACTGCAGCCTGTTCTTCGCGGAGGAACACGGCGAGTGGGAGCTCGCGTACGGCATTCGCCGCGACCGCTGGGGGCGCGGCTACGCGACGGAGGCGGCGCGGGCGTGCGTGCGGCACGGCTTCGAGATGATGCGGCTCGCGAGAATCGTCGCGGACGTCGATCCCGCGAATCCCGCGTCGACGCGCGTGCTCGAGAAGTGCGGCTTCGTTCGGGTTCGCGAGCTCGAGGACGGCCGCTTGTTCTACGCCGTCACGCGGTGACGTCGAGCGCGTCGGCAATCAGCCTGGGCGCGACGCTCGCGTCGTGGAACTTGAGCGAGTACGCGACCTGCCGCACGACGACCGCGGCGAGGTACGCATCGTGGACGGTGCGCGACGTGCGCGCGAGGACGTAATCGCGCAGCATCGGCGTGCGCGTGTAGTACCAGAGCGTCACGAGGTCGAACAGGCGGTCGCCGTTGCAGACGCCGTCCCAGTCGACGACGGCCGTGATCTCACCGTCGACGGCGAGGATGTTCGAGGTCGTGTAGTCCCAGTGCACGAGGTCACCGGGATCGACGAGGTCGCGTTCGGCGCGCGCGAGCGCGTTGCGGCAGCGGTCGAGCAACTCGGGCGAGTGCCGGTGGACGTAGGCGAGGTCGACGTAGTAGTGGCCGACGAGGATCTCTGATCGGAGGCGCTCGAGCCACGGCGGCGCGTTCGGGACGCGCTTGCCCGGGAGCTGTTCGTTCAACTCGATCGCTCGGCCCGCGATGCCGTCCGCCAGTGGCTGCCAGTCGGGAAGCGTCTCCCCGGGCAGCTCCTCCTGCACCGACAGCCCGGGCCGCGCGAGCACGTAGCGCGGCGCGGGGTATCCCTCGGCGCGCAGGAGCTCGGTCGCGGCCACGCCGTCCTGCGACCACTTGTTCTTGACGATGTAGCGCTTCCCGGAATCGTCGATCGCGCGCCACGAGCCGAACTCGCCCTCAGCAGTGCGCTCCAGGAGTCTGTACGGCGTGCCCGAAAGGTTCGGCGGCACGATCCCGAACTGCCGCAGATTACGCTCCCACATCTCCGGCCAGGGAAGCTCCGGGTACGGGTTCGGCTCGTCCTCCTTCGCCTTGTTGAACGCATCGAGGTACGCGCGCATGAAGTCGATCGCTTCGGGACCGGAAACCGGCCCGTGCCCCGGCACGACGGTCTCGGGACGCAGAGCGGCCAGCCGGTCGAGGATCCCCGGCCACGCCTTCGGGTCACCGTCGCCGATCCACGGGTGGCCGTCGACGACGAGGTCGGCGGTGAACAGTATCCGCTCCTTCGGAAGCCACAGGACTGCGTCGCTGAGCGTGTGCCCGCCTCCGAAGGTGAGCGCCTGCGCCCGCCGTGTCGCGCCGCTGAAGTCGCGGTCGTGGTCGAACTTCTCGACGGGATGGCTGAGCTCGAGGTTCGGGAGCTCCGTCTGCGCGATCTCGGCGAACGCCGTGCCCTCGAACTCTTCGAGCGGTTTCGCCTTCATCTCGGCGAGCCGCGCCTCCGTTCGCTCGCGCATGAGCTGCGACGTTCTTCGCGTGGCGACCACGTGCGCGTCGAAAGCGCCGGCACCGTAGACGTGGTCGCCGTGCCAGTGGCTGAGCACGACCGTCCGCGCCGGCGCATGCGCCTCCGCGGCCTCGCGCAGCGCGCGTCCCGCAGTGAGCGACACGTGCGTGTCGAAGACGACGGTCTCGCCGCCGAGGTCGACGAAGCCGGCGTTGCCGACTGCGACGTCCCCTTCCTCGGCGATCGACGCGAAGACGCCGTTTGCGAGCTGCTCGAGCCTCAAGCTGTGCGGCGCTCGCGGGCGAGCTGCTCGCGCCGGCGGATGATCGGGTTCGCGAGCTTCACGATCTCGAGCAGGTACACGATGTAGACCGATGCCGCGAGCGCTGCGAGGCCGATCAACGCGTCGACTGCGACGGCCCACGGGCGCCAGTCGCCGTGCGGGTGCGGCTGGATGAAGCGCGTCGCGAGTGCCGCCGCCGCAAGCGTCCCGCACCACGCGTAGATCGTCAGCACGGCGCGCGGCTGCGAGTAGCCGATGTTCAGGAAGCGGTGGTGCAGGTGCGAGCGGTCGCTCTCGTAGACCGGCAGCCCGTGCTTGAGGCGCTTCGCGACGACGAACGACGTGTCGACGATCGGCACGGCGAGCACCGCGAGCGGGAGGAGGAGCGACACCAACGACGCCGTCTTCAAGAGCCCCTCGACGGAGATCGCGGCGAGCGTGTAGCCGAGCAGCAGCGCGCCCGAATCGCCCATGAAGATGCGCGCCGGATAGAAGTTGTGCCGCAGGAACCCGAGTGTCGCGCCGAGCACGATCGCAGCGAGGATCGCCGGATTCGGGCGGCCGAGGTCGAGCTCGATGAACACGAACGTCCCGGCCGAGATCGCGCAGACCCCCGCGGCAAGGCCGTCCAGCCCGTCGAGGAAGTTGACCATGTTCATCACCGCGACGATCCCCAGGACGGTGAGCGGCGCGCCGATCCACGTCGGCAACTCGTGCACGCCGACGACCAGGAACGTGAACTGGTGCACCCACACGCCGAAGCCGACTGCGATCGAGGCCGCGAGGATCTGGCCGCCGAGCTTCTCCCACCAGCGCAGCCCGCGGAAGTCGTCGATCGCGCCGACGGTCGTCGCGACCGCCGCGCCGAGCAACAGCCCGCGCATCGCGGGGTTGAGGTCGAGGAACGCGAGCGCCGGTACGAAGAGCCCGAGGAACAGCGCCAGCCCGCCGAGCCGCGGCACCGCTCGCGTGTTCGCGCGCCGCTTGTCGCCGGGACGGTCGACGACGCCGAGCATCCGCGCCATTCCCCCAACGGCCGGCGTCAGGAGCACGACGATGATCAGCGCGACGCCGAAGCCGTAGACCA
>JBJMJE010000031.1:0-21140 GCA_045806505.1 Gaiellaceae bacterium
GCGAGGTGGTACGCGAGGTAGCGCCAGTCGCTCGCGTCGAGGAGGACGACGTCGGCGTCGTAGCCAGGGGCGAGCCGGCCGACTCGGTCTGCGCGCTCGAGCACGGACGCGGCGTTCACCGTGCAGGCCGAGAGCGCTTCGGCCGGTGTGACTCGTAGTTGCGTTGCGGCGAGCGAGCACACCACCGGCAGGCTCTCGCAGAACGCGCTGCCCGGGTTGAAGTCCGTGGCGAGCGCGACCGCCGCGCCCGCGTCGACGAGCGCGCGCGCCGGAGGCATCGGCCGATCGAGAAAGAGTGCGCTCGCCGGGAGCAGGACCGCGGCGACATCGGTTGTCGCGAGCGTGCTGATCCCGTCGGCACCCGTCGCCTCCAGGTGGTCGACGCTCCTCGCGCCGAGCTCGATCGCCAACGGGATCGCACCCGCTTCGGTGAACTGGTCGCCGTGGATGCGCAGCGCGAGACCGGCGTCGCGGCACGCCGCGAGGTACCGCCGCGCCTGCGTCGCGTCGAACGCGCCCTGTTCGAGAAAGACGTCTGCGGCGGCGGCGAGCGGTGCTGCATCCGGCAGCACCTCCGCGAGCAGGAACTCGATGTATCCGCCGGCGTCGGCATGCTCGGGAGGCAGCGCGTGTGCGCCCAGCCACGTCGGGATCCCTCCCGCGGCGGCGATCGCGTCAAGCTGGGCGAGCTCGGTCTCGCGGTCGAGCCCGTAACCGGACTTCGCCTCGAAGGTCGTCGTCCCGTGGGCGCGCATCCAGTCGCGGTGCCGCAGCGTCACCTCGAGCAGTTCCTCTTCGGCCGCCGCGCGCGTGGCGCGCACGGTCGCGAGGATGCCGCCGCCCGCCTCGTGGAGCTCGAGGTAGTTCGCACCCGCGGCGCGGAGCGAGAACTCCTCGACGCGATCGCCGGCGAAGCACGCGTGCGTGTGGCAGTCGACGAGGCCGGGGACGGCGCACAGACCCCGTGCGTCGACCTCCTCGATCTCGCCGTCCAACGGCGGCAGATCGTGCATCCGCCCGACCGCCTCGATGACGCCGTCCCGGCACAGGACGTACGCGTCTTCGAGGACGTCGACATCGCCGAGCTCCGACCCTCGAAGGGGCGCGTGATCTCCGGCGGGCGTCGCGAGCTGGCGGAGATCGCGAACGAGCAGCCGCGTCACGCCGGCGCGCTCGGGAGGTCGAGCCCCGTCGCGCGCGCGACCTCGAGCGACTCGTCGTAGCCCGCGTCGGCGTGCCGCATCACGCCCGTGCCGGGATCCGACGTGAGCACGCGCTCGAGCCTTGCAGCCGCAGCGTCGGTTCCGTCCGCGACCACGACCATCCCGGCATGGATGGAATTACCGATCCCGACGCCTCCGCCGTGATGAACGCTGACCCAGGTCGCGCCCGCCGCCGTGTTGACGAGCGCGTTGAGGATCGGCCAATCGGCGATCGCGTCGGAACCGTCGGCCATCGCCTCGGTCTCGCGGTACGGCGATGCGACGGAGCCGGCGTCGAGGTGGTCGCGCCCGATCGCCACCGGCGCCGTCACCCGCCCCGAGCGAACGAGCTCGTTGATCGCCAGCCCCGCCTCCGCCCGGGCGCCGAGGCCGAGCCAGCAGATCCGTGCCGGCAGGCCCTCGAACGCAACGGCTCCTGGTGCCAGGGCGAGCCACCTCTGCAGAAGGGCGTCGTCCGGAAAGAGGTCTTTCAGCGCCTCGTCGATTGCCGCGATGTCGGCGGGCTCTCCCGAGAGAGCGGCCCAGCGGAACGGCCCGATGCCGCGGCAGAAGAGCGGCCGCAAGTAAGCCGCGACGAAGCCCGGGTATTCGAACGCGCGCTCGTAGCCCGCCTGCTGTGCCTCGCCGCGGAGGTTGTTGCCGTAGTCGAACACGTGCGCGCCGCGATCCCGAAGCGCGACGAGTGCCTCGACGTGGGCGGCGATCGACGCGGAGGCGAGCTCGAGATAACGGTCGGGCTGGTCGCGTCGCAGTTCCGCGGCGTCGTCGAACGCGACACCGGCAGGGACGTAGCCGTTCAGCGGGTCGTGCGCCGCCGTTTGATCGGTGACGAGGTCGAACGGGGCTCCGCGCCGCGCCAGCTCGGGGACGACCTCGGCCGCGTTGCCGAGCAGCGCGACCGACAGCGGACCGCCTTCGGCGGCGGCCCGGCGAACGCGCTCCAGCGCATCGTCGAGCGATTCCGTCCACTCGTCGAGGTAGCCGCTCTCGAGCCGCCGCTGGATCCGCGAGGGATCGACTTCGACGCAGAGAATCGCCGCGCCCGCCATCGTCGCGGCGAGCGGCTGCGCGCCGCCCATCCCGCCGAGTCCCGCCGTCAGGATCGTCCGCCCGGTGAGGTCGGGCGTCCCGAAGTGCTGCTCTCCTGCCGCGGCGAACGTCTGGTACGTCCCTTGCAGGATTCCCTGCGTCCCGATGTAGATCCACGATCCGGCCGTCATCTGGCCGAACATCGTCAGGCCCAGCGCCTCCAGCCGGCGGAACTCGTCCCACGTCGCCCACTTCGGGACGAGCAACGAGTTCGCAATCAGGACGCGAGGCGCTTCCTCGTGGGTGCGGAAGACGCCGACGGGCTTGCCGCTCTGGACGAGGAGCGTCTCGTCGTCGCGCAGGCGCAGCAACACATCGACGATCGCGCGCAGAGCCTCCGGCGAACGCGCGGCGCGGCCGCTGCCGCCGTAGACGACCAGTTGCTCGGGATGCTCCGCGACCTCCGGGTCGAGGTTGTTGAGCAGCATCCGCAGCGGCGCTTCCGTCTGCCACGAGCGCGCGTTCAACTCGCTGCCGCGAGGCGCGCGGATGTGCGCGAGGTCGCCGCAGAGGATCTCGACGCGGGCGTCGGCGTCGGCGAGCTGCCTCATTCCCGGGCCGACAATACCGCGTTCCCAGCGGCCGGCCACGTCATGATCGGCCGATGGAGAACGAGTTCGTCCTGGACACGCCGGTCGTGCGGGCCTTCGTGGCGAACGTCGAGACGGCTATTGCAACCGCGTCCTCTCCACACGAGGCCTCCGCGGCGATCACGCCCCGCTTCGCCGAGCTGCTTGCAGACTCCGACTGGCTGCCCCGCGAGTACCAGGCGCCCGCGCCGGAAAGCGGTATGGGCGGCGGCATCGGGCAATGGCTCCTCTACCGCAGCGGCGACGGTTCGCTCTCGCTCTTCTCGCTCGTCGTGCCGGCAGGGTCGGAGACGCCGATTCACGACCACCTCGCCCGGGGCATCGTCGGCCTGTACCGAGGCACACAGGACGAGGAGATCTACGCCCCGCGCGGCGAGGCGCTCGAGCTCGTCGAGCGGCGTTCGCTCGTACCCGGCGACTTCTACGTCCTGATCCCGCCGCGCGACGACATCCACCGGGTTCGCACGACGTCCGCCGAGACGTCGGTCTCGGTGCACCTGCTCACGAACGACACGGGCTGCGTCTGGCGGCACGCCTACGAGCCGTCGGGCGAGGTGAGGTCGTTCCGCTCGGGTTACGTCAACGTCGAGTGCGCGGACGCCCTCGAGACTGGACACACGGCTTAGGCTGTGTCCATGGATGAATCTCCGACCATCCGGGTGAAACCGAAGCTCCGCGGCGTCTTCCACGAGGCCGGGTTCTACGCTGCACTGGCCGCAGGCGCGGCGATGGTCGTGACCGCCGAACCGGGGCGCGGCCGGGCTGCCGCGCTGATCTTCTCCAGTTGCGTCGCACTCTGTTTCGGCGCGAGCGCGCTGTACCACCGACCGACGTGGACGCCGACGGTACGCGGCTGGCTGGCGCGACTCGATCACGCCGGCATCTACCTGCTGATCGCGGGCAGCTACGCGCCGTTCGGGCTGCTCGTGCTTTCACCCGGTTGGGCCGTGACCGTGCTCGCAATCGTCTGGAGCGGCGCGCTGATCGCGATCGTCATGAAGCTGTGCTGGTTGCGCGCGCCGAAGTGGCTCTCGGCCGTCAACGGGCTCGTCCTCGGCTGGGTCGGCGTCGTCGCGTTCGGCCAGCTGCTGAAGCTTCCGAGCGCGGCGCTCGTGCTCATCGCCGTCAGCGGCGCTCTCTATACGACCGGCGCGGTGGTCTATGCGCTTCGGCGGCCGGACCCGCTGCCGCGCGTCTTCGGCTACCACGAGCTCTTTCACGTGTTGACGGTGCTTGCGGTGGCGGCGCAGTACGTCGCCGTCGCCTTCTTCGTGCTGCCGACCGCCTGAGCGGGGGCGCCGGACCCGGCGACCCCCGCTCCGGCCGGTTGCTACTTCGACCTCGACATCGCCTTCTTCGTCGCGCGCTTCGTGGCGGTCTTCAGGTCCGCGACGAGACCTGTCGGCTCCTTCGGCATCCCTGCGCGCTCGCGCAGCTTCGTTGCGATCTCCGCGATCTCTTCCGGCGCGTAGTCCGGCGCGAAGACGGCCGGCTGCGGCGGCAGGTCGCGTGGCGGCACTCCTTCCGGAGCCTCGTCGACGACCACGAGGTCCTCGCCGGTCTCCGGGTGCGGACCGTTGAAGACCGCTGCGAGCTCCTGGTAGTCGGAGAGAGAGAAGCGGTAGAGGCGCAGGTGGTCGCCGCGCTTGATGTGCGGCTTGCACTCCGGAATCTTCTCGGTCGGGATGCGCGGCGTCGGGAACATCTTCGTCAGGTCCGCACCCGTGAGGTTCTCGATCGCGCGCGCGTAGGCGACCTGGTGCACGCCGCCGCGGACGAGCAGATACCCGGTCAGTGCACGTGCCGCGGGATGATCGACCATCTCGTACACCTTCAACTTGTTGTTCCGGGCACCGGTCTCGAGAAAGAAATTGTGCGTCAGGTCCTCGACGAGGTCTCCCGACGAGAAGACGTAGTCGCCGTTCCACGGACGGCCGTTCGAGTCCTGCGGTAGCGCACCCTGGCCGCCGGCGACGAAATGCTGCGGGTTGCCCAGCCCCTTGACCGACGCGAGCGGGCTCTTCGTGGCATCGGCCTTGCGACCGTTGCTCGAAGGCGAGGCGCCCGTGAGCATCGTGTTGATCGCGGTAGCGACGAGCTCGATGTGGCCGAACTCCTCGGCGGCGATGTTGGCGACGAGATCGTAGAACGGCCGCGCGCCCTGTCGTCCACGGAAGTTGAACGACTGGAAGGTGTAGTTCAGGAACGTCGACATCTCGCCGAACCGCCCGCCCATCAGCTCCTGCACCACCGCGGCGCCTGCAGGATCGGGCTCCGACGGCGGCGGCAGCTCCGTCGCGATCCGGTCGTAGCGAAGAATCACGATGACCCCTTTCGATTGACAGCCTGCGCCGTCGCCTACCCCGCGACCGGCACGACAAACGACCGTGCCGGCAAAGCCGCTACGCCGCGTCGTCGGTCTCGAAGGCGACGTGCTCGCGCCTGAGCTCGACGTCCACCGTCTCCCAGTCCGTCACGAGCTCCTTGCGGATCACGACGCGCTCGCGCAGCACCTGTCTTCGCGTCACGACCAGCTCCTCCTCGAACAGCGGGATCGACACGGACCCGTCCGGCAGCACCTCGATCTCGCCCGAGTCGTCGTCGGCGGCAGGAACCCGCTCGTGCGCGAGCTCCTCGAGCTGCCGTGGATGCCGCTCGGTGACCCTTCGGCTCGTGACCTCTCGCCGGACCCGAGCATGACCGACCTCGTCCCAGCGCGTGTCGAGGCGCGCCTCCTCCTCGTGCCGGACGAGCGAAGGCTCGCCGTCGGGGACGGGTGCGGGGCGGCCGGAGCCGCCCCCCGATCCCGTGCCCTCGTTCAGTTCGAGCCCTCCACGTCGCCCTCGACCTCGACGCGCTCCTTCTTCAATTCGTCCTGGACCGTCTGCCGCTCGCTCTGCACGTCCTTCTGCAGTCCGATGCGCTCCTTCGCGACCGCCTGCTTCTGGACGACCGGCTTCTCGGCGTGGAGCGGAACATCGACCTGCTCCTCGGTGAACTCGTGGTCCCCGACGGGCTCGTCGATCCGCTCGCGCGTGACGTGCGCGACCTCGCGCCGGAGCTCGACGTCGAGCGAGACCGGCTCCGTCTCGACCCACTTCCGCAGGCGTGCGCTGCCTGCATCGACCTGCCGCGAGCCGACCTCGATCTCCTCCTCCGACCGCGTGATCGACTGGTCCGCGTCGTTTGCCGGCTGCGTCGTGCGCGACTGCCCGCCTTGGAGCCCGTAGTGGGCGCAAAGCTCGGCCTCGCGTGCGGACGAGATCTCGTCCTCGTCGACGTCCGGCCCGTCTTTCACGTGCTCCTTCGAGTACGCGACCATCAGCCCGTCGCCGTTGAGTTGCGCTCCCTCGACCGGAACGAGCACGCGCTTCGTGCTGAAGAAGCCGGTGCCGATCCCGATCCACTCGGGCGACTGCGTCGCCGCGTCGTAGTAGATCTCCTCGACGCTGCCGATCTTCTCGCCGGCACTGTCGTAGACCGGCTCGCCGCGGAGCTCATCGAGCCGGACGCGGTTCATCTCCTGCTGCTGCATCGTCAACTGCCCCTTTCCTCGGATCGTCGTTCTGTTCGTGAACGCGTTACGGCCGCTGGATGCGCGCCGTCGCCGCCGGCTCGCCGTCCATGTCGGCCCGCCTGTCGTCGACGTGTGACCGCGCGTTCGTGAGCCCGCGGTCGAGGTCGCGCCGGTACTGGTCCTTGTTCTCCTGGCCCTTCTCGTACGCGCCCTCGAGCATCTGCCGCGCGACGTCGCGGCCGCCCAGACCGAAGGCGAGCGCCGACGCGAGAGCGATCGCGCCGAGCACGAGCGTGTACGTCGTCACGACGATGTCGTGCGCGATCTTGAGCTGCTCGAGGATCATGAACGTCGCGATCGTCAGCACGAGCACGGGAACCGCGGTGGCGACGATCTTGCCGAGCGGCGTGTCGCCCATCGTGCGGTTGACGAGCGTGACGACTCCTCCCGCGATCGCGCTCGCGACCAGGAAGATGAGGACCGCGGCGAGGACGTTCGGGAGGTAGGCCCAGACCGCGCCGACGAACGCCGTCAGCGCCGCGACCCCGAGAACGGCCGCCGCGAGGGAGATCGCGCTCAGGAAGAGCACCCAGAAGACGATGCGCCCGACCAGGTGGGACGGCCGCGGCACGACGCGCTGCAGGAAGTTGCCGCCGGTGCCGCGGTGCACGGCGCGATCGAGGCCGGCCCGGTGCGTCACGCCCGCGACGAGCTTCCCCACGATACGAGCGACGATCCAGCCGATCAACAGGACGGCGATGAAGCCGAGCACGTGAGGCAACCAGGCGAAGAACACGTCGAAACCCTGGTCGATGCTGTCACTGATGCTGAAAAGAACCACCCCTAGACCCCTCCTCTATGTGGCGACCACGCGTCCCGCCCGGCCGCCGTCGCTTCCTCTTCACCGGGCTCTCGCCGAACGACGCGCGCCCGCCGCCGATTAGTCTCCGCGCGCCTGGGCACGAAAACGCGAAAAGCCTGGACAAACCCTAGAATCGGCGGGTCGGATGACTGAAGACACAACGCAGCTGCGGATCGGAGAGTTGAGCCGCCGGAGCGGCGCGAGCACCGACGTCCTTCGCTCGTGGGAGCGCCGGTACGGGCTCCTACGGCCGACACGGTCCCCGAACGGGTACCGCCTCTACTCGGCCGAGGACCTCGACCGCGCGCTCGCGATGCAGGCGCACCTTGCCGCCGGAACGTCAGCCGCCGAGGCGGCCGCACTCGTCAAGAACGGCAGCGAGACCGAGGATGCGTCGCACCATCAGGTGCCGGAATTCCTCGCGCGCCTGCGCTCGGCACTTGCCGCCTACGACGGCGCCGGCGCAGCGCACGTGCTCGACCGCTGTCTCCTGAACCTCGGCCTCGCTCGGGCGATTCAGCTGGTCATTCTCCCGTGCCTCCGCGACGTCGGCCGGCAGTGGGAGTGCGGCGAGATCACGGTGGCGCAGGAGCATTTCGCGACGCACGTCATCCGCCGGCGCCTGCTGACCGTTGCCGAGGGTTGGGAGGCCGACGGAGACCCTCTTGCCCTCCTCGCGTGCGCGCCGGGCGAGCAGCACGACATCGGGCTGATCTGCTTCGGGCTCGCGCTCAACAGCTACCACGGCTGGCGCATCGCCTTTCTCGGCGCGGACACGCCGCTGCCCGGCCTCGTCCATGCCGTCGAAAGCATGCAGCCCGACCTCGTGGTCGTCAGCGCGATCAGCGCGGCGCGGTTCTTCCCCGAGCTCGGGCGCTGGCAAGATGTTGCCGAGGGCGTCTCGCTCGCCGTCGGCGGCGCGGGCGCCGACGCGCGCCTGGCGAAGCGGATCGGCGCCGCCTACCTCGCCGGCGATCCCGTCGCGGCTGCAAGTCGAGCGGCCGCGAGAGCGTGAATACTCCTGCCATGTACGTGTCGCTGTCGCGCCTGCGTGTCGGCGCAGAGCGCGTCGAGGAGCTCCTCGACGCCTTCCGTAACCGCGCGCACCTGGTCGACGAGGTGGATGGATTCGTCGACCTCGAGGTCTGGCGGTCCGACCGCGATCCCGGCGAGGTGATCATGGTCAGCCGCTGGCGCGACCGCGACTGCTTTCGCAAGTACATGCGAAGCCCGGCGCACGCCGTCTCGCACGGCCGCATTCCGCCCGAGCTCGACGCCGCAATCCGGCTCGAGCGGCTCGAGCACCTGCACACGTACGACGTCGTTGCAACGTGACGTAGCTCCTCCGTCGGGCGGCACGCCGCCGCCCGCGACCGTGCAGGTGCGCGGCGAGTCGATCCACCTCGCTCCGCTCGCGCACGAGATCTGCCGCCGCTTCCTGCTCGAGTTCCCGGACGATCGCGAGCGTTACGGCGACGCGGCGCTCGCGTGGTGCGTACACGACAACCAGTGGCTCCTCGGCTGGGCCGCGGAGGATCTCGACGTCGGCGGCAAGCACTTCGCGAACAACGTGCGCTGGCTCGCGCGGGTGCTGCGTGCGCGGGACTACCCGACGGAGCGGCTCGTTCGCGATCTCGAGCTCGCGGCCGAGGTCGTCGGCGCCGAGAGCGAAGCCCACCGGGAGGTCGCCGACAAGCTGCTCCAGGGCGCGAAGCTCTTGAGCAGGCGCTGAGACGGTGGCCTCCGGCGACCGGTGGCTCGACGCAACCTGGCCGCGTGTCCGTGCGCACCTTCCCCCGGCGCCTGCACGTGTGATCGAGCTCGGCTGCGGACCGCTCGGCGGCTTCGTGCCGTTTCTCCGCGCGGAGGGATACGACGCCGTCGGCGTCGACCCGAGGGCGCCGGACGCGCCGGGCTATCTCCGGACGGAGTTCGAGCACGCCGAGCTGCCTCACGACGTCGACGCGGTCGTCGCCTGCACCTCGCTCCATCACGTGGCGGATCCAGCGGACGTGATCGAACGCATTTGCGACGTTCTCGCACCCGGCGCCGCGGCCGTCGTCGTCGAGTGGGCGTGGGAGGAGTTCGACGCGCGGACAGCGGAGTGGGCGTTCGCGCGCCTGCGCACGTCCGACGACGGTGGTTGGCTCAACCGCCGTCACGCGGAGTGGCGCACGTCGGGCGAAGCGTGGCCGAGCTACCTGCGGTCGTGGGCGGAAGCGCACGGGCTCCATCCGGCCGGCACCCTCGTGCCGCTCCTGGATGCGCGGCTGGAACGTCGCGCGCTGTCCGGCGGCCCCTTCCTCTTCGCCGATCTCGCCGACACGAGCGAGGCCGACGAACAGGCGGCGATCGATGCAGGTGATATCCGGCCGCTTCGCATCGACTACGTCGGCGTGCGCGCCTGAGCCGACGCTACTGCAGCGAGTCGACCTCGACGTACCACGACATGCCGGACGCATACGGCCGCACCGTCAGGCGATATGTCCCGGCGCCGTCGGACACGTCGTGGGTGTGCATCGCACCGCTCGTGTCCGCGACGAAGCTGCCGTCGCTGAAGAGATCGCCGTCGCGCGTCCAGGCGAGCTCCGCGAACGGATCGGAGTCGCCGCCCGCGTCGAGCCGGTAGCGGATGCGCCACGTTCCCTGAACCGTGAACGGAACGCTCTCGTACGCCTCCGACCCGGAAGCGGAGAAAACCTTCGTCCAACGCACCCTCCGCGCCGCGCCGAGCCAGACGCGCGTGCCCTCGTACACCGTGTGGCCCGCAGCCGGCTTCTGCGCGAGCACGTGATCCGGCACCGCAGTCTGCGAGCGGTGGTAGACGATCCCGTAGCGGAGGTGCTTCGCCTCGAGCTCCCGCTTTGCAGACTGGAGGTCGAGGCCGGCGAGATCGGGCACGACGCGCCGCGGCCAGCCGCTCGAGACGACGATCCGCACAATCGCCGGGCGTCGCACCCGCGCGCCGCCGGCGGGACTGAGCTCGACCACGCCGCCCTTGCGGACGTACCACGACGGCGTCCAGCGGTAGCGGACGGTGAAGCCGCGACGCTCGACGTAAGCCTTGGCCGTCTCGGGCGCCGTCCCCGGCAGGATCGACGGCACCTGCGCGAACGGGGTCCCCTTGCTCACGAGCAGCGTCACCTCGACTCCGCGCCCGAGCTGCGCGTCCGGGCGCGGGCGCTGGCGGACGACGCGGCCGCGCCCGACGCGCGTGCTGTACACGCGCACGACCGAGACGTTCGCGGTCGGCATCGTGTGCAGGATCCGTGCGCGCGCGACCGTCTCGCGCATGCGGACGACGTTCGGCGCGTGGATGCCATGATCGAGAACGTGCGCCGCGGCGATCACGCCGGCGCACACTCCGGCGATCGCGCCGAACACGGGCACGAGCCACCGGCGGCGCCGCCGCCGACGCGGCTTCGTGGCGACCCGCACCGTCGGCGCCGACACCGCGACGGTCGGGGCGTCAGCTTCGCGCGGCCCGAGCGTTCGCCTCTTCCGAGGCGCCGGATCGCGTGAGGCGCCGGCGATCGCGAGCGCCGTCGCGCGCGCATCCGGCCTGCACGACGGATCGCGGCTGAGCAGCGAGTCGACGAGCCGGGTCGCAGACTCGGGTGCGGCCGGCAAGCACAGGCCGAGCGAAGGCGGATCCTCGTGGGCGCGGCGCAGCCCGACGGCGAGCCGGTCCTCGCCGTCGAACGGCAGACGGCCGCTCAACAGCAGGTACAGGATGCAGCCGAGCGCGTACATGTCGGTTGCGCCGTCGGTGTCGCGCCCGAGAGCCTGCTCGGGCGACCAGTACTCGGGTGTCCCCAGCAAGACGCCGATCGTCGTCGCCGTACCGCCGGCGCGCGCGATGCGCGCGAGACCGAAGTCGCTCGTAACGACGCGGCCGCTCGAGTCTTCGATGAGGATGTTGGACGGCGTCAGGTCGCGGTGGACGACGCCCTTTGCATGGGCGAAATCGAGTGCCTCGCACACAGCCGCCGCGTACGAGGCCACCTCGGTCCACGACAACGGCAGTCGATGGAATGTCGCGGCCGCGAGGCTGCGCCCGTCGATGAACTCCATGACGAGGAACGCGTCCGTGCCCGCCTCGACGTAATCGTGAACGCGCACGATGTGGTCGTTCGAGAGCGCGGCGAGCGTCCTTGCCTCGCGGGCGAACCTGCGGCGCCGATCCTCCTCCGGTGCGACGAACGGGCGCAGGAGCTTGACCGCGACATCGCGCTCGAGCCGCCGGTCGCGCGCGCGCCAGACGACGCTCATCCCGCCTTCGCCGACCTTCTCGACCAGCTCGTAGCGGCCAGCCAGGACCCTCATGCGCCTCGCTCCTCCACCCCGGTTTGCATCCGGACTCTAGATGCAACCGCCGTGAAACCAGGGCGCAGGGCCGACCTCGTCCCGTGAATACGCCAATCGAGGAGGAGCAATGTTCGCGTCCCTGAAGACCCGCCGCACCGTTTTCGCCGCCGCCCTTGTCACAGCGCTCGTCGGGATCCCGGCGATCGCCTCGGCAGCGACCGGTGCATCGACCCGGGAGAACCTCGCCGGGCCGGCGGGTTACTGCCAGCCGTTCGCGTCCGCACCGGCTCCTTCGCTTGGAAAGGCACAGATCGCGACGACGACCGCCACAGATCCGGGGTTCCACCCGGTGACGCTGGATGTCAGGGTCGGCGGTGGCAAGCTCGCTGCCGGCTCATACGGCGTGTGGCTCGTGAACCTGTACCGCGACGACGCCGGCCAGATCATCGGCTGCTCCGCGTCGCAGGCGGGTGCGCTGACGGTGAAGAACGGCCCGTCGACGTTCCACGGCTCCGTCGACCGCTACACCGGGCGGTACGAGGTGCAGGTCTATGTCGGATCGATCGGCGGCCCGGGCTACGCGACCGCGCCGGTCACCGTCGACGTGCCGTAGGCCCGCGGCCTATGACTTTTCCGGTTGTCCTCCTACACTGAGACGACAACTGGAGCGCGGGTCGCACGCGCGGGGAGGCAGCTGATGGAGTACCGGGTCCTCGGGCCGCTGGAGGCTCTGGGCAGCGAAGGGCCGCTTCCGCTGGGAGGCGCGAAGCAACGTGCCCTGCTCGCGCTGCTGCTGCTGAACGCGAACCGTGTCGTCTCGCGCGAGCGGCTGATCGACGAGCTGTGGGGCGAGAACCCCCCGGAGACGGCCGTCACGAGCGTGCAGGTCTACGTCTCGCGGCTGCGCAAGCTGCTGCCCGACGGGTCGCTCGTGACGCGAGCACCCGGTTACGTGCTCGAGGTCGAGCCGGAGAACGTCGACCTGATCCGGTTCGAGCGGCTCGTGAAAGACGGTCGCGCTGCGCTCGCCGCCGGCGATCCCGTCTCTGCGGCGGACACGATGCGCGCGGCGATCGCCCTCTGGCGGGGGCCGGCGCTGACGGAGTTCGCGGCCGAGCCCTTCGCGCAGATCGAAGGCGGGCGACTCGACGACCTGCGCGTGGCCGCGCTCGAGGAGCGGATCGACGCTGACCTCCAACTCGGCCGCCATGGCGAGCTGACGGGCGAGCTCGAGGTTCTGATCACGTCCCATCCGCACCGCGAGCGCCTGCGCGCGCAACTCATGCTCGCGCTCTACCGCGCCGGCAGGCAGAGCGAAGCACTCGACGTGTACCGCGACCTCCGCGCGACGCTCGACGAGATCGGCATCGCGCCCGGGGAGAACCTCCAGCGGCTCGAGCGGCAGATCCTCAACCACGACTGCGAGATCGACGCGCCTGCGCTTCCGATCGCCGAAGCGCCCGCTCCGGCGAAGCCGCTCGAGCGGCAGCGGGTCACGGTGCTCTTCGCCGCGCTGGACGCGACGAACGAGCTCGAGGACGACCCCGTGCAGACGGCGTCGTTCTTCGACCGACTGCAGGACGAGGCCACGGCCGAGATCGAGGCCGCCGGCGGCACCGTCGAGAAGGGGCTCGTGGGCGCGCTGCTCGCGACGTTCGGCGGAGACGAGCACGCCGCGCAGGCGGCGAGCGCCGCGCTCGCGACGCGGCGACGACTGACACGCGCGTTCGGCGAGGGGCTGTCCCTACGGATCGCGCTCGAGACCGGCGACGTCATCGTCGGCCGCGATTCCCTCGTGATGGGCACCCCCGTTGCGGCCTCGGCGCGGCTCGTCGGCCTTGCTCAACCCGCCGACATCGTCGTCGGCCACCGCGCCGGGCAGGCGCTCGAGGCGGCGTTCGAGCTACGCGAGCACGGGCGTGCACACGTGCTCGTCGGGCCGCGCGCGCAACCCGTGACGCGCGAGGTGCGGAAGACGGTGACGGTCCTCTTCGCGGACCTCGTCGACTCGACGCGACTGGGACAGGAGCTCGACCTCGAGGTGTTGAGCCTGCTCATGTCGGAGTACTTCCGCGCGATGCAGGCCGTCGTCGCGCGACACGGCGGCATCGTGGAGAAATTCATCGGCGACGCCGTGATGGCGGTGTTCGGCGTCCCCGTCCTGCACGAGGACGACGCGCTGCGCGCGGTTCGGGCCGCGACGGAGATGCGCGAGTCGCTGGCCGGGCTGAACGAACGATTCGAGACGACGTGGGGCGTGCGCCTGGAGGGACGCATCGGGATCAACAGCGGCGAGGTGATGGCCGGGGATCACCTCCAGGGTCATCTGATCGTGACCGGCCCCGCCGTCACCGTCGCGAAGCGGTTCGAGGAAGCCGCCGCGGCGAACGAGATCCTGATCAGCGAAGCGACGCACCGGCTCGTCCGCGACGCCGTCGTCGTGGAGCCGATCTCGCACCGCGGCGCCAAGGGAGGCGAGACGCTCGACGCGCACGCCGTCGTCCAGGTGCGGCCGCACACGGCTGGAAGGGCGCGCCGCTTCGACACGCCGCTCGTCGACCGCGAGCAGGAATTCAGCGCGCTGCTGAACACGTTCGAGCACGTCGTCGAGAGCCGTGAGTGTCATCTCCTCACGGTGCTCGGCGACGCCGGAGTCGGCAAGTCGCGCCTGGTGCAGGAGTTCGCGCGCGAAATCGGCGCCGAAGCGACGGTGCTGCACGGGCGTTGCCTGCCGTACGGCGAGGGCATCACGTACTGGCCGCTTGCCGACGTCGTGCGCGACATCGTGAACAGCGAGGGGTCGACGAACGCCGACCCGTCGCCCGAAGCAATCGCCGCTCTGCTTCCGCACGAGGAGCGGGCGGGCCTCATCGCGGATCTGATCGCGGAGGCGCTCGGGCTCAGCGGCAACGTCGCCGGCAGCGAGCAGACGTTCTGGGCGGTGCGGAAGCTGTTCGAATCGCTGGCGCAGACGCAGCCGCTCGTCGTCGTCTTCGACGACCTCCAGTGGGCGGAACCCACCTTCCTCGACCTCGTCGATTACCTGGCCGACCACACGCGCGACGCTCCGTTGCTCCTGCTGTGCGTCGCGCGACCGGAGCTCTTCGACATCCGGCGCGGCTGGGGCGGGGGCAAGCGGCACGCCACGACGACGTCGCTCGAACCGCTCGGGGACGACGACGCACGGCGCTTGATCACGAACCTGCTCGGCGGCCAGCCGCTGCCCGCCGAGGTCCAGACGCGGATCGCCGACCTCGCCGAGGGCAACGCGCTCTTCACCGAAGAGCTGCTCGCAATGCTCGTCGACGAGAAGCGACTCGTGCGGGAGGACACGCGCTGGGTCGTCGCCGGCGACCTCGCCGATCTGCGCGTCCCGCAGGAGATCAATGCGTTCCTCGCGGCGCGACTGGAGCGCCTCCCGAAGGGCGAGCACACGCTGCTCGTTCGCGGGGCCGTCGAGGGTGCGCTCTTCCACTACGACGCGCTCCGCGAGCTCTCGCCCGAGCTGTCCGAAGCCACGCTGCAGCGCGACCTCGCGACGCTCGTCCGCCGCGACCTGATCCGGCCGGATCGTTCGAGCTTCGCGGGCGAGGACGCTTACCGGTTCCGGCACATCCTGATTCGCGACGCTTCGTACGACTCGCTCTCGAAGACGACGCGCGCGGAGCTGCACGAGCGCTTCGCGGACTGGCTCGAGGGTGCAGCCGGCGAGCGCATCCGCGAGTACGAGGAGATCGTCGGCTATCACCTGGAGCAGGCGTACCTCTGTCACCGCGACATCGGCTCGGCGAACGAGGATCTGACCCGCCTCGGCGCTCGCGCCTCCGAGCGGCTCGAGTCGGCCGGACGCAGGGCACTAGCCCGCGCCGATCTGCCGGCGGCGATCCGACTGCTCGAACGAGCGTCGAACCCTCGTATGGTCGACGGCGGGAGACGCGCCCGATTGCTCCCGGAGCTCGGCGCGGCGCTCATCGGAACCGGTCGCAAGGAGCAAGAGGCGGAGCGAGTTCTGGCGGAGGCACGACAGCTTGCTGCTGCGACCCAGGACGAGTGCGCAGACGCACACGCCATCGTCCAGCAACAGATCTTGCTGGTCTTTCGTGCCGAGGCCGGAGCTCCGGACGAAGCGACTCGCGCAGTGGCCAGCGTCATCCCGATCTTCGAGCGTTGCGGGGACGAGCACGGGCTCTGCCGAGCCTGGCAGCTCCAGGGACTCGTGCAATGGAACGCCGCACGCGCCGCGGCTTCGATCGAGAGCAGGGAGCGGGCAGCGACGCATGCACGCCTCGCCGGAGACGAAGACGAGCGAAGCGAGATCCTGAGCTGGGTCGGGCCGTCGATGGTGTTCGGACCGACCCCCGTCGGCGAAGCGATCGCTCGGTGCGACGAGATTCGGGTCGAAGTCGCCGGCAATCAAGGCGCGGAGGCCTGGGTGCTCCGCTCGCTCGCGGGCCTGCACGCGATGGACGGCAGCTTCGACGTCGCGCGCGACCTTCTGGCGGCCGGCAACGCGATCTTCGACGATCTCGGCCAGGCCCGGAACTCAGCGGCCACGGACATCGACGGAATCGTGGAGATGCTCGCGGGCGACCTGGCCGCTGCCGAGGAACGTCTGCGTGCGGGCTACGTCGTCCTCGAGGAGATGGGCGACAAGGCGTTCCGACCGACGACAGCCGCTCACCTCTCCCAGGCGCTCTTCGCGCAGGGGCGCGCCGACGAGGCGTTGCGGTTCACGCACATCAGCGAGGACCTCGCCCTGGATGACGACCTACTCACGCAGGTCGTGTGGCGCGGCGTCCGGTCGAGGATCCTCTTGGGGCAGGGTCGTTTCGACGAGGCCGAAGAGCTTGCCCGGGAAGCGGTGACGCTCAGCGAGGCGACCGACTTCCTCAACACGCAGGCGGGCGCTCTGCTCGACCTCGCGCAGATCTGCCACGACACGGGCCGGCTCGACGAGTCGAACGACGCGGCCGCCGAGGCGCTGCGGCTCTTCGAGCAGAAGGGGAACGGCGTCGCCGCGCGGAAGGTTCGCGCCCAGTTGCCCGTCCTGTCTAAGAGGTGAAAGGATCGGGGCGAAGGGCGGCGCTCACGATCTCCACGAGTCAAAGGGGAAAGGATGCCAGTAGATATGGGACCCCAGTTCAGCCAATTTCTCGCCTACTACGACAACACCGTGATCGCGATGGGCCCGCTCGGCCGAGACGATACAGCCAACAAGACGCCTGACTACGTCGAAGAAATACATGCGTGGATCTACCAGGAAGCGAGCCTCACGTCACATGCCGCCGCGATGCCGAAGGGGGCGCCCGGCGTAGAGATCCTCCAGCAGCCCGGAAAGTGCTGGATGGTTCCACTGGAGTCGGTCACGCTGCCGACCAGCCCGGGCTTTCGTGCGGGACGGGCGTTCGCGGTTGCGATCGCGCTCTTCTCGAATGACCAGGCCTCACCGGGATATCGGCCCTTCGGGCAGAAGGAAGGTCACGTCATCTGGTGGGGCCACCCGGTTTATCTGCTCGAGAGCGACACCGCCGTCCAAATTGCGACGGGCCCTGGGTATGCGAACAATCCCGGAGGCGCATTCGACCAGATAACAGCGGAACTGGAGCGGCTCTGGGACGTAGCACAGGCGAGTTAGGAACGCCGATTCGTCGACGGGCCGGACCCGCAGACGGCCCGATCACCGCAAGCGTCAAGCACCGTTCTGCTTGGCCAGGACGTTCTTGAGCGCGGACATGGACGGCGCGAAGTAGTAGCCGCCGCCGGTCGGGATGACCCAATCGTCCGGCGCCGTCAACGGGTGGTCGGCTCCGCCGATACGCACGTTGAAGGTGCGTTCACGACCGCCGTCCTCCCGCTGCACCTGCCCGAGAATCGCGTCGACGCCTGCATTCGCTTCCCTGAAGTCCGGGTCGTTGACAAAGTGCTCGGTCACGTACTCGAACTGACCGGTGATGCTCGTCATGTACGCCATGAACAGCAGTCCGCGGTCAACGTCGTCTTTGACCGGCACCTCGGGCGTCGAGCGCGAGGAGGGGCCGAACGCGATGCCGCGGCGAAGAAGCCGATGCGTCTGCGTCTCAGCTTCACCGGGCGGCGAGTCGTCGCGTGGGTACGCCTTGCGGATGTGGCCCGCGAACGGGCAGAGATCGCCGGAGCGGTCCCCGGGGGATTGCCAGTAGGTCATGTCCTCACACTGGCCGTCCTCCGACGCAGACTCCGTCGGGACGGTCGCCGTCTCGAACTCGAAGTGGTTATTCGCGCACTCGTCGTCCGCGAGCCGCGGGTTGTCGTACTTCGGCTCGCGCATGATCGGCGCTCCCGAAGCCCACCTGCCGACGAGCCTGGCGCCCAGCGCCGCGGCCGTCAGGTGGAGTGGTCCCGCGTGCTCGTGCAGGAACGAATGGAACTTGAAGACGTCCTGGCGCAAGCGCCGGAAGACGAGGTAAGCGCCGTCCTTCGCCCACTCGGGCGCGACGGGATTCTCGTCGTCGTCGAAAAGGGAGTCATGCCCCTCCTCGTGAACCTCCTTGTCGGCGTCCTGACCCGGGTAGCCGAAGACGAACTCGCCGGGCCAGAGGAGGTCTTGGCCGGGCTTACCCTGATCTTTCGGCTCGTCGGGATTCTGACGCGGTGTGAGCACATCGTGATGCGCTTGCGAGAGGCGTCCCCGCAAGCCGGGCTGCGACACGCCATCGAGGAACCCGAAATGTTCGTGACCGGCGAGGGCCCCCGGCTGCGTTCGCCCCTCTTCCTTGAAGACGATCGACACGCCGCTACGAACGGGGCGACCTTCCCGTCGCGGCGCGAAGATGGACTGCTCCACCTGGGCGACCTCCGCCTCGAGGTCGGCGATGGTGTCGGACGCGACGATGATCAGGACGTCGGCGCCGTCTTGGCCGTCGTGCACGAGCCAGCGCCTCGGATTTCCTTCCGCGTCGGCGTCAGTCGGGTCGCCGAGTGCAGCGGACTGGGCGACCATTCCGCTGCGGAAGGACGTGTCCGTGAACTGGTCGGCCTCGCCGGTCAGCTTCGCGAGGCCGGCGTGCGTGAACGCGATGTTGATCCAGGTGGCCCGAACCGACCCGGAGTAGCGGCGGCGGCGGCGCGTGCTCTTGAACAGTCGATTGAAGGCGATCACTTCGTCGGCTGTCGCGACGACGTCTGCGAACCGGCCGAGCCACGGTCTGAAGGCCGCGGCGTCGTCAATACGCAGGAAGATGAGCGTCTGGAAATCCTTGTTGAAGCCGCCGACGATGTTGCCCTGGATGTCGCCGATGCGGAGGACGGGCTCATGCTCCACGTCGGGGTACGCCGCGCTCGCTTCCGTCGACACCAGCGCGTTCCGCGTCGGAGCCTCGCGCACCACGCGGGATTTCGGGCCACCGGCGCGGTCATTGACCTCGGTGCGGACAGTCGGAGCTTCGGTGCTCACGGCTACCTCCTCTGACTTCCCCCCGAGTGCGACCCGGCGAGCCTACGCCTCGCTTCGTCACTTCTCAACCCGCCGCTCAATCGATCGTCTGCAGGAACGCCTCGACCCGCTCGAGGAACGCCTCGGGCTCCTCGACGTGCGGCATGTGGCTCGACTCTTCGAAGATCGTCCACTGCGCGCCCGGGATGCGCTCGTGGATCTGCCCGACGATCAGCGGCGTCGCCTCGTCGTGCCGGCCCGACACGAGCAGGGTCGGCACGTCGATCTCGTGCAGTCGGTCGGTGATGTCCCAATTCTTGAGCGAGCCGACGACGTGGAACTCGCTCGGCCCGTTCATGGTGTGGTAGACGGTCGGGTCGGCGTCCAGCTGCGCGAAGCTCCGCTCCACGCAGTCGGGCCACGGCACGCGGCACATGTAGCGGTCGTAGAAGACGCGGACGGCGGCGTCGTACTCCGGGTCGGACGTGGTGCCGTCCTGCTCGTGACGCGTCAGCGTCTGCTGCACGTCCTCCGGTAGATCGCGCCGCAGGCGGTTCGCCTCGGACACCCACAGCGTCATGCTCGCGGGCGAGTCTGCGACGACGATCCCGCGCAGCCCGGGCGGATGGTCGAGCGCGTGCTCCATCGCGAGCATGCCGCCCCACGACTGGCCGACGACGGCGTACCGCTCGTCGATGCCGAGGTGGCGCGTCAGCGCGACGAGCTCGTCCTTGAAGAGCTGCGGCGTCCAGAAGTCCGCCGGCGCGTCAGGCAGGTGCTCGCTCTTCCCGCAGCCGACCTGGTCGTAGAGGACGCACGCCCGCCCGTAGCGGCTGAGATCCGCGATCGGCTCCACGTAGTCGTGCGCGGCGCCGGGGCCGCCGTGGCAGATCACGACCGGCGTCTTAGCCGAGCTGCCGTCGAGCTCCCCGACGACGCGGTACCACGTCTCGTGTCCGTCCCAGCTGAAGCGATCACCCGTCAAGCGGAACCGCACCTCCAAGCGGATGATGGCAGGCTGCGAAGCGGCCGTCGCCGAAGTCCGCGAGCGGCGGGCGTATTTCGCGGCAAATCTCGGTCGCGTACTTGCAGCGCGTGTGGAAGCGGCAGCCGCTCGGCGGCGCGATCGGGCTCGGCACGTCGCCCTCCAGCACGATCTGCTCGCGCGGGACGACCTCCTCGCCCGTGTCGATGTCCGGGATCGCCGAGAGGAGCGCCTCCGTGTACGGGTGGATCGGCCGCGCGTAGAGATCGTCCGCCGGTGCCGTCTCGACGATCACGCCGAGGTACATCACGGCGATGCGGTCGGAGACGTGATGCACGACGCCGAGGTCGTGCGCGATGAACACATACGTGAGCGAGAACTCGTCTTGCAAGTCGTCCAGCAGGTTGATCACCTGCGCCTGGATCGAGACGTCGAGGGCGGAGACAGGCTCGTCCGCCACGATCAGCTGCGGGTTGAGCGCGAGCGCGCGCGCGACACCGACGCGCTGGCGTTGGCCACCCGAGAACTCGTGCGGGAAACGGTTGATGTGGTGCGGCGAAAGGCCGACGACGTCCAGCAGATTCATGACCCGTTGCCGGATCTCGTCGCCGCCGCCGACGCCGTGGATCTCGAGCGGATCGGCGACGATCTCGCCCACGCGGCGGCGCGGATTGAGCGACGCGTACGGGTCCTGGAAGATCATCTGCAGCTCGCGCCGGTACGGCCTCAGCTCGCGGTGCGAAAGGGTCGTGATGTCGTCGCCGCCGAAGCGCAACGTGCCGCTGGTCGGCTCGAGCAGCCTGACGAGCAGTCGGCCGAGAGTCGACTTGCCGCAGCCGGACTCGCCGACGATGCCCAGCGTCTCGCCGCGACGCACTTCGAGCGAAACGCCGTCGACGGCGTGAACGACCTCGGCCGACGAGCGCTTGACCGCGCTAGCGCGCACCGGGAAGTGCTTGACCAGGTCGACCGCCTCGAGCAGGGCTCCGTTCGTGCTCACGCCGTCTTCCTGCGCAGCGCGCCTCGCGCGGCGGGATCGAGATGACATGCGTCGCGGCGGCCCGGCTCCACGCGTTCTGCGAGCTCCGGCCGCGTCGAGCACAGGTCGAAGCGATAGGCGCACCGGGGCTCGAAGCGGCAGCCCGGCGGCGGCGC
>JBJMJE010000032.1:0-7589 GCA_045806505.1 Gaiellaceae bacterium
AGGGCGTCCATATGTCCCGCTTCCCGGAGCTGTTCGAGGAGGCGATCGAGCGTGTCGTGATCGGCGAGGCGCTCGTCATCGAGGCGCTCGCGCAGCACATTGCCCAACAGATCGTCGAGCGGCAGCGCGCGCTCCGCGCAGAGGTGAGGATCCGCGCGCAGTACCCGTTGCAGCGGCGCACTCCCGTGACGAAGCTCGCAACGCAGGAGATGGTCGCGCTGATCGGCATCGCAGCAGCAGCATCGGAGGGGCGCGTCCGCCGGCTCGTGGGCGTCGAGGCGACAGGCATCAACGCGTGTCCCTGCGCGCAGGGGCTCGTACGCGACCAGGCGAGCGAACGTCTCCTCGAGGCCGGCTTCGAAGGCGACGACGTCGAGCGCATCCTCGAGCTCGTGCCGCTCGCGACGCACAACCAGCGCGGACGCGGGACGCTCTACGTCGGCACTGCGCACCAGCTCAACGCCGAGCGCCTCGTCGACATCGTCGAGTCCTCGATGAGCTCGCCGGTCTACGAGCTCTTGAAGCGGCCGGACGAGCTGTTCGTCGTCGAGCACGCGCACCTGCAGCCGCGGTTCGTCGAGGACTCCGTTCGTATCGCACTCGCGACGACGCTCGAGCGTTTTCCCGAGCTCGACGAGTCGGACCTCCTCTACTCGCGCCAGGTCAACCTGGAGACGATCCACTCGCACGACGTGCTCGCCGAGCGCTACGGCACCGTCGGAGAGCTGCGCGCAGAGCTCGACGGCGCCACCACGCCCGACCGCCACACGAGCCTCGGCGACTGGCTGCGCGGATGAGCACCGAAACGAAGCCGCGCCCGCCCGACTCGGCCTCGCGCGCGGGGAGACCGTGGAACGTGATCGTGCTGAACGACAACCACAACACGTTCCAGGGCGTCGCGTTCGCGCTCTCCTCCACGGTCCCCGGCGTCGACTACGACAAGGGATTGGTGATCGCCGATCGCATCCACAACTCCGGGCGCGCCGTCGTGTGGAGCGGCCACAAAGAGCCGGCCGAGCTCTACTGGGAGAAGCTCAGAGGCTTCGGGCTGACGATGGCGCCGCTCGAACCGGCTTCGTGATGGAGGCTCAAGGGGTTCGCACGTCCGGTCGCCGCGTGCGAGGCTCGCGGCCCGCTTTCCTCCTGAGCAGCGTGAAGCGGTTCTCCTCGCCGCGCAGCAGACGCTTGACGTTGGCGCGGTGCAGGAAGACCACGGCGGCCGCGGCGAACGCCGCGAACATGGTCACCGCCCACGACGACCCGAGCAGGACCGCGGCGATCGGAAGGGACACCGCCCCGGCGATCGACGCGAGCGAGGCGTAGCGGAAGACCAGGAAGACCACGAGCCAGACGACCGCGCCGACCGCTGCAACGAGGGGCGCAATACCCAGGAAGGCGCCTCCCGTCGTTGCGACCATCTTGCCGCCGCGCTCGAAGCGCAGGAACAACGGCCGCGCGTGGCCGAGCATCGCGCCTGCGCCGGCGAGCACTCCCGCGAGCGGCGAGACGGTCAGCGAGAAGACGAGCGCCGGAACGAAGCCCTTCGCCGTATCGAGCAGGACGACGGGGACGCCGTACCAGCGGCCGTACGTGCGCCACACGTTCGACGCGCCGATGTTGCCGCTGCCGTGCTTCCGGATGTCCTCGTGCTTGAAGAGCCGGACGAGCCAGTAGCCGGAGGGAATCGAACCGGCCAGATAACCGACCGCG
This sequence comes from Gaiellaceae bacterium, assembly GCA_045806505.1. Lineage (GTDB taxonomy): Bacteria > Actinomycetota > Thermoleophilia > Gaiellales > Gaiellaceae > DASVFB01. The sequence continues at coordinate 1,711 of JBJMJE010000032.1, forward strand.
ATGGCGAGAGCGAGCGCTATCTCGTCGGGATTCCGTACCGGCTGACCCAGTCGTTCACGACGCCCCAGTCGAGGTTCGCCAGGAACACGTCGATGTACGACGCACGGTCGGTCTGGTAATCGAGGAAGTACGCGTGCTCGTAGACGTCGAGCGCCACGAGCGGCGTCGCATTCCATACGGGGAACGTGTTCTGCGCATCGCCGATGTAGTTGAAGAGCCTGCCCTCGTCCCAGTCGTACGCCGTCCACGCCCAGCCGCGCGCGGCCATACCTGTCGCCTTGAGGTCCGCGCGCCAGGCGGCGACCGAGCCGAAGTCGCGCTCGAGCAGATCCTCGACCGCGCCCGTGGGATCGCCTCCGCTGCCGCCGAGATGGTCGAAGTACAGTTCGTGGTTCTTGATCCCGCCGATCGCGAACGAGAGGTCGACCTTCAGCGCGCGGATCTCCGAGTACACCTGGTTGGCCGCGTCGGCATCGACGCCGGACAGGCGGCCGAGAATCTCGTTCCGCTTCGAGACGTATCCCTCGTAGAGCTTGTAGTGCGCCTCGACGGCGGCGCGGGAGATGCCGTCGAGCTCGAGCAGCGCGGGCTTCAGCGCGCGCGGCGCGATCTGCTCGTACTCAAAGACGACTGACATCCCGAGGGAGGATATCGTCCGCGGAAAAGGACGAAAGGAGCAAGCGAATGGCTTTCGAGGTCCCGCCGCTCCCGTACGACTACGGAGCGCTCGCGCCGACGATCGACGAGCAGACAATGCGGCTCCACCACGACAAGCACCACCAGGCGTACGTCGACAACGCGAATGCCGCCCTCGCGGGAACCCAGTGGGCGGACAAGTCGGTGGAGCAGGTTCTCGGCGAGCTCGATCTGCTCCCCGAGGAGAAGCGGGCCGCCGTCCGCAACAACGCGGGCGGCCACGCGAATCACTCCCTCTTCTGGGAGATCATGTCGCCCGACGGCGGCGGGGAGCCTTCGGGCTCGCTCGCCGACGCGATCAACGACACCTTCGGCGGCTTCGACGAGCTGAAGGCGGCGGTCAACGACGCGGGCGTGAAGCGCTTCGGCTCGGGGTGGGCCTGGCTCGTCTGGGACGGCACCGGCCTCGCCGTCTACTCGACGGCGAACCAGGACAGCCCGGCGATGAAGGACTGGGACGACGTGCCGCTCCTCGGCATCGACGTCTGGGAGCACGCGTACTACCTCACGTACCAGAACCGCCGGCCCGAGTACCTCGGCGCCTGGTGGAACGTCGTCAACTGGGACGCCGTCCACAAGCGCTTCGACGCGGCGCAGTGACGATTCGGGGCAGGTCCGAGGGAGTGTCCCTCGGACCTGCCTCGTAGAGCTAGCTGCGTACCGTCGCCGACTTTGCGGCGATGTAGCAGGGCCCCGCTTGTCCGGACGACAGTAGGGCGCGTACCTTCAACCCCCTCGGGACGCGGGCACCGAACGTCACCGCGCTCACGGTGGAGCCCGCGAGCGGAGCCGACGCCGCGTGGCGGCTCCCGAGGAACACCGTCTTGACCCTCGACCAGCGGTGCTTCCGCTGCACCCAGCGCTGGAACGTGGCCGCCTTGCCGACGAACGACTGCGCCGCGATCACCTGCACGGTGAAGCGGTGCAGCGCGTTGCGCCTCAAGGTGACGATCGCGCGGGTAGAGACAGGTACGAGAGCGCTCGTCACGGCGTTCGCGCCGCCTCCGAACCGCACCTGATAGCTGGTGTTGAGCGTGGGCTTCGTCTGGAACGAGAAGGCACCGCCCGTGGTCGTCGTAACGGTGCCGACAGCCTTCGGAGCGTTCTCGCCGCACGCCTGCGCGAGGATGTCGACCTTCTGGTTCGCCTGAGCAGTCGAGAGCGTTCCGGAGATCGTCGTCGCGGCGCCGTAGTCGAGGACGCGCGGGCCTGCCGCGACGCTGACCGTAGCCGGGGCGGCGGCGACCGTGACCGTCATCTTCTTGTTCTTGTTCAGCGGGTCGACGACGGTGTACTTGCCCGCCTTCGCGAACGGATACGTGAACGTCTGGCCGGCCGACAGCGCCGGCGAGTTGAACGGACAAGTTGCGCAGATGACCTGGTGCGACGCGGTGTCCTTGTTCGTCCACGTCACCGAGTCGCCGACCTGCACCGTAACGGCGCCCGAAGCGAAGCCGGCCTTCGTGATGTCCACCGCGACCGTCTTCGCCGTACGAGCCGGTGCGGGCGCGGCGACGAGTAAGGCCACCGCACCCGCGAGCAACATGAGTCTCTTCATTCGCATCTCCTCTCCCCCAGGATCACGTTATCTCGCCCAGGATCACGTTATCTCGATCCCGTCAACGGCGGTAACGGACTCGGACGGAATTGCTTCCCGTGTCGAGGTAACCCGTGCCCGCCTGGTTGGTTGTCATGTAGACGCGATATGTGGTCGTCCCCTTCACATGCGGCGCCGTGAAGATGCGACCCGAGTTCGGACCGAGCTTGAGCTTCTCGACCGTCACCCACTGCCCGAACTTCGACCGGTGCTGCAGGTAGATCGAGCGGCCCGCGAACGACGGCGTCGCGGTGATCTTCGCGAAGAGGCGCGTGCGGCTCGTGCGCGTGAGCGTGAGCTTCGGACGCACCTGGACGGTTACTGTCTGGCTCGTCGCGGTCTTCCAGCGGACCGAGTACGACGTGAGGATCGTCGGCGCGGTGGTGTACGTGAACGCGCCGCCGGCGCCTGTCATCAGCGTCGCGATTTGCTGCGCGGAGGATCCGTACGGCTGCGCGAGGACGAGCACCGCCTCATTGGGCTTCGCGCTGGAGACGGTCCCCGAGATGATCGTCTGCTCGCCGTAGGTGACGATCGGCGCGCTGACGCCGACGGCGACCGACGGCGGCGGTCCCTTCGCGTAGACGGCACCCGTGGTCGACGGATGGAGAGCGTCGTGGTACGCATACCCGCCGGCCGTGCTGAACGTGAACGTGTACACCTGGCCGGGCCTGAGAACGCCGGACGCGAAAGCGCCCTTGTTCGCGACGATCTGGTGGTTCACCTTGTCGGCGTTGATCCACCTGACGGTGTCGCCCTGGTTGATCGTGACGCTCTTCGGTTTGAACCCAGACGCCCCGATCTGCACCGTGACGGTCGTCGCCGCGATGCTCTGCGCTGAAGACGCGAGCACGGCGACGGCGATGAATGGCACCAGCAGTCTTTTCATGATTTCCTTTCGTCCCTGGACGGCCGACTTCCGTTTTTGCCGATTTCCGGCGTTTTCAGTCCGGAATGCCCGGAATTAACGGGATTCGTACAACTTCGTCAGAATCGGGAGCGGCGCGGAAATCCGGCGCGCCATGCGATGCGTAGAGACGAACAGGACATGGAGCTCGCAACGCCAGTGCGGCACGAGTCACCTGCGGTGCCGCCGGAAAAGCGAGTAACTGACGGTGACCTGCTACAGCGAATTGCCGATGGAGATACCGCCGCCTTCGACATCCTCTACCGCCGTTTCTCACGGCCCGTGTACGGCCTCGCGCTGCGGATGCTTCGCGACCGCGGACGCGCCGAAGAAGCGGTACAGGAGACCTTCGCCGCGATCTGGCGGTCCGCCGCGAGCTACCGACCTGACCGCGGACCTGGCGCGCCGTGGCTATACGCCGTCGCGCGGAACGCGATCGTCGACCGTACGCGCGTCCGCGGGGAAGCGACGTTCGCCGATCCGCCCGAGATCGTCTCGGCCGACGCGGGGCCCGATGAGCAGGTGCAGTCCTCCTATGTCTCCTGGCGCGTGCATCGCGCTGTCCAGGACCTACCGCAGCACGAGCGCGAGGTGCTCGAGCTCGCCTACTGGGGCGGCCTCTCGCAGAGCGAGGTCGCTCGCTTTCTCGACATTCCCCTCGGCACGGTCAAGACGCGGACACGCAGCGGTCTGGCTCGTCTGTCCGACCTGCTCGAAGGCGAGTTCCGATGAAGCCTGACTTCGAAGAACTGGTCGGGACGGATCTCGAGCCGGAGGAGCACGACCGTCTGCGGCGCGCGCACGATCTTCTGATTGCGGCCGGACCGCCGCCGGAGCTGCCGCCGGAGCTCGCCGATCCGATGGGGCCGCCTGAGGCGGAGGTGATCCCGTTCTGGAACCGCCGGCGGAATGCCGCGTTAGCCGTGCTCGCGGCGGCGCTCGCTGCGCTCGCCTTCGGCATCGGCTACCTGACGGGGCACACGAAGAGCGACCAGTCCTTCACCGAGGGCGCGATCGTGATGAGCGGCACCGTCGCGGCCCCGGAGGGCGCGCACGGCTCGGTGCAGCTCGGCTCGAAGGACGACGCCGGCAACTGGCCGATGCTCGTCCGTGTCTCGACGCTCCAGAAGCTGCCCGACCGCGCTTACTACACGCTCTGGATGACGAAGAAGGGGCGTCCTGCGGCGCCCTGCGGGTCGTTCCTCGTCCGCGGCGGCGACCATCCCACCGAGGTGAAGTTCACGGTCGCGTACAAGCGCGCGAACTTCGACGGCTGGGTCGTGACGCTGCAAAAGCGCGGCCAGCACGACCCCGGCCGCGTGTTGCTGCGAAGCTCGACGATCTAGGGCGCGACGCGGTTGTTCGCGACGAACGCCGCGTGTGTGACCGGCATCTGCTCTGCGAGGAAGCGCTCGACCGCTTCCGCGTAACGACGGATCTCGCGCTGTGCCGTCTCGGCCGCGCGGAGCGAGACGAAGTTCATGAGCGAGCGCGCGTTGACCGTCCAGTAGAACTCCGTGTAGGCACCGACGGGCAGGACGCTTCGCGCGACCTCACGTGCGACCCCCGCGTCGACGAGCCGCTCGTACGTCGCGTACGCGTGCTCGTACACCTCCCGAAGCGCATCACGCGTCTCGTCCGCGAGCTCGGGCTCGACCGTCTCGAACGTGTACGCGCCGGGCTTTCCCACCTGCGTGCGGACGTCCTCCGGCTCCGGCACGTAGAAGTCCTCCGTCGCCTTTGCGTACCGGAGGCTGAACTCGTTGAACGAGCCGACGCGGTGGCGCATCCACTCGCGCGCGACGAAGATCGGGCAGCGAATGTGGAAACGGAACGCGTTGTGCTCGAACGGCGTGCCGTGACGCTCGCGCATCAGGAAGCGGATCAGTCCCGAATCGGAGTCGTCCATTTCGTCCTTGCGCCGCGCGAACGAGACGCGGGCCGCGTTGACGACGGAGAGGTCGCTCGCCATGACGCCGTCGAGGCGGACGAATCCGTGGTCGAGCACACGGATCGTGTCGTCGGTCAGCACGATGTCGACGGTGGCCAAGGGCGCACGATGCTAGCGTCCGCTCCGGATGGCAGCGCTCGCGGCGATCGGGATCGTCTCCGGCGACATCGCCGCATCCTGCCGCTTCTATCGCGCCGTCGGCGTCGACGTGGGCGAGCCCGGAGCGGGCGACGACCACTTCGAGGCGGCGCTCCCGAACGGGCTGCGCCTCATGTTCGATACCGAGGAACTGGTTCGCAAGCTCGACCCGGAATGGCGCCGCCCGAGTGAGGGCCACGCGATGGCGCTCGCGTTCGAATGCGCGAGCGGACGAGAGGTCGACGAGACGTACGCGAAGGTCGTGGACGCCGGCTTCACCGGCAAGACGGAGCCCTTCGACGCGTTCTGGGGCCAGCGCTACGCGACGGTCGTCGATCCGGACGGCAACGCGGTCGACCTGTTCGCGCCGCTCTAGTCCGGCGCCGCGGTGATCCACGTCGGCACCTCGGGCTGGAGCTACCCGTCGTGGCGCGGCGGCGTCTATACCGCCCGCGCCCCCGGAAGAGCGTCATGTGAAGCACTCAGACATTCTTCCCGTCGATGGACGGGATCCACATCGGAACGAGCGGCTGGAGCTATCCGACGTGGCGGCCCGCGTTCTATCCGGCCGGGATCGACCCGAAGGAGTT
>JBJMJE010000033.1:0-11086 GCA_045806505.1 Gaiellaceae bacterium
AACGGCGACAGGTTTTCGTCGAGCCGCAGCATGTGCCTGAGCTGCACGAGGATCGGCTTCGTCGCGCCTTCGACCTGTGCGTGGCCCGCGCGGCCTTGCGAGACGCGGACGGTTCGCGCGCCGCGGCCGCTCGGCAGGGTCGTCTCGAGCGTCCAGGTGGCTTCGTCGATCGACGACGGCGGCAGCGACGCGACGCCGTGCGACGCGAGCGTGCGTTTCAGGTCGACAGGCTCGCCGCCGGCGCCGACGAGCGGCAACTGGGAGATCATGGGCGGCGTGCGTGTGCTCGGCATCGATGTAGGAGGAACGTTCACAGATGCGGTGTTCTTCCGTGACGGCGAGATTCGCACCGCCAAGGTGCCGACGGCCGCGCGGCAGGAGGAATCCGTCGTCGCGGCGGCGCGTGCGGTCGGCGCGGAGGGAGTCGAGCGGTTCACGCACGGGACGACGATCGCGACGAACGCGCTGCTCGAACGCAAGGGCGCGCGCACCGCCTTTGTGACGAACGCCGGCTTCGAGCACCTGTTGCACCTGCGGCGCCAGAACCGTGCCAGCCTCTACCGGCTCTGCGCCGCACATCCCGAGCCGCTCGTTCCGCTCGAGCGCTGCGTCGGCGTGCGCGGGCGGATCGCGCCGGCAGGAGAGGTCGAGCCGCTCGACCTCGACTCGTTGCCGGAAGTCGACGCCGAAGCAGTGGCGGTCTGTCTATTGCACGCGTACGGCAACCCGTCGCACGAGCGCGCGGTCGCGGCGGAGGTTCGTCGCCGCTTGCCGGGCGCGCACGTCGTCGCGTCGCACGAGATCGCGCCGGAGTTTCGCGAATACGAACGCGCATCGACGACGGCGATCGACGCATACCTCGGCCCGGCAGTCGCGCGCTACCTACGCGCGCTCGCAGAGCGTTGCGCCGAGGCGGGTCTGCCGTCGCCGCTTGTCATGCGCTCGTCCGGGGGCGTTGCGGAACTCGAGGACGCGGCGGCGCATCCGGCCGTCGCGCTCGTGTCCGGTCCTGCCGCAGGCGTCGTCGGCGCAGCGAAGGTTGCACGCGAGGCCGGCTTCGGCAACGCCATCGCGTTCGACATGGGCGGCACCTCGACCGACGTTTGCCTCATCGCCGGCGGCGTGAGCGCGCGCACGTCCGAGCGCGACGTCGGCGGCTTTCCGGTCCGTCTGCCGACGGTCGACCTGCACACGGTAGGCGCCGGCGGCGGCTCGATCGTCTGGCGTGACGCCGGCGGGGCGCTACATGTGGGGCCGGAGAGTGCGGGGGCGGAACCGGGGCCGGCTTGCTACGGGCGCGGCGGCACGCGGCCGACGGTGACAGACGCGAACCTGTTGCTCGAACGCCTTCCCGCTGAGTTGGCCGCCGGCGTCACGCTCGACGTGGCGGCTGCGGAGGCCGCATTCGCCGGGATCGATCCGGAGGAGGCGATCGCGGTGGTCAACGCGGAGATGCTGCGCGCGCTGCGCGTCGTTTCGGTCGAGCGCGGGCGCGATCCGCGTGACTTCGCGCTCGTCGCGTTCGGCGGCGCAGGCCCGCTGCACGCGTGCGCGCTCGCCGACGAGCTGGAGATGCGGACGGTGCTCGTGCCCGACGCCGCCGGCGTCCTCTCGGCGCTCGGGCTCGTCGCGAGCGACGAGCGGCGCGACCGCGTGCAGTCGTATCTCGTGCCGTTGCGCGACGCCGGCGAGCTGCCGCGTGATGGCGAAGCGGATCTGCGCTATGCGGGCCAGTCGTTCGAGCTGACGGTGCCGTTGCAGTCCGACCTCGCGGAGGCGTTCCATCGCGCGCACGAAGCGGAGTACGGCGACGCCGACCGCGAGCGCGAGGTCGAGCTGGTCGCGGTCCGCACCGCGGATGTGCGCCGCGCGCCGAAGCTGGATCTGCCGGGCAGCGCCTCGCTTCGAGTCACGGGGCCGTCGCTCCTCGAGCTCGACGGCGCCACGTGCTGGATTCCCCCCGGGTGGGTGGGGGCTAGGGATGGTCCCACGCTGGTGCTCACGAGAACGTGAAAATCGAGCTCCAGATCATCGGCAGCGGCCTGCGGGCGATCGCCGAGGAGATGGGCGCGGCGCTGATCCGCTCCGCCTTCTCCGCGAACATCAAGGAGCGCCGCGACTGCTCGACGGCGTTGTTCGACGAACAGGGCCGGATGGTCGTGCAGGCCGAGCACATCCCTGTGCATCTCGGTGCGATGCCCGACGCGGTCGCTGCGGTGATGCGCGAAGACCCGGCGCCCGACGACGTCTTCATCCTCAACGACCCGTACACCGGCGGCACGCACTTGCCCGACATCACGCTCGTCTCGCGCACCGCACTCGGCTTCGCCGCCTCGCGCGCGCACCACGCGGACGTCGGCGGCGCCGAGCCCGGCAGCATGAGCGCGACGTCGACGACCCTTGCCGACGAGGGCGTCGTCATCCCGCCGACGCGGCTGGACGACGTCACGTTCGACGCGCTCGTCGCGCAGATGCGGAACCCGGAGGAGCGGCGCGGCGATCTGCGCGCACAGCTCGCGGCGCAGCAGCTCGCGAAGCGGCGCGTCGACGACCTCTGCGCGCGATACGGCCACGACCGAGCCCGTGAGGCGATGGCGGAGCTCTACGACTACTCGGAGCGGCTGGTCCGGGCGGGAATCGCCGGGATGCCCGACGGCGTCTACGACGCCGCCGACTGCCTAGACGACGGCACGCGGATCCACGTCACGCTCACGATCGAGGGCGAGACCGTCGACCTCGACTTCGGCGGCACGGATCCGCAACAGGCGAACGCGAACCTCAACTGCCCGCTCGCTGTCGCGCGCTCCGCCTGCTATTTCGTCGTCCGGTGCCTCGCCGCGCCCGACGTGCCCGCATCCGGCGGCGCGTTCGCTCCCGTCAATGTGCGCGCTCCCGACGGCTGCCTCGTCAACGCGCGTGCACCCGCCGCGGTCGCCGGCGGCAACGTCGAGACGTCGAGCCGCATCGTCGACGTCGTCTTCGCCGCGTTCGGGCACGCCGTCGCCGTGCCGGCGCAGGGACAGGGCACGATGAACAACGTGACGCTCGGCAACGACCGCTTCACGTACTACGAGACGATCGGCGGCGGCCAGGGAGCGTGTCCGGACGCAGACGGGCCCTGCGGCGTGCACGTGACGATGTCGAACACGTTGACGACGCCGGTCGAGGCCCTCGAGCTCGCATATCCCGTGCGCGTCGAGCGGTACGCGCTCCGCCTCGGCAGCGGCGGCGCCGGGCGTCATCGCGGCGGCGACGGTGTCGTCCGCGAGTTGCGCGTCCTCGAGGACTGCCGCCTGTCGATCCTGAGCGAGCGCCGCACACGTTCGCCCCGCGGCTCGAGCGGCGGCGACGACGGTGCACCGGGCCGCAATCTCCTCAACGGTGTCGAGCTACCGCCGAAGGTGACGACGGATCTCAGTGCCGGCGACGTCGTCACGATCGAGACGCCGGGCGGCGGCGGTCACGGTGGCTAGGCTTGAGGCGTGGGCCGCGTCGAACAGATCAACATCGGACCTTCCGGCGAGCTGCCGACTCCGGTCGAGCGGGTCGAGGCGCACGCGGGCAAGGGGCTCGTCGGCAACCGCTACCACTTCGACAAGGGCGCCCAGCGCGGGCAGGCGCTGACGTTGATCGCGGCCGAGGCGCTCGAGGGTCTCGCAGCCGAGCACGGGATCGACCTCGGCGCCGCCGAGTCGCGCCGCAACGTGCTCACCAGCGGCATCGACCTCAACGCGCTCGTCGGGAAGCGCTTCCGCGTCGGCGACGTCGAATGCGAAGGCGTCGAGCTCTGCGAGCCCTGCAAGTCACTCGAGCGCGCGACGCAGCCGGGCGTGATCAAGGGACTGCTGCACCGCGGCGGCCTGAACGCGGACATCCTCAGCGACGGGGTCATCTCCGTCGGTGACGAGATCGTCGCCCTCTAGCGTGAACGAGTCCGTCCGCGTCGCCTGCGCGCAGGTCGAGCCTGTCGTCTTCGACCGCGCCGCGACGCTCGAGAAGCTCGCGGCGACCGCAGCCGACGCGGCTGCGCAAGGTTCGCAGCTCGTCCTCTTCCCGGAGACGTTCGTGCCCGCCTATCCGTCGTCACGCTGGGTTCGCGCACTCGCGGCCGGCGGCGGCAAGGACGTCTGGGCGCGGCTCGCGCGCTCGTCCGTCATCGTCCCGAGCGCCGACACCGACGCGATGGGCGCGGTCGCGAAGCAGCACGGGATCGTCCTCGCCGCCGGCGTGAACGAGCTCGACGGCGCGACGCTCTACAACGCGCTGCTCGTGTTCGCATCCGACGGCGAGCTCGTCCTGCGGCACCGGAAGCTGATGCCGACGAACCACGAGCGGATGGTGTGGGGGCTCGGCGACGGCAGCGGCCTCGAGACGATCCAGACACCGCTCGGCCGCGTCGGCGGACTCATCTGCTGGGAGAACTTCATGCCGCTTGCCCGCGCCGCGCTCTACGAGTCGGGGATCGACATCTACCTCGCGCCGACTGCCGACGACACGGAGAGCTGGCACGACTCGATCCGCCACATCGCGCGCGAGTCGCGCTCGTTCGTCCTCTCGTGTTGCGTCTACCAGCGGGCGTCGAGCTACCCGGCCGACGTCGAGATCGCGGATGGTCCCGATCTGCTCGGCCGCGGCGGATCCGCGATCGTCGCGCCGAACGGCGAGTACCTCGCGGGGCCGCTCTGGGACGAGGAGGGACTGCTGGTCGCGGACCTCGACCCGGATCTCCTGTTTGCGGAACGGCAGCGCTTCGACGCAGCCGGGCATTACTCGCGGCCGGACGTGCTGCGGCTCCAGGTGACGCCGCTGAAGTAACGGCTTACCAGGCCGCCTCGAGCTAGTTCGCTTCGACGTACGCGGTGATGGGAGGCACGACGCCGTGCTCTTGCATCGTTGCCGCGACATCCGGAGGAGGTGAGGCCAACAGCGCCTGCATGGCATCGACGTCTGACACGTCGGCGGCGACGGCGATGTTGTTGCTTCCGTCCTGTGCGACGTAGTCGATCACGTTGCTCCCGGAGCCCGACTCGATTGCTGCAGCGCGCTCGGCCTTGCCCTCCAGCCAGCGCTCGATGTCGGCGACGGCGTGGGTGATGACGATTCTCGGCATGTCAATTCCTTCCTATTGCGTAGCGGTTCGGGACGCTTCGAGCGTCGAGGCTCAATAGATGTGCAGCTTGTCCAGGAGCGCAAGCGGGTCGTCGAGGGATTCGAACAGATCCTTGTTGTGCTTGATCATCTTGCTGCGCATGTAGACGCGAAGCCACTGCTTGTAGATGTGCAGCTCGTAGCGGTCGAGCATGTCACGGAGTGGTAGGTCGCGCTGCGCGATCAGCCCCGCCAGGTACATCGCGCACTCGAAGCCAAGCGAAATCGACTGAAAGTACGGAGACCCGATCGCCGAATCGCCGGCAAGGAAGACAGGCGAGCCGGCGAACGGATGGTCGCCGCGACCGGCTCTGAGCCACTGCCGGTTGGTCGCGTTGCGAGCCCGATAGAGGTCCAGGGGGATCCGGACAATCTCGAGGTCGCCGAGTATCTCACCGTGCGTCTCTTCCTTGACCTTGTCGATGAAACGGTCCATGGACTGGGCGACTCCGGGAAAGTTGCTGCGAAGCCACTCTCCGTCGAATCGGGACGGCATCGCCTCGTACTCATCGGCGCTGATGTTGACGATGCCTGTCACGTGGCTGACGCTGCCGTCGTAGTGCGTTCGGTTCACCATCGGAATGAACTTGTACTGCGCGTTCTCGATGTTCTTGTAGTACTTGCAAGACTCGTTGCAGTCGTACGCCTGGCCGTACAGGAACGTGGCCACGAGCGCGTATTCGAGCCGGATCTTGAGCGTGTTCGCGCCTGCATCCACGTCGCCGGAGCCGGGAACGAGGTGATCTCGAAGCAGAGAGCTGCTGCCGGTGGCGTCGATCAGGACGTCCCCGGGCTCGAGCATCGCGATCGCGTCCTCCGCCGTCACGAGTGCCGCGGTGCGCTCCACGCCATCTGGTCCGCGCGCATCGATCAGGTCGCTGATCGAGCGCTCGATCGAGTTGAGAGGGCAGAACCCCAACGCCCAGTCGTTCAAGAGCGCCATCAGGTCCGAAGGGATGGACTGTCGGAACGCGAGGCCTTCTTCGAGCTCGGGGCGATCGAAGATGGCGTCGACGCTATCTCCGTCGATGGAATCGACCTGGTAGCTCTCGACTGAATCGGCGACCAGAAACGACGCGAGCTGAACCATTCGAGTGCGCGTGTATTCGTGGCGCTTCTCGTAGAGCCGCACGGAGAAACCCTCCATCGGCTGGAGCAGTGCGGTCAGCAGAAGGCCGACCGGTCCCGCGCCGACCACGTGCACTCGGCGGCGCGCATGCTTGACGCTTAGGCGACCCACGCTCCGTCTTCCTGGACGACCCTGCCGTCCAACTCGATGCGTCCGCCCGCGCGCAGGTCCTTGACGATGTCCCAGTGGATCGCAGAATCGTTCGAGCTGCCGAGGTAGTCGAAGCCCGTGCCGAGCGCGATGTGGACAGTGCCGTTCATCTTCTCGTCGAAGTAGACGTTCCGCATGTAGCGGTCGATGCCGACGTTGCAGCCGATGCCGAGCTCGCCGATCCGGCGCGCGCCCTCGTCAGTGTCGAGGGTCTCGAGCAGGAACTCCTCCTCGCTGTCAGCCGACGCGTCCACGACTCGGCCTTCGGAGAAGCGCAGGCGGATGCCGCGTAGTTCGCGGCCGCGCCAGACCGCCGGGAACTCGGTGAACGCGATCGTTCCCACAGCGGAAGTCTCGACTGGGCAGACGTAGACCTCTCCGCCCGGCATGTTGCCGGTGCCCGCGTCGACGTCCGCTCGTCTGCCGGCGATCGAGAGCCGCAGGTCGGTGCCGTCAGCGACGATGCGCACCTCCTCGGCCTGGTCGAAGAGCGTCGCGTACCGGGAGATCCGCTCGTGCTCCGCCTTCCAGTCGATCAGGCACGACGCGTAGAGGAAGTCCTCGAACGTGGGCAGGGGCATGTGAGCGTCCTGCGCGAGCGCCGGCGTCGGATACCAGCACAGCACCCACGGGACCTCGTTCTCGGTGAGGCGCGACATCGCACCGTTGTATGCGCGCGCCACGGCGCTCGTCCGCGCGGGCGCGATGTCCGCGCGGTCGTACGTGTTCTCCGGCGCGGAGACACCGAGCCACGCGTCGCAGTGCTCCCACGCGTAGACGTCGATCGGCGCCGGCTCCGAGAGCAGGTCGAGCGGCGCGTGCCTCACCCACGCGCCGTGCGAGTACGAGCCGCCGCTGAACGTGAGTCGCAGGAGCGCGTAGGCGCCGCGCTCCGCGAGCTGCTTCATCACCTCTTCGAGCAGCGGGCGCCCCCACGGCGTTCCCCAGACGATCACCTGCCACCCGCGCTGCACCCCCAGGCACGTGTCGAGCAGGAGCTCGGCGTAGCGTTCGACGCGAGTGTCGGTCATGGGCGTGATTATCGTTCGGATCGGTGCCGCTCTTCCGCCGAAAGAGCAAGGAGCCTCCCGCGTCCGTCGAGCACGCGGTGATCCTGCACCTGCCGCTGTCGGGTGACGAGTTCGGCACGGCGGACGAGCGCGAGGACGTGTTCGCGCTCGAGGACCGCATCATCGAAGCGGTCGCGCCGATCGGCGGTGACCACGACGGCCACGAGTTCGGCGCCGGCGAGGCTGTTCTGTACACGTACGGCCGTGATGCGAACGAGTTGTTCGATGCGATCGGCAGCTGCTTCGGCGCCTTCCCGATTCGGCCCGGCGCCTACGCGATCAAGCGATTCGGCCCCGCCGCCGATCCCGGCTCGGCCGAGGAACGACTAGAGCTCGCATAGCTCCTGGACGAGGCGGTTCGGCGCCTTGTGCTCCCAGGCGTCCTCGAGGAGCTCGGCGAGGAGCCTCCGATCGGCGACGGGAAGTCGGACACCGATTCCGCGAGCCGCTTGCCCCACCACACCTGCTCGCACGGGCCTCGTCCGGGGAGACGGCCACCGCTCACCCCAGCAGCTGATCGAGTCCGCGCGTCACGCCGACGCGACCGGTGACGGCGCGGATCGCGAGCAGCGTGCCGGCGACGTACGGCGCAGGGCTTTCGCCGGCGTCGTGGCGGATACACAGGCGCTCGCCCTCGGCGGCGAAGATCGCTTCGGTCGAGACGCTGAAGCTCGGGAGACGGAGCGAGTGCACCTGCGTCCCCGCGACTGCCGCGCCACGCGCCTCGCGCGCGCCGACCACGTCGTCGAGCGAGACGCCGAGATCGGGACGACGCACTTCCGCGAGTCGCTCGGCGAGCTCGCGCGCGGTGCCGCTGGGAGCGTCCGGCTTCGTCGCGCTTGCATAGTCGATCAGCTCCCACGACTCCAGGTGACGCGCCGCTTCGACGGCGAAGCGGAGCAGCAGCGCCGCCGTGACCGAGAAGTTCCCCGCCGCGATCACGCCGACGGTCTTCGCGCGCGCGGCCGCGTCGACCTCGGCGTAGTCGTCCGCCGACATACCACTCGCGCCGACGACGACCGCGACGCCGCGCGCGATTCCCGCGAGCGTGTTCTCCCTCACGACCGAAGCGTGCGTGTAGTCGACCAGCACGTCGGCGGGAACCGCGTCGAGCGCCTCGGCGACCGACGAGAAGCTCGCGGAATCGCTGCGCGAGACGCCCGCGACGAGCTCCAGGTCGTCTGCCGCCTCGACGGCCGCGGCGACGGCACTCCCAGTCCAGCCGGTGACGCCGGCGACGCACACGCGGATCACGCCGGCGAGCTTAACTACGCGTCATGAGCATCTCGCTGAAGAGCGTCGGCGCGATCACGATCTTCGTCGAGGATCCGCAACGGTCGAAGGCGTTCTACGAGAAGGTTTTCGACGCGCCGGCCGTGTACGAAGACGACAACTCGGTCGCGTTCGAGTTCGAGAAGACGATCGTCAACCTGCTCGCGCGTCGCGAGGCGCCTGGGCTCATCGACCCCGCGCCGGTTGCGACCGCCGGCGCAGGCTCCGCGTTCCAGCTCACGGTCTGGGTCGACGACGCGGACGCCGTCTGTGCCGAGCTCGCGAGGCGCGGCGTCGAGCTGCTGAACGGGCCGCTCGACCGCGAGTGGGGGATGCGCACCGCGGCGTTCGCCGATCCGGACGGTCACCTGTGGGAAGTCGCGCAGGAGCTCGGCTCATGACCGACGATCCGCGCAGTCAGCGCGAGCGCATGCTCGCGGGCGACCTCTACATCGCCGACGATCCCGAGCTCGCGCGGGAGAGCAGGCGCGCCGCCGAGCTCTACGGCGAGTACAACGCGTCGCCGCCGAACGACCGCGACCTACGCAGACGCATCCTCGCGGCACTCCTCGGCTCGTTCGGCGAGGCCAGCGAGATCAGGCCGCCGTTCTACTGCGACTACGGCTATCAGACGCACATCGGCAGCGGGACGTTCCTCAACTTCGGCGTCGTGGCGCTCGACGTCGCGCGTATCACGATCGGCGACGACGTGCAGATCGGCCCGCTCGTGCAGCTGCTCACGCCGACGCACCCTGTCGATGCCGAGCTGCGGCGCGCGAAATGGGAGGCGGCGGAGCCGATCGCGATCGGCGACAACGTTTGGCTCGGCGGCGGCGTCATCGTCTGCCCGGGCGTCACCATCGGCGAGGACACGGTCGTCGGCGCCGGAGCCGTCGTGACGCGCGATCTTCCTGCACGCGTCGTCGCGGGCGGCGTGCCGGCGCGCGTCATCCGCGAAGTTCAGCCGACTTCGCGCGCGACGCCGAACCCGGAGTAGACGTCCTTGCGCTTGATCTTTCCGTCCTCGATGGGGAAGACGTCGATGCCGTCCCACTCGAGCGTCTTCCCGTTGCGCGTCGCCGTCGCGGTCCATTCATTGACGACGAGGCCGTCGTGCACGTACAGGCGGCGGCCGCGGAACTTGATGTCGGGGCTGTTGCGAAAGATCTGCGCGATGTGCTCGCGCACGGCGTCGGGGCCCTCGGCACGCTCACCCGCGGAGTAGTTGTGAAAGACGATGTCGTCGGCGTGCATCGAGGCGATGGCTTCGAGATCGTGCGCGTTCCACGCGTCGTTGTACCGCTCGATCAGCTCGCGCTCGTTCATCGCCTCGCGGCTCTTCTTAGCACGCGCTCGTCTCCGACGCGACGCGTGAGGCCGTCCGCGTCGTAACGCTCGAGCAACAGCTGCGCGACGCGTCTGGACACGCCGAGCGCATCGCGGAAGCCGGAGAGCGTGATCGGCGCGAGCGTCTGGATCGTCTCGGCGCCGCGCTCGTACAGCTCGCGTGAGACGGCGAAGCCGTCGCCGACGCGGTAGAGACGGCCGCTCGTCTCGAGGAAGGTCGCCAGCTCGCGGTCGTCCGCCCTCGCGAAACCGTTCGCCGCGACGTCCGCCTCGAGGCGCCGCGCGTCCTCCTCGCGCTCGCCGAGCGATGGAGCGCTGCCGGGAAGGTAGACCTTCCCGCCGCGGCGCTCGAGCTCGAGCAGCGGCGCGATCGCGTTCGCCCAGGGCGTGTTCAGCAGAAGGTGACCGAGTGAAAGCCCCGGATCCAGCGGCTCGCGCTCGGCCCGCTCGCGAAGCCGCCGGCGCACACGCGCCTTCAGCTCCCGCAGCCACTCCTCGGAGAAATACCAGTCGCCCGCGGATCGAACGGCTGCGAGCCCGAGCGCGAGCTCGCGTGGCGGGAGCAGCGCCCGCGCCTGCAGCTCCGGCCCCGTCACGGGCGCGTGCACGACGGCGCGGACGATCTCCGCCGGATCGCCGCGCTCCAGCACCTCCAGCCGGGAGACATCGACCGCGCGGGGCGGCGCGGGATCGAGCACCGTGCCGCCGCCGAGGGTGGTGGGCGTCCGCAGCACGACCCGGTCGCCGCGCGCGGCGACGACCGGCGCCGCGAGGCGCAGCTGCGCGAAGCCGTCCGCGCGAACGACGCGCGCCACGGTGTGTGACGTGCCGTGGTGCACGTTCACGCGCAGTCCGTCGGCGATCGGCTCGAGCTCGTTCAACGCCACGTCCACGCGATAGCTCAGCGGGAAGGACCCCGGTTCGACGAGGACGTCGCCGCGCCTCAGCTCGTGGCGCTCGACGCCGGGCA
>JBJMJE010000034.1:0-5448 GCA_045806505.1 Gaiellaceae bacterium
GAGGCGCACGACGAGATCCGCCCGGACCGGCGGCGGGACACGAACCGGGCGGGCGGCATCGAGGCGGGCGTGTCGAACGGCGAGGAGATCGTCGTCCGCGCGGCGATGAAGCCGCTGCCGACGCTGATGAAGCCGCTCGCGTCCGTCGACCTGCAGACGGGCGAGCAGGGCCAGGCGCTTGTCGAGCGGAGCGATGTCGCGGCCGTCGAGGCGCTCGCGGTCGTGGCAGAGGCGGCGGTCGCGTTCGAGCTTGCACGTGCGGCGCGCGAGAAGTTCGGCGGCGACGCCCTCGGCGATTTCGTCGGAGCCTGGCGCGCGTATCTCGAGCGCATCCCGTGGCGACGCACGCGCTAGACCGCCACCTCGTCCTCGTCGGCTTCATGGGCGCAGGCAAGAGCACGATCGGACCGGAGGTCGCGCGCGCGCTCGGACGCGAGTTCCGAGACATCGACGCTGCGATCGAGGCACAGGAGGGATCGATTGCGGAGCTTTTCGCGGAGCAGGGGGAAGCCGCCTTTCGCGAGATCGAGGCGGCGTTCATCCGGCACGAGTGCGACCGCCGCGAGCCCGCGGTGATCGCGGTCGGGGGCGGCGCGGTGGAGACCCGCGAGCTCCTCGACACGCTCGACGTGCTCAACGTCCACCTCGTCGTCGACGTGGAGACGGCGTGGCGGCGCGTGCGGGGGAGCCGCCGGCCGCTCGCGCAGGACGAGACGGAGTTTCGCCGGCGCTACGAGCAGCGCCAACCGCTCTACGCAGCCGTCGCGGATGCACGCGCGAGCGATGCCGACGGCGTCATCCTCACCGCGGCCGGCGTGCACGTCGAGGTCGGCGCGCTCGAGCGGCTGGCGGAGCTCGTCGACCCGCCTGCCGCACTCGTGACCGAGCCGGTCGTCAGCGGCATCCACGGCGCCGATGCGCAGCTGGCGTTTCCGTTCGTCGAGACGCACGAGTTGCCGTCGGGCGAGCAGGCGAAGCAGATCGCGGAGGTCGAGCGCCTGTGGCGCTCGCTCCGCCTCGGGCGCAACGGCACGATCGTCGCGCTCGGAGGCGGCTCGGTCACCGACGCAGCTGGCTTTGCAGCTTCGGCGTACCTGCGCGGCGTGCCGTGGGTGCCGGTGCCGACGACGCTGATCGGCCAGGTCGATGCCGCGATCGGCGGCAAGACGGCGGTCGACCTGCCCGAGGGGAAGAACCTCGTCGGCGCGTTCCACTGGCCCGCTCGCACGGTCATCGACCCGACGCTGCTCGAGACGCTGAGCGCGGACGAGCGGCTGAACGGGATGGCCGAGGTCGTGAAGACCGGATTGCTCGTGGGCGAACCGCTCTGGGAGCTGCCGGACGCGGAGCTCGTCCGCCGCTGCGCCGCCTTCAAGTCGTCCGTCTGCCTGCGCGACCCGCACGACGAGGGCCCCCGCCACGTGCTCAACCTCGGGCACACGTTCGCGCACGCGCTCGAGTCCGCGGCGGGTTACGACCTCCCACACGGGCGCGCGGTGGCGCTCGGCCTGCTTGCAGCGCTGCAGCTTTCGGGACGCGAGACCGGCGCCGTGCAGGATGTCCTCCGCCCGGAACGCGTGCGTGTCGACCGCGAGCGCGCGTGGGAGGCGCTGCAGCGCGACAAGAAGGGCCCGCTCCGCGTGATCCTGCTCGGGGACGACGGCGGCTTCGAGACGCAGCTTCCGGAGCGCGACGTGCGCGCGGCCCTCGATCGGCTCATAGCGGGGTAGGGTGCCGCGATGCGCATCCTCGTGCTCAACGGCGTGAACCTCGACGTCGTCGGACGCCGCGATCCGGGCATGTACGGGGGACTGTCCCTCGGCGAGCTCGAGTCACGCATCTACCAGTGGGCACGCGACGTCGACTCGAGCGCGCAGTGCAAGCAGACGAACAGCGAGGGCGAGTACATCAACTGGATCCACGAGGCGCTCGACTGGGCCGACGGCGTGATCGTCAATCCGGCCGCGTGGACGCACTACAGCTACGCGATTCGCGAGGCCCTCGAGCTGTTCGACGCGCCCATCGTCGAGGTGCATCTGTCCAACATCGACGAGCGCGAGGACTGGCGGCGCATCTCGGTGATCTCCGACGTCGTGTCACACCGCGTCATCGGCAAAGGCCCCGACGGATACAAGGAGGCGATCGAATGGCTGTCGCAACACGAGTGAACGAGCGCATCGAGCGCCTGCGGACGTCTCTCGAGGAGCCGCTGCTCGTCACCGCCGGCGTCAACGTCCGTTACCTCACGGGTCTCGCCAGCTCGAACGCCGCGCTGCTCGTCGACGAGGAGCAGGTGCTGCTGTTCACGGACTTTCGCTACGCGGAAGCGGCGCGCGGCGTCGACGGCGTGGAGGTCGTGCAATCGCAGCGCTTCCTCCTCAACACCGTCGGCGAGCGCCTGAGCGGGCGCATCGGCTTCGAGGCCAGCGCGCTGAACTACGACGGCTGGGAGAAGCTGCGCGACGCCGGCCTCGAGCTCGTCCCGCGGCGCGGCCTCGTCGAGCGCCTCCGCGCGGTGAAGGACGAAGCCGAGCTGGCGACGATTCGCGAGGTCGCTCGGATCACCGACGAGGCGTTCGCGGCGCTTGCGGAGGAGAAGTTCGTCGGGCGCACCGAGCGCGTCCTGTCGTGGCGGATGGAGCAGCTGATGCGCGAGAACGGGGCGCACGGCGTTGCCTTCGCGCACGTCGGCGGCGGGCCTAACGGTGCGCTGCCTCACGGCGAGCCGAACGACCGTGTCGTCGAGCCGAGCGAGCTCGTCGTCGTCGATGCCGGCGCACTCCTCGACGGCTACCACTCCGATTGCACGCGCACGTTCGCGACGGGCGACCTCCCCGACGATCTCGCGCACGCGTACGAGGTCTGCCTGCGCGGCCAGCTCGCGGGCCTGGAGACGATGCGCGCGGGCATGACCGGTGCGCAGGCGGATGCGGCGTCGCGCGAACCCATCGAGGCGGCGGGCCTCGGCGAGAAGTACGGCCACGGCCTCGGTCACGGCATCGGGCTGCTCGTCCACGAGGCGCCGACGGCACGGCCGGAGTCGACTGACACGCTCGAACCCGGTAACGTCATCACCTGCGAGCCCGGGATCTATCTCGAAGGACGTGGGGGCGTGCGTATCGAGGATCTTGTCGTGATCACCGAAGGCGATCCAGAAGTGCTCAGCTCCTATACGAAGGAGCTCGTAACCGTCAGTTAGCGGAAGCAAGGGGGGCCGCTATGCCAGCAACACAGATCTCACCGTTCCCGCTCGTGCGGCGCGGCAGCCGGATCTTTCCGGTGCGCCCGCTGCAGCGTCTGCTCTGCGCGCGGGGCCATTCCGTGCACGTCGACGGCAGCTTCGGGCCACAGACCGAAGCCGCGGTCGAGGCGTTCCAGCGCGACGCGGGCATCGGCGTCGACGGGGTCGTCGGACCGGCAACGTGGTCGCGGCTGATCGTCACCGTGCGCAGAGGGAGCAACGGAGACGCCGTGCGCGGCGTGCAGGAGGTCATGAAGTTCCACGACCAATCCGGCGGCGAGGGACCGCCGATCCACGTCGACGGCATCTTCGGCCCGCAGACGGATCACTTCGTCCGCGGCTTCCAGACCGCGCTCGAGATCGACTCCGACGGCATCGTCGGACCGGTCACGTGGCGCGCGCTGGTGAGCGGGATGCTGTCCGGCTAGGCGAAGACGTAGACGCTCGAGCCGACGCCCCAGCGCGAGTAGATTCCGGGCGCGAACCAGAGGGGTGTCCGCACGCAGCCGTGGCTGGCCGGGTATGCCGGAACGGAGAAGTAACCGTGGATCGCGAATCCGCGGAGGAAGAAGAGCGAGTCGTACATGCCCTTCGCGTTGAAGCCGGGGCTCTTGCCGTAGACGTGCCAGTGGCCGACCGGCGTGTTGCCGGTCGCGCCGGTCGAGACGCGCGTCACCGAGACGACCCGCCCGGTGCGCACCTCGAACAGCAGCTGGCGCGACTTGTCGACTTCGATGTGGTCGCCGAACGGGATCCGCGCGCGCGGCGGGCCGGACGTTCCGATCAGCTCCCACAAGCGCCGGTCGACGACGCCCGTCAGCGGCAGGCCGTGCACGCGCTGGAACGCGAGCACGGCGTCGACGGTTGCCGCGTCGAAGACCGATGAGATGCCCGGGAGCGCGTAGCCGTCGACTCGGCCGAGCGTTTGCTGCAGCCAGCGCACGGCGGGGCCGTGCGCACCGCTCGCGAGGAGCGGAACCTTCACGCGTACCGATCGCGATGCGTGCCAGCCGACGTACCCGGCTGCCGGGTGCAGCCGGACGCGCACGTCGTAGCGGAACGACCGTGTCGTCGTCAGATCCGCGTGGAAGCGTCCGCCGGGACCGGGTCTGATGTGCCGCTCCTTGGCGCCGTCGGTCACGCTGACGGCGCCGGCCGAGCGCGGCAGGACGCGGCCGACGAGCACCAGCCGGGCGCCGATCCGCCGCGAGCCCTCGAGCGACACCGAAACGCGAGGCCGCAGGCGCACCGACACCGGAGTCGAGGCGACGGGATTGCCGAACTCGTCCTGCGCCTGCGCGACGACGACGACGTGCTTCTTCGCGACGAACGCGAGCGAGAACGTTCCGAGGCCGTCCGTCGTCGTGCTCGCGACGCGCGAGAGCGCGCGGCCGGACCGCGCGTAGATGCCGACCGTCTCGTTCGCGACCGCGGGTGTGATCGTTCCGTCGAGCTGGAGCTGCGCGCCGTAGCGCACCGTGGTCGTGTCGGCGTGCAGCGTCACGACGTCGGCGGCGAGCGCCTGCGCGGGTAGCGCGGCGCCGAGCGCGAGAAGGAGAGCGACCGTCCGCACGAGCACGGCGAAATCTTCGGCGTGCGGGCGGTCGCTCCTACTCGTTCGCTACGCCGTCTGGATGCAGCCGGCGTTTGCGTAGCCGCTGCGTGCGTTCGCGGCAGCGTTGCTCCAGTTGCCCTGGATCTTCCAGCTCTGACCGCCGATCGACACCGTCCCCGACCAGGTCCACGCGCACTTGTCGGAGTTCTCGTCGCCCCGCTGGTCCATCCATGCATTCAGCTGCGGGTCGGTCAGCATCTCGCTGAGCTCGTGGCCCGTGACGTTCGCGAGCGCGGCGAGTCCCTGGCTGTGGCCGAGGCTCGCCGGTGACTGCGGGTCGCAGCCGGGGTCGCCGTCGAGGTTGAAGAAGAAGCCGATCTGCACGGGCACGCCGCTGCACGTCCCGTAGCTGTGCCAGGCGCAGTAGCCCGCATGGCCACGCGGTGTATCGACGTACACCGGGTAGTAGCCGTTCGACACGGGATTGCTGATCTGCCGGCACACTTCCGCGAGGATGTCCGACACCTTCGGCGATCCCCTCAGCGGTGCACTCAGATCCGTGGTCGAGCCGTTGTAGGTGACGGCTGTGCTCACCCGACCGTTGGTTCCGGTGAACTCGGTGTTCGTCCCCATGTAGCTCGAGCCGCCGACG
>JBJMJE010000035.1:0-5725 GCA_045806505.1 Gaiellaceae bacterium
GAGCGCGTCCGCGCCGTCGTTGGCGAGGTAGATGTCGAGCGAGTCGTCGCCGTCGACGTCGCCGAGCGCGACGGCGTTGGTCGGATCGGTTGCGATCTCGATGGCGTCGCCGAACCCGTCCCAGTCGCCGGTGGTCTCGTCGTTGCCCTCGTTGAGGAAGAGCTGTGTCGCCGCCGCCGCGATTGTCCAGGCGAGCGGGCTTCCGGCGAACGCCACTGCGCTGTCGAGAGTCAGCGTCGTCGCATCGACAACCGCGTCGATCGTGTAGTCGGTGCCGCCGACCGTGATCGTCCTGCCGGCATCGCCGGCGGCGAAGTTCCCGGACGCTGCGGCGAAGATCGCCGACGTCGCGGTGATCGCGCCGTCGGTGCCCGACTTGCCGTTGTCGGTCGACCAGGTGAGCGGCCCGGTCGCAGTCGGCACCGCTGCATCGAGCGTGAGCTCGTGGGCGGAGACGAAGGCGAGGATGTTGTAGTCGGTGCCGCCGATCGTGATGACATGCCCGGCGTCTGCCGACACGAAGGTGGCCGACGCGGAACTGAAGGTCGAGAAGAACGTGCCGTCCGTCCCGGCCTGCGCAGGGCCGTCCGCGCCGACGACGATGTCGGCGAACCCGTCGCCGCTCACGTCGCCAACGGCGATCGACGTCGCGTCCGGCGTGGTCAGCGTCGTCGGCGTGTCCGAGAAGCCGAGCCACCCGGGCGCGCCGCCGTTGACGTCGAGCACCGGCGCGAGCGTCGCGAAGATGTGCCTCGCGTAGACGTCCTGCCCCGGTCCGTTCGGGTGGAACGAGCCGTCGATGCCGTGCTGGTTCGCCAGCGACTCGGAGATGTTCACGACCCAGTGGTCGTTCGCGGCGTAACCGTGTGCGAAGAACTCCTCGGCGATGCCGTTGACGACGTTGAAGCCGTTCGCCGCCGCCGCCGCGCGCACCGCGTTGTTCAGCGGGATGACCACGTTGTTCTCCGCCCACCGGAGCTCCGCCGACGAAATCAGGCCCGGAAGCGGCCCGAAGCCGAGGATGTCGGTGAAGACGCCGGCGCCGTTCTGCGTCTGGTCGAAGTACGTGGTGAGGTAGACGTGGTCGCGCGGGATGTTCAGCGCGTCGAACGCGGGGCCGAGCGCCGCGTACTTGGCGGGCAGCTGGCAGAAGAGCTTCTGGAGCGGCGTGAGCGTCGACGGCGTCACGCACTGCGCGGCCGTCGGGAAGTCGCCCGAGTCCGTGCAGTTGCCGATGATGCAGTGCTTGATCACGTCGGAGAACTTGATGTCGTTCGCGCCGGTCGAGATCAGCACCGCGTCAGGGACGCGTGAGCCGATGAGGTCGTGCAGCTGGTCGAGCTGCGACTTCAGAGGCGTGTGGCCCTCCGGCTCGATGCCGTCGTACGGGTCGAGGATGCCGCCGTGCCCGTCGGGGCCTTCTGCGGAGAAGGCGAACGACGAGTTCTGGCTCTGCGTCCAGAAGAGCCGGTAGTAGACGGCCGTGACGTTCGTGGCCGTCTGGGTGAAGTCGCCGGTCGTGGTGATCGCGGCGAACGTGGCTGCGGTCGTCCAGTTGCTCGTCCCGTTGTCCGACGTCTGGATGAAGGCGTTCAGCGTTCCGCTCGCCGCGGTGACGTGGATCGTCACGGTGACGGTGCTCGGCGCTGCGATCGCGGCGCTGTTCCCGTTCGGCAGCACGCGCGTATCCGCGGGCACGATCTCGCCCGGGATCTGGAAGATGCGGCCGCCGGAGCACGCGAGGTGGATGAACGTGACCGACGTGTGGGGGTCCGCCTGCTCGAGCTGCAGCGCCGCGCGCGCGGGCCCGGCGAGCGCCGACCGGTGACACTGCGAGAGCTCCCACTTCGGCGTCGCGAAGAGGCCGCCCTGCTGGAACGGGCTGAGATCCCACGGGATGTCCGGATTGCCCTCGCCGGACGCGACCGAGTCGCCGAGCGAGACGATCAGCAGGTCGCGCAGCTCGATGTCCTGCGTCGTCGTCGCGGTGCTCCCGTTCTGCGCGGTTACCGTGAGCGTCACGGTGTGCGTTCCGAGCGTCAACGAGTTCACGTCGACGGCGCACGTGCTGCCGGCGGCCGAGCCGTCGAACGTCCACGCGTAGCCGACGATCGGGCTCGAGCCGGCGCGTGAGCCGCACCCGACGAGGTGCACCGGCCACTGGCCGGGGCTGATCATGGCGACGGTCGTGAAGTAGTCGAGCAGGCCGTCGTTGTTCAGATCGAGACCGAAGCGCGCCGGCAGGCTCCAGTCGACGATCGGCGTCAGCCCCGAGGCGCCGGTCGCAGCGGTGCCGAGGTTCAGGAACACCTTCGTCGTGCCGTTGCCGTTCACGACGATCAGGTCGAGGAACGTGTCGTTGTTGACGTCCGCGAGCTTGACCGCCGTCGCGTCGGCCGTCCCGCCGTCGAAGAGCGATACACCGGCCGGGACGAAGACCCCGCGCCCGTTGTTCAGGTAGAGGATGCTGCCGCCGCCGGTGGCGACAGCGAGATCCGTGTCTCCGTCGTTGTCGACGTCGCCGGTGGCGATGCCCGTCGGCGTGGTCGACGCCGTCGCCGGCAGCGGGATGCTCGCACCGAAGCCGTTCCGCGTGACCTGGTCGAAGAAGAAGGAGCCCTTGATCGCCGCGTCGCCGGGGCCGCACGAGGCCGCGGACGTGAAGCAGAGCTGAACCCGCGAGGCGATCACGCGGACGAACGGCCCGGCCGGCACGTCGATGTCGACGGTGTCGCCGTTGACGTCGATTGACTCGCTGACCGCCGCCGAGCCCGTGTTGATCTGCAGCGCGAACTCCGAGACGATCGCCACCGCCGCGCCCGACGTGTGCGCCGCCGCGTCGGTGCCGTCGACTCCGCGCGTGACCGTCCACGACATCGTTCCCTCGCCGCCGGTCACGAGCATGATCTCGTCGTCGACGCGAATCTTGAACGGCGCGGTCGTCGGGAACCCGTCGGCGGACGTGACGGCGAGCGTCGTCGCGGAGTCGTCGACGTCGGCCGTCGTGGTCGTCGACGCCGAGTCGCCGCCGATGTGGATGCCCGGCAGCGCGAACGTCGGGAACGTCAGCGTCGCGAAGCTCGCGGAGACGCCCTGCGGGCCGACGATGATCACGCCGTCGAGGTGGCGCACCTCGACGAGAGGCGTGCCGCCGACCGTGAGGGTGAAGTTGAGGTCCGTCACCGCGATCGTGACGACGCCTGCGGGGTTCCGCTGGATCAGGAAGTTGCCGCCGATCTCCTGCCCCGCGATGACGAGCGTCGCGGCGCCGAGGATCCGAAGGCCGGACGGGATGTCGTCCGGTGTCTGGACGATCGACGTCGTGTCGATCTCGACGCTGAGGCGCCCGTTGAACGAGACGCCGGGGACGTCGACCGCGACGTTCGCGCGGAAGGTGCCGTAGATCCCGGCGGTGCCGAGGCCGAAGGTGCCGAGCACGAAGGTGCCGGCGCCGTCGGTGGCGCGCAAGAAGTCGGTCGTGCCGTCGCCGAGCCCGAGCTCGACGTTCGAGAAAGAGACCGAGACGACAGTCTGGCCCGCGAGAATCGAGCGCTCGAACGTGAAGTTGCCCGAGAGCGACACGCCTGCGACACGGAGCGTCACGCCGGAGCCGGCGACGCGGAGGAAGCTTCCGGCCGGCAGGTCGAGCGTGATCGGGAACGCGCCGCCGGTGAAGGTCTCCAACACCGGCGAGGGGGTGGTGTTCAGCGCGAGCTCGAACGTCCCCGCAAGCGTGACGCCGGGGACGTTCTGCAGCTCGACGTGCGCGCTCAGCTTCCCGGCGATGCCCGTAGGCAGGATGACGAATGCGCCCTGGCCCTCGCTCACGACGAGGAAGTTCCGCGAGCCGTCGCCGAACGCGAGGCTCACGTTCGAGGCAGTGATCCGGACGGCGTTCCCGCCGGTGACCGCAACGCGCTCGAAGGAGAAATCGCCGGAGAGCCGCTGACCCGCGACGCGAATCGTTACGCCGGTGCCGGCGACGCGGACGTACGGCCCGGCCGGCAGTGAGAGGGCGAGCGTCGCGCCGCCGACCTGGACGCTCTCCGAGACGGCAGCGTTCGTGTTGTTCAGCTGAAGCGCGAACGTGCCGCCGATCTCGATGCCGCTGACTCCGAGCGAGATCTGCGCGCTCAGCGAGGCCGCGACTCCCGCCGGCGTGAGGATGAACAGGCCGTTCACCTGGCTCAGCGAGAGAACGCCTGACGCGAGCGTCAGCGAGCCGTTCGAGACGCCGACGCGCACGACCTTCTGGCCCTGCGCGTTCGTCGCCTGTTCGAAGACGAAGGTTCCGCTCAGGTCGAGCCCGAGCGTCGTCAGGTTGACGTTCCCCTCGAGGCGAACGCGGCCGGCGGCGGTGTCGATCGCCAGCGAGAGGCCGGCGCTGACCGACACGCCGGGAACGTTGAGTGCGATATCCCCGCTGACCGTGCCGCTCACGCCGGTGCCGGCGAGCACGAGCGACGCGTGGCCGTTCGTCAGGGAGAGGATCGGCGATGCCGCAGTGCCGCCGAGCTTGAGGGTGACGTGCGAGAGCTCGACGCTCACGACGGGCGCGCCGCCGATGCCCGTCGAGCGGGTGAGCGAGAAGTCGCCGTGCAGCGTCTGCCCGACGACGTTGAGGTCGACGTTCGTCCCCTGGATGCGGAAGTACGGGCCGTGCGGCAGCTGCACGCGGATCGGGGAGCCGCCGACCTGGAAGGTCTCGTCGAAGTCCGCGGCGCCCTGGATCGTGTTGAACTGCACCCGCAGCGCGCCGGAGAACGCGACCTGCGGGACGTTGAGCGCGACCGTCGCCTGGAGGTCGCCCGCGATGCCGGCCGACGTCACGAAGAACGCGCCCGTGCCGCCCGTGACGCTGACGATCGGGGACGAGCCGCCGAGCGAGAACGCGAGGTTCGCGATGCCGATGCGAATGATCGGCGTGTCCGCGTCCGCGCCCATGCCGCCGGGCACGCGGTTGGCGCCGAGAGAAAGCGCGCGCTCGAAGCTGAAATCGCCGGTGACGCGCAGGCCGAGCAGGTCCGCCTGCACGTTCGCCGCCGAGATGCGGAGGTACGGGCCACCGGGCAGGCTCAGGTGCACCGACTCATCGCCGACGCTGAACGTCTGGTCGACTGCGGCGCTCGTGTTGTTCACCGCGAGCGAGAAGTCGCCGCTCACGGAGATGCCCGCCGGCAGGTTCAGCGCGACGCGACCGGAGATCTGTCCGGCGAGGCCGGCGGTGGTGACGACGAACGCGCCCTCGCCGTCCGTGAGCGTGACGCCGCTAGAGCCGGCGCCGAGCGAGAAATGAATGTTGCGGGCCGCGATCGTGGTCGTCGTACCGTTGCGCTCGACCGCGAAGTCGCCGCCGATCTGCTGGCCCAGGATGTTCAGCGTCACGGCAGTGCCCTCGACGCGGAGGAACGGCCCGGCCGGCACGTTCAGCATGACCTCGTCGCCGCCGACGTCGAACGCCCGGTCGACGGGCGCCGCCGTCGTGTTCACGCCCACGCTGAAGGAGCCGGTGAAGCTGACGCCCGGGATCGTCACGGCGAGCGTGCCGCTCACCTTGCCGGCGACGCCTGCGGGCGCGAGCAGCAGCGCGCCGGAGCCGTTCGAGAGGCTGACGCCGGGAAGCGCGAGCGTCACGTTCGACGCGGCGACCGCGATCACGCCGTCCACGCTCTCGAACGACACGTTGCCCGACAGGGTCTGCCCGAGCACACTGATCTGCGCGTTG
>JBJMJE010000036.1:0-8721 GCA_045806505.1 Gaiellaceae bacterium
CACGTGGTCACCCCACGTCGCCGGGGTGCCGTCTTCGTCGACCTCGAGCAGCGCCAGGTGGGTCATGAACCGCGTTGGAGCCGCGCCGTGCCAGTGCTCCTCGCCAGGCTCGAAGAACACGCGGTCTCCGGGCCGGATCACCTCGATCGGCCCGCCGCGCCGCTGCGCGAGGCCGACGCCCTCCGTCACGTAGATGGTCTGGCCGTTCGGGTGCGTGTGCCACGCCGTTCGCGCGCCGGGAGTGAAGTGGACGCTTGCCGCGCTGACGCGAGAGGCGCCCGACGGCGTCGCGACCGGGTCGATGAAGACCGAGCCGGTGAACCAGTCGCCCGGCCCGGCCCCTGTGTCGGTGATGTTCCTCGTGATCTGCATGGCCGGATCTTGGCGCGTCCTGACGCGCGGCGTGCTTGAGTGCCGGTATGCGAGCGACGGTCATGTACGGCGCCGCCGACGTCCGCGTCGAGGACGTGCCGGACGCGCGCCTCATCGAACCGACCGATGCGCTCGTCCGCGTCACGCGCGCCGCGATCTGCGGCAGCGACCTCTGGCCGTACAAGTCCATGCAGCCGAGCGACACGGGCCGCCGCATGGGCCACGAGTTCATCGGCGTCGTCGAGGCGGCCGGCGACGAGGTCCGCACGCTGAAGGCCGGCGACCTCGTCGTCGCGCCCTTCCTCTGGTCCGACGGCACCTGCGTCTTCTGTCGCGAAGGACTGCAGTCGTCCTGCCTGCACGGCGGCAGGTACGGCGACCCGGACGTCGACGGCGGCCAGGGCGAGGCCGTGCGCGTACCGCAGGCGGACGGCACGCTCGTCGTGCTGCCGGGGGACGAGGACGACGCGCTGATGCCGTCGCTGCTCACGCTCACGGACGTGATGGCCACCGGCCACCACGCGGCGCTCTGCGCCCAGGTCGGGCCCGGGAAATCCGTTGCCGTCGTGGGGGACGGCGCCGTCGGCCTGTGCGGCGCGATCGCCGCGCGGCGCCTCGGCGCGGAGCAGGTGATCCTGCTCGGCCGCCATCCGTCGCGCATCGCGCTCGCGCAGGACTTCGGCGCGACGGACATCGTGAGCGAGCGCGGCGGCCAAGCGGTCGAGCGCGTGCGCGAGCTGACGGACGGTCTCGGCGCTCAGTGCGTCCTCGAGTGCGTCGGCCTCGAGCAGGCGACCGTGACCGCGCTGAGCATCGTCCGCCCCGGCGGCGCGGTCGGCCGCGTCGGCGTGCCGCAGGAGGACTCGATCCCGGAAGGCGTCGCGACGTTCTTCGGCAACGTGACGATCAGCGGCGGTCCTGCACCGGCCCGCGCGTACATTGAGGAACTGCTGCCCGACGTCCTCGAGGGCCGCATCGAGCCCGGCCGCGTCTTCGACCGCAGCGGCGGGCTCGACGACGTTCCCGACGGCTACCGCGCGATGAACGACCGCGAGGCGATCAAGGTGATGGTCGAGCCTTGAGCGGCCCGCAGGGACCTATCGAGCCTGCCGTCGCGGCCGAGCGTCCGATCGATCCGAACGTGCGGATCGGTCACGTGCACCTGCGGACGGCCGACATCGACGGCGTGCGCGACTTCTACGTCGGGATCCTCGGCTTCGACGTGATCCACGAGGCGCGCGACGTGCCGGGCTGGGGCACGACCGGCGACATCCTGTTCGTCTCGGCCGGCGGCTATCACCATCACCTCGGCTTCAACACGTGGAAGTCCGCGGGCGGCGACCCGCAGCCGGACGGCGTCGCCGGGCTCCACCACGTCGCGCTGAACTTCTCGTCCCGGGAGCACCTCGCCGAGGCGGTCGGCCGGCTCGTAGATGCAGGCGTGCCGCTGCGGCAGCTCACGGATCACGGGACGCATCTCGCCGTCTACCTCAGCGACCCGGACGGCAACGACCTCGAGCTCGCGTGGGACCGGCCGTTCGAGGACTGGCGACGATACGGAGACGCCGACGCGCCGGCGATCGACGCGCCGTTCGAGCTCGACGACCTGCTGTCGGGCCGACCGCGCTAGCCGGCGTCTTTGCGAGCCCTGCTCGGCGCCACCCGCGGCGGCTCGCCCGGCTGCTTCGGATAGACGGGCGGCCACGGCGCGTCCATGAGACCGGCGGCGCGGTCCCGCTCGTGCAGCTCGAGCAGCGGCTCGAGCGACTGCGGCTCGTCGTTCATGCCGTCCCACGGATCGCCGACTGCCGCCAAACGCTCGGGCACGCTCGCGATCGTCAGCTCGTCGGGATGAAGCGCGTCGACCTCGTCCCACGTCAGCGGCGCCGACACCTGCGCGCCGGGACGCGAGCGCACCGACCACGCGCCGAAGACCGTCTTGTGCGGCGCGTTCTGGTTGTAGTCGACGAAGACGCGCCGGCCGCGCTCCTCCTTCCACCACGCCGCCGTGATGAGCTCCGGGTGGCGCCTTTCGAGCTCGCGCGCGGCCGCGACCGCGGCTGAACGCACGTGGTACGAGTCCCAGCGCGGCTCGAGCCTGACGTAGACGTGCAGGCCGCGATTGCCCGTCGTCTTCGGGTAGCCGACGATCCCGAGCTCGTCGAGCAGTGAGCGCAGCGCGGCGGCGGCGGCGCGGATGCCGTCGAAGTCGACGCCCGGCTGCGGATCGAGGTCGAGGCGAAGCTCGTCGGCGATCTCGGGCCGGTCGTGAACGTACGGCCAGACGTGGAAGCCGAGGCAGGCGAGGTTGACCGCCCAGAGGACGTGCGCCATGTCGGCGAGCACGAGCGCGCGGGAGGTCGTGCCGTTCGGCGTGCTGACGATCGTCGTCTCGAGCCACTCGGGCGCCGACTCCGGGACGCGCTTCTGGAAGAACGAGCTGCCCTCGGCGCCGTGCGGGAACCGCTGCATGAGCGTCGGCCGTCCCCGCACCGCGCGCATCAGCGGCTCCGCGACGGCGAGGTAGTACCGCACCAGGTCGAGCTTCGTCTCGCCGCGCTCGGAGAAGAAGACCTTGCCGGGGCTGCTGATCGCGAGCTCTCGACCGGCGACTTCGAGCGCGTGCTCCTCGGCCACGCCGCCAACCTACCGCGGCTAGTCGGGTGCCGCGACCTGGTACACGGTCGCCGGCATCGGCCCCCGCTGCCACACGTCTACGAGGGCTTCCACCTGCGCTTGCACCTTGCGCGTCGACAGCACGTAGAGCACGTCTCCGGCCTCGATGACGGTGCTCCCGCGCGGCGGGATGCCGACGCCGTCGCGGACGATCAGCATCACGATCGAGTCCGGGGGCAGGCCGAGTCCGAGCACGCGGCTGCCGACGGCGGCGTCGCCGCGGTCGACGCCGTGCTCGAGAATCTCGCCGCCGAGCGCCTGTACCGCGCCCACCTCGACCGGCATCTCCGGAAACGGCTTGCCCTCGCCCGCGAGGTGGAGCCGCTCGGCAAGTCGTTCGAGCGTCAGGCCCTGGACGAGGGCGGACACGATCACCACGAAGAAGACGGCGTTGAAGATCGTGTTGCTCGCGGCGATGCCCGCGGAGAGAGCGAACGTCGCGAGCACGATCGGCACCGCGCCGCGCAGCCCCGCCCACGAGAGGAAGACGCGCTCGCGGGCGTTGAAGTCGAAGCCGAGCGTCGAGACGACGACCGCCAGCGGCCTCGCGACGAAGACGAGCACGGCAGCGAGCGCGATCGCCTCAACCGCCACCGGATCGAGCCGGCTCGGGAAGACGAGCAGGCCGAGCACGATGAAGAGCACGACCTGCGCGAGGAAGGCAAGGCCTTCGTGAAACGCCACGATCGAGCGCCCCAGCGGCATCGGCGTATTGCCGAGGAACAGCGCCACGATGTAGACGGCGAGGAAGCCGCTGCCGTGCGCGGCATCGGCCAGTCCGTAGGTCACGGCCGCGGTGGCGAGCGACGCGACCGGTGCGAACGGGGCAAGGTCGGTCGGCAGCCGGGGCAGCAGCCAGCGCGCGACCAGCCCGAGCCCGACGCCGATCACCAGGCCGAGCCCGAGCTGCCGGACGAGTAGCAGCAGCAGGTCGTCGACGCCGTAGCCGGGCTTCTCGATCCAGGCGATGAGCCCGAGCGTGAGCGCCACGGCCATCGGGTCGTTGGCGCCGGACTCCGCGTTCAGCAGCGCCGCGAGGCGCCGGCGCAGCGTCGTGAACCGCAGCGTCGCGAACACGGCCGCCGCGTCGGTCGAGCCGACGACGGCGCCGAGCAGCAGCGCCTCGCTCGCCTTGAGGTCGAGGAGGTAGTACGCCGGAAGCGCGGTCACGGCGGCGGTGACGACGACGCCGAGCGTGCTGAGGACGACTGCCGGGACGGCGACGGGACGGATGTCGGGCCAGTCCGTCGAGAGGCCGCCCTCGAACAGGATCGCGATCAGGGCGAGGATGCCGATCGACCGCGCGAGCTGCGCGTTGTCGAAGTAGATGCCGCCGAGCCCTTCCGAGCCGAGCAGCATCCCGAGCGCGAGGAAGGTGATCAGGAGCGGTAGCTGCAACCGCCGCGACGCCACCGCAGCAAGGAGCGCGAGCACGAGGATCGCGCCGCCGAGCAGCAGCTTGTCCTCGATGACGAGCGCAGCCACGCTCGGAGCTTGCCGACCGCGGAGTTGCGCCGTCGCGGATCGAGCGGCATGCTCGCGAGCGGGGGATGCCAACCGACGTCCAGACAGTGCGCCCCGCGACGCCGAGTCGCGCCGCGTGGCCTTGGAAGCAGACGAAGCCGTGGACGGTGAAGTACCTCGCGTGGGACCGCGTCACCGCACGACAGGCGATCGTCGTCCTGCCGCGCGCGTGGGGGCCGAAGCACCATCCGCATCCGCTGCCGCTCGTCATCTCGCCGCACGGCCGCAACAACTTCGCGCTGAACAACGCGCGCGGCTACTGGCAGAACCTGCCGGCCGCAGGGCCGTTCGCGCTCGTCTGCCCGGACGGCCTTGCGCGCGCGCACACCGCCGCGACGACGCGCGTCGACCTGCCTCCGAACCCGAGCCTCTTCACGTACGGGAACGTCGGTCACGTGCACGACCTCGCGCGCATGCCGAAGATCGTCGAGGCGACGCTGCCGTGGCTCGAGCTGCAGCGCGACCGCATCTACGTCCTCGGCAGCAGCATGGGCGGCCAGGAGACGCTGCTCCTCGCGGCGCGCTATCCGAAGGCGCTCGCGGGCGGGCAAGGCAAGCTGGCGGGAGCGGGAGCGTTCGACGCCGTCTGCGACCTCGCCGTTCAGTGCGGCTACCTGACGCACCACCGCCCGGGCGTCTCCGCGAACATGATCGAGGAGGTGGGCACGCGGCCGGCGAGCGTGCGGGGCTGGAACCTCGAGGCGCGCTACTTCAACCGCAAGGAGCGGCGTCAGAAGACGATCGGGTCGCTGCTCGCGGAGCTGCCGAGGGGCCAGGCGGCGTGGAACGCACGCAGCGGCCTCAGCTTCACGCGCAGGCTCGCCGCGCTGCCGTTTCCGCTGCGCTTGTACTGGAGCACCGAAGACGTCGTCGTGGGCAACCAGGAACGAGACCAGACGGGGAAGCTCTTCGCGGCGATCGAGAGATTGGCGCCGGACGCGAAGGTGACGCCGATCCGCGGGCAGTGGGCGCACTCGCACGAGTTCTTCCCCGCCAGGCAGCTCGGCGCGGCGCTCGCGGCGTTCGACCTGATCTCGCAGCTCTAGCTCGGTGCAAAGATTTTTTGCAAAATCGCTTGCGAATCTTCCGCCACCCTGGTAGACGGTGATCTATCGCGGATCTCTGCGGTTATCGACACGACGCTAAGGGGGCGGAATGAGGAAATGGGTGGTGGCTGCGCTTGCCTGCATGGCGCTGCTGATCCCGGCCGTGCTGACGGCCATGGCCACGAAGACAGGCGGCGGCGCGGCAGCGCCCCCGACGCGGCTCGGGACGGACGAGGAATTCTCGTATCTCGGCCAGGGCTCGGACGAGTCCGGCGAGGCCGGGCCGAGCGCGGCGCAGGAGGACTACGCGAACCGCGCGTACCCGAGCGACACGATCGGCTTCGGCCAGACGCAGGGCGCGATCGCGGCCGGCAAGAAGGTCAAGGACAAGGGCTCGAAGCTGAACGCGAAGTGGAAGGAGCTCGGCCCCGACACGCTCGAGATCGGGCAGTTCGGGACGCAGAACCTCATGGTTCCGACGCAGTGGACGGGACGAATCGCGGCGCTCGCGGTCGACTCCAGGCACTGCAACGTCGACGCCTGCAAGCTCTACATCGGCTCGGCGGGCGGCGGCGTCTGGATGACGAACAACGCGCTCGCGCAGCGGCCTGCGTGGCACGAGCAGAACGACGGCCTCGACACGCGTGCGATCGGCTCGATCACGATCGACCCGACGGACGCGACGGGCAACACGATTTACGTCGGCACCGGCGAGGAGAACGGCTCGTCCGACAACGAGGCCGGCCTCGGCGTCTACAGGTCGACCGACGGCGGCAACCACTGGTCGGTGCTTCCGGGCAGCGTCGCGGCCGCGAAGGACCGCGGCGTCGGCGACATCGCGATCGACCCGACGAACCCGAGCCACATCTACATCGGGACGATGGTCGCGCGGCACGGCATCTCCAGCTCGAACGGAGGACGCTTCACGCCGCCGGGCGCGCCGCGTCTCGGTCTCTACGAGTCGAAGGACGGCGGCAACACCTTCACGCTCATCTACTCGCGTGACCAGGACACGGCCGTGCCGGGCACGCCGACGGGCCTGGACCTGTTCCGCGGCGCGATCACGCGGATCCAGTTCGACCCGAACGACGCGTCGACGTTCTACTTCACGATGTTCAACTACGGCGCGTTCCGCGCGAGCATCACGCCCGCGGGCACGACGGTGACGCAAATCTTCACCGAGCCGACCCCGAACCCCCCGGGGCCGTCAGGCCTCGCCGGCATCCGGTTCGAGCTCGCTGTCGCAGCGCTCGCGAACGGCAAGACGCGCATCTACCTCGGCGAGGGCTCCGACCAGGTGCCGGGCATCGCGCCGACGGTCGACGCGTCGAAGCTGTGGCGGACGGACGACGCCGCGGCCATCGCGGGCAACGCCGGCTGGACGCTGCTCTCGAGCAACGTCGACGGCACGCCCGGCTTCAGCTCGTTCGACTTCTGCCGGAACCAATGCTCGTACGACATGCCTGTCGCATCGCCGCCCGGAAACCCGGACGAGGTCTGGCTCGGCGGCGTGACGCAGTACCAGGAACTGCCGTCGCGGACCTCGCACTACCGCTCGAACGGCCGGGCGGTCATGCGCTCGGTCAACGCGGGCGTCCAGTTCACGGACGCGACGGGTGACGCACGGCACTTCTTCCTCGACATCCATCCGGACATCCACGCGTTCGCGTTCGCGCCGGGCGGGATCACCTTCGTCGCCTCCGACGGCGGCATCTCGCGCACGAGCGGTCGCTACGTTGACTTCTCGTCCGACTGCGACACGCGCAGCCTCACCGGCGTGAGCCTGAAGGACTGCCGTGACTGGCTGTCCGCGATCCCCGATCAGATCATCGCGATGAACTCGGGCCTGAACGTGCTCGAGTTCCAGGCCCTGGCGGTCGACCCGAACGACCCGAACGACATCATCGGCGGCACGCAGGACAACGGCTCGCCGACGTTCGACGGAAACCAGTGGCGCATGGACGTCCTCGGCGACGGCGGCCCGACCGGCATCGACATCGACGGGAAGGCGCACTACCACCAGTTCTCCGGCGTCTCGCTGCAGGTGAACTGGGACGGCATCGACCCGACGCCGGGCCACTGGATGTGGATCTCGGACTCGATGCGTGCGTCGGGTGAGGGCGCCTCGTTCTACCCGCCGCTCACGGTCGACCCGTTCGTCAGCCAGACCGCGTTCTCGGGGATGCGGCACGTCTGGCGCACGAAGGCGGCCGGCGGTGCGAACCGCGACTTCATGCTGGCGCACTGCGATGCGCTCTTCGGCGACCTGGCGGGCATCCCGAACTCGGGCTGTGGCGACCTCGTCGCACTCGGTGGCACTGCTGGTGACCTCGCGGCCGGGCCGGACTCGGACAAGGGCGGCGGCAACGCCGGGTACGTCGTCCGCATGACCCGGTCGTCGCTCGACACCGGCACGATGTGGGTCGGCACCCGCCGCGGCCGCGTGTTCATCACGCAGAACGCCAACGCCGAGCCGGCGTCGGCGGTGACGTACACGCGGATCGACACCCCGGTCCAGCCGACGCGGTTCGTCAGCGGCATCTCCGTCGATCCCGCCGACAAGTTCCACGCGATCGTGTCGTTCAGCGGGTACGCGGCGTACACGCCCGGCCAGCCCGGCCACGTGTTCGACGTCCGCTTCAACGCGGCCACGGGCACGGCGACGTGGACGGACCTCACGTCGAACCTCGGCGACCAGCCGGTGACCGACGTGGCATACGACGGCGCAACCGGTGACATCTACGCCGCGACGGACTTCGGCGTCGACCGCCTTCCGCAGGGTTCGACGACGTGGGAGCTCGCGGGACGCGACCAGTCAGGCGCAGCGGTGTACGGGCTGACGCTCCTGCCGCGTCCGAACGGCGAGCGCTATCTCTACGCGGCGACGCACGGCCGCGGCGCCTGGCGCCTCGACCTGCCGAAGACGAAGTAACCCTGCGAAGGGAGCGAGTGGGCCGCCATGCCGGCGGCCCACTCCCTGCCCTTCGCTTACGCCGCGATCTTCTGCAGCAGCGCGTCGACGCGCGCGAAGCCTGCCTTTGCGCCCTGCTCGACGCCGTACTGCATCGTCGTGTCCCGCTGCTCGACCGTGTCGAAGCGCATC
>JBJMJE010000037.1:0-9440 GCA_045806505.1 Gaiellaceae bacterium
CAAACGGCGACAGTGCCGAAGGTGGGAATCGAACCCACACGCCCTTTCGGGCACCGGATTTTGAGTCCGGCGCGTCTGCCAGTTCCGCCACTTCGGCTCGACTCCCATGGTACGAGGCGCACGCCGCCTCCGCATGCGGCGCAGCGGCGTCTCCTCTCGCTTGCGCGCAGCGGCGCCAGCCCGGATACTCCCCCGATCGAACACCGGTGGCGCAAACGGGAGACTGAGGAGGAAGCGTGAAACAAAGCGTCAAGGCAGTTGGCCTGATCGGGCTGTTCGCGGTGCTCGCGATCGCAGCCGCAGGTTGCGGCGGCGGCGGCGGGAATGAAGGCAGCAGTAACGGCGGCGGAGGCGGCGGCAACGTGGAGGCGCTGCCCTCGTCTTCGTGCTCGAGCATCTACTACGAGGGAGACGGCGACGCCGACTTCATCGTTGCTTCCGACCTCCCGTTGCAGGGCGCCGGCCGCGCTCAGACGACGGAGATGGTCCAGGCGATCAAGTTCGCCCTCAAGCAACGCGACTTCAAGGCCGGCGACTACAAGGTTGCTTACCAGTCCTGCGACGACTCGACGGCGCAGGCCGGCGCCTGGGACTCGGCGAAGTGCGCCTCGAACGGTCGTGCGTACGCCGCGAACAAGGCCGTCATCGGAGTGGTCGGAACGTTCAACTCCGGGTGCGCCAAGATCATCGTCCCGATCCTGAACCGGGCGGTTCCGGGTCCCGTCGCGATGGTCAGCCCCGCGAACACGAGCCCGGGCCTCACGACGGACGGGCCGGGCGCCGAGGCCGGCGAGCCCGACAAGTACTACCCGACCGGCAAGCGGAACTACGCCCGTGTCGTGGCCAACGACCAGATCCAGGGCCCGGCCGACGCGCAGTTCGTGAAGGACCAGGGGCTCAAGAGCGTCTACATCCTCAACGACAAGCAGACATACGGCTTCGGCGTCGCGACGACGTTCCGCGGCGCTGCGCAGAAGCTGGGGCTGAACGTCGCCGGCTTCAAGGGCTGGGACGCGAAACAGTCGAGCTACGAGGCGCTCGCGAATGCGATCAAGGCGACCGGCGCCGACGCGGTCTTCCTCGGCGGGATCATCTGCAACAACGGCGCGAAGCTGATCAAGGACCTGAAGCAAGGCGTGCCGGACGCGACGCTCATCGCGCCGGACGGCTTCTCCGATCCGAAGTCGAACGGCACTGCGTTCGACGGCTCGTACGCCAGCGTCGCGGGCCAGCCGCCGTCGGGCCTCAAGGGCGAGGGCAAGACGTTCGTCGACGACTTCGGCAAGCAGATCGGTGCCACGCCGAACCCGTACTCGCAGTACGGCGCGCAGGCCATGGACGTCATGCTCGACGCGATCGCGAAGTCGGACGGGACGCGGCCCTCGGTCACGTCGTCCCTCTTCGGCCTGCAGGTGAAGGACGGGATCATCGGCACGTTCACCCTCAACGACAAGGGCGACACCAGCCTCGGCCCGATCACGATCTACCAGCAGAAGGCGGGCAAGCTGAACCCGCTGAAGACGATCGTGCCCGAGAAGAACCTGACCACGTAGCGAAGCGGCAAATCGACGGCGCCGGGCGGCGGATCGCCCGGCGCCGTCACAACTCAAGTGACCAGCGAGGCGACCCGAGACCCCTCCGTTCGACTCCCGCGCCAGGCGAGTAGCTACCTGCTGCCCATCTGCGCGACCCTCCTGGTCGGCCTGCTCGTCTTCTGGCTGATCGTGAACTTCGTCAAGGCTCCGTCGGACTTCATGACGGTGTTCTTCATCGGCCTGACGAACGGCGCCGTCTTCGCGCTCGTCGCGCTCGGCTACACGCTCGTCTACGGCATCCTCGAGCTGATCAACT
Organism: Gaiellaceae bacterium; assembly: GCA_045806505.1. Lineage (GTDB taxonomy): Bacteria > Actinomycetota > Thermoleophilia > Gaiellales > Gaiellaceae > DASVFB01. Next base: position 1,852 of record JBJMJE010000037.1, read on the forward strand.
TCGCGCACGGAGACGTCTTCATGCTCGGCGGGATGATCTCGGCGACGTTCCTCACCTCCGTCTTCGACCTGCAGGCCCATGCCTCCATCAGCTCGCTCGTGCCGGCGATCCTCGTCTCGCTCGTGGCCGCGATGCTCATCTGCGGCCTGTTGAACGCGACGATCGAGTTCATCGCCTACAAGCCGTTACGCGGGGCGCCTCGACTTGCGCCGCTCATCACCGCGATCGGGATGTCGTTCATCCTCCAGGACGTCGCGCTGGCGTGGAAAGGCCCCGAATACGTCTCGGTGCCGGCTGTGCTTCCCAACAGCGAGGTGTTCAACGTCGGCGGCGTGATCTACACGTGGAACAAGTTCATCGTTCTGATCATCACGGTGCCGGTGCTCCTGTTGCTGATGTGGCTCGTGCAAAGCACGAAGCAGGGCAAGGCGATGCGCGCGACGGCCCAGGATCAGGACGCTGCCGCGATGATGGGCATCAACGTCAACCGCACGATTTCGTTCACCTTCCTGATCGCCGGGGGCCTCGCCGGTGCGGCCGGTCTCCTGTACGTCCTCTATTTCACGCAGGTGCGCTACGACCAGGGATTCCAGCTCGGGCTGATCGCGTTCACGGCGGCAGTGCTCGGCGGCATCGGGAACCTGCCAGGAGCCGTCCTCGGCGCGCTCGTGATCGGCTTTATCCAGGCCTTCAACGAAGGGCTGGCCTGGCATTCGCCGGGCAGCGACTGGACGCAATCGCTCGTGTTCTCGATCCTGATCCTGATCCTCGTGTTCCGGCCCGAAGGTCTCCTCGGCGAACGCACGCCGGAGGGCGCATGAACACGCTGGAGGTCGGCCGCCGCATGTCCGAGCAGTGGTGGAAGCTCCTCTCCAGGCTCGGGTTCCCGCGCGAGCGGTGGCTCGCGCTCGACCCGATCGCGCGCCGCGCGGTCAAGACCGGCTTCTGGCTGATCGTCGGCATCGTCCTCGTCGCCGTCGGCGGCGTCTGGAACCTGACCGTGCTCGCCGCGGCGGCGATCGTCTTCACGCTCGTCGTCATTCCGTGGGAGCGCTATCCACGCGGCCAGTGGGTCATCCCCGGAATCTTGCTCGCGCTCGCGATCCTCTACCCGCGTTTCCGCGGAGATCTGTTCGGGTGGCCCATCTTCGGGCCGGCGCCGCAGATGGACACGATGGTCGTGATGATGATCTTCACGATGATGGCGCTCGGCCTGAACGTCGTCGTCGGCTACGCGGGACTGCTCGACCTCGGCTATGTCGCGTTCTACGCGATCGGCGCGTACATGTCGGGCTGGTTCGCATCGTCGCAGTTCGCGACCCACAAGATCCATTTCGGGGCCGTCGGCATCACGCCCGACGCCGTCGGCTTCCACTTCTCGATCTGGCTGATTCTGCTGCTGGCGGGCATCGTCACCGCCTTCGTCGGAATCGTGATCGGCTTGCCGACGCTGCGCCTCCGCGGCGACTACCTGGCGATCGTCACGCTCGGTTTCGGCGAGATCATCCCGCAGATCGCGCGGAACGGCGACAACCTCTTCGGCACCGGCTTCAACCTGACGGGCGGCACGCAGGGCATCACGCCGATCGACGGCCCCGGCTTCGGCAACTGGCTGGACAACCACGTTGGCCTGCCGGCGAACTACCTGGTCGCGTCGAATCAGCTGAACCTCTTCTACTACACGGCGCTGCTCCTCGTGCTCTTCACGGTGTTCTGCTCCATCCGGCTGCGCGGGTCGCGGCTCGGCCGCGCGTGGATTGCGATCCGCGAGGACGAGACGGCCGCCGCCGCGATGGGCGTGCCGCTGATGCGGACGAAGACATGGGCCTACGCGACAGGCGCGTTCTTCGGCGGCGTCGCCGGCGCGTACTACGCGAGCTACAAGTCGGCGACGTTCCCCGACGACTTCTTCTTCAACATCTCCGTCTTCATCCTCTGCATGGTCATCCTCGGCGGGATGGGCAGCATTCCCGGCGTCATCTTCGGCGCGTGCTTCCTCAGCTATCTCGACCGCGAGGGCCTGGCGAACGTGGGCGGTTGGACCAACGAGCATTTCGGGACGCATCTCGACGTGCCGCTCTACGAGTTCGGGATCTTCGGCGTGATCCTCGTGGTGGTGATGCTCTTCAGACCGGAGGGCCTGATACCGAGTCAACGGCGGAAGGCCGAGTTCCGCGAGGGCGTGCACGACAAACCGCTGTACGACACGGCCGGTCCCGACAGCTGATGCCGCTGCTCGACGTCACGCGGTTGCGCAAGGAGTTCGGCGGGCTCGTCGCGGTCGACGACGTCGATTTCGCGATCGAGGAGCGCGCGATCTCGAGCCTCATCGGCCCGAACGGCGCCGGCAAGACGACGTTCTTCAACATGCTGACCGGCGTCTACAGGCCGACGGCCGGGCGGATCGTCTTCGACGGCGGCGATGTGACCGGGAAGCCTCCGCACGCCGTGACGGAGCGCGGAGTCGGGCGCACGTTCCAGAACATCCGCCTGTTCCAGAACATGACGGCACTCGAGAACGTGCTCGTCGGCATGCACTCGCGCATGAAGGGCAACGTCTTCACGGCGATCCTCAAGACGCCCGGCGTCCGGCGCGAGGAGAGCGAGGCGCGGGATCGCGCGCGCGAGCTGCTCACGCTCTCCGGTCTGCGACGCGTCGACGACGAGGCCGCGAAGAACCTCTCCTACGGCGACCAGCGGCGGCTCGAGGTGGCACGTGCGCTGGCGACGAACCCGAAGCTGCTGCTGCTCGACGAGCCGACGGCCGGTATGAACCCGCAGGAGACGGCCGCGTTCACGCAGTTCGTCGACATGCTCCGGACGGAGCTAGGACTGACCGTGCTCCTGATCGAGCACGATATGAAGATCGTGATGGGCATCTCGGACCACGTGACCGTGCTCGACTACGGGGCGAAGATCGCCGAAGGGACGCCGCGCGAGGTGCAGCGCGATCCGCGCGTGATCGAGGCATACCTCGGGTCTGCGGCGGTTGCCGATGGCTAGCGAACTGGTCCTCAGCGTCGCCGACGTCCACACCTTCTACGGCTCGATCGAGGCGTTGAAGGGAATCTCGCTCGAGGTGCGCGAGGGCGAGATCGTCACGCTGATCGGCGCCAACGGCGCGGGCAAGTCGACGACGCTGCGCTCGATCAACGGGCTCAACCATCCGCGCTCGGGCAAGATCGTCTTCCAGGGCACCGACGTGACGTCGATGCCGCCGCACCAGATCGTCAAGAACGGCATCTCGCAGTCGCCCGAGGGACGCAAGCTGTTCCCGCGGATGTCGGTGACCGAGAACCTCGAGATGGGTGCGTTCCAGCGCACCGACCGGGCCGAGATACGCGAGGACATGGATCGTGTCTTCTCGCTGTTCCCGCGCCTTGCGGAGCGGAGGACGCAGAAGGCCGGGACGATGTCCGGCGGCGAGCAGCAGATGTGCGCGATCGGCCGTGCGCTGATGGCGCGCCCGAAGCTGCTGCTGCTCGACGAGCCGTCGATGGGCCTCGCGCCGATCTTCGTCGAGAAGATCTTCGAGATCGTGCGGGAGATCAACGAGCAGGGAACGCCGATCCTCCTCGTCGAGCAGAACGCGCTCATGGCGCTCGACACCGCCGACCGCGGCTACGTGCTCGAGACGGGAACGATCGCGCTCGCGGACGACGCCAAGAAGCTGCGCGAGAACGAGCAGGTCCGCAAGACGTACCTAGGCGAGGACTAGCTCGGCGAGTTCCCAGCGCGTCGCCGCCTCGACCTTGTCGTCGCGGCACGAGACGCGCTGCGGGTCGAGCTCGTGGGCGTCGAGCCGCGCGGTGGCGCTCCGGCCGTGTGCGAGCGCGAACGTCGTAGCGTCGACGTGGCGTAGGTCGCCGAGCCGCGTCAGCCCGAGCTCGCGGCGGACGAGGATCTCAGCCGCCTGCTGCTCCGGCTCGAGCGCGGTGCGCCCGCGCAGGTGATCCAGCGGGAGGCGACCTGCCTCGAGCTCGGCCGCGAGCGCGACAGCGGTGCGCGCGTCCAGGCGGCCGAAGCAGAGGCCCTCGGGGAGCACGAGCACGTTCGCTGCAAAGCGGTGGCCGCCGAGGTGCGAGCACTCGTAGACCTGGCCCGGCAGCTCGCGCGCGAGCGCCTGCGCGACGGCGGGGCCGCGGATCGCACAGCACGGATCGCGGGCCCCGTTCGTGCACACGAGGTACCGGCGCTGTCCCGGGACCAGGTCCGGGGACATGTCCCCGGACCCGGTCCCGGAGACGCGGCGGACGAGCAACACCTTCGCTCCCTCCGCGACGAGGCCGTGCTTGCGGCCCCACGGCTTCGGTTGCTCGACGAGCTCCCAGCGGACCGCCACCGGCGCAGTGCCCGCCAGCGGCTCGTCCAGCTCGAGCGAGAGCTCTGCGCAACGAAAGGTCATGCCCGCACCCGCAGCGGAAAGTACGGGGGCGAGAGCAGGAAGCCGATGCGGAGCGTGCCGCCGGCGCGGCCCGCGGCCATCTGCACGGCGGCGCCGACGCCGTGGGTCGGGACGAGCCCGAGCGCACGCGCGGCATCGTGGTCGCGGCAGCCGGCGACGAACACCTCGCCGAGCCGCCCGAGGGCGGGGCCGCACGCGCTCCAGTCCGCGAACGGCAGCAGCGGATGGTGCGTGCGGCCCTCGCGGTAGGACGCGATCGCCTTTTCGTCGGCTGCTGCCGCTTGCTCGGCGACGCGCACGAGGCCGGCGTCACGCGCCGACCCGGCCCGGATCGCGCGGAAGAAGTCGCGATACGGCTGCTGGCTCGGATGCGTAAAGCGCCGCTCGAACGGGTGGACGAGAATTGCGGCGCCGCCGTCGACGACCGGAAATGCATCGCGCCAGAGCCGGAGAGCCAGCCCGAGCCCCAGGTACGCCGCGAGCAGCGGGTTCGGCCGCTCGCGCGGCAGGTACGGCGTCGTGCCGGGGATCCCGAGGCAGAGCGCGTCGAGCGGCTCGCCCAGCGACCGCGCGCGCTCCTCGGTCCCCCGCAACAGCGCCTCGGCGTGCGCGACCGAAGGCGGTCCAGAGAACGCGGCCGAGATGCCGCGCGACGCGGGAATCGTGCGCAGCATCCGCCGCCGCACCGATCCCGGCATCGCGCCGAAGACGTGCCGCACGGGCGATCCGACGAGCCGCTCGACCGATTCCTCCTCGTACGGATAGCCGCGCAGCATTCCGGTCAGCCGCGGCAGCGTGTGCACGAGCGACGTTCCGATCATGCGCACGCGGCGGCGCAGCGCTCGCTCGAGCGCGACCCCGAGGTGCCAACCCTGCGACGCCGCCGTCTCGAGCAGCGAGTAGGCGCCGGCCGCGCGGATCGCGGCGGGGTCGGATGCGCCGAGCAGCACGCTCGGGCCGCCGTGCAGAACCGTCTCCGCGGCGCTCACCGTCACGACGAGATCGGTGTCGACGAGCGCGGGGTGGACGTGCACGTGCCGTCCCTCGACCGGCACCGGGACGAGCTCGCGCGACTCGGCGTCGTGCACCGCGACCGTGCCACGGAAGCGGCGGGCGAGCTCCGGCGTTACGAACGCCTCGACCTCGCGCCCGCCGGTCCTCCGCGCGAGACCGCCGGCGACGAGCAGCGTGACTCGCTCCGACGGAACGCCCGCCCGCTCGAGCTCCTCGATCGCCACCGCGATCGCGGCGGGGCGTGCCTCGACCGGCGTTCCCGGAACCGGCTGGGCCGGCGGCTCGATCACGAGGGTCGCGCGCCCGCCGCGCGTGACGAGCGTCTCGAGCGGCTCGCCCGCGAGCGGAAAGCGGAGCGAATCGCGCACAGCCGCCGCGACGTCTGCGACGGGCTCGCGCGGCGGCGGCGGTGCGAGCACCACAGCGTCCTCGTTGGCGCTGACGACCGCGATCCTCGACCCGGCGAGTAGCGGGATCCGCGTCAGGGCAGCGCTCGGTAGAGCCGCAGGAACGTTGCGCGGAAGCCGCGCTTCGGCCAGAACCGCGAGGCCAGCAGGTTCGTCATGCGCCAGTCGGTGATCATCGTCGGGTACCCGTTCTCGTGCGCCCAGTGCAGGACGTGCTCGGTGAGCGCGCGCCCGGCGCCGGAGCCGCGCGCCGCAGGCAACGTCGACGCGGCGCCCAGGTCGATCGAGTCGCGCGGCACGCGCAGGTCGTGCGGCCGCCGGTACAGGAGGATGTGAGCGACGACCTCGCCCTCGCGCTCGGCGACGAAGTGGACGAACTGCTCCTCGTCCCACGTGTTGCGCCAGTCCTCCACGTACTCGTCGTGCGTCCACGGATCGGTCCCCGAGAAGCTCGGCGCAGGCACCATCGACGTGCGCATCGCGGCATCCAGCCGTGCGGCGGTGTCGAGGTCATCGGGGGTGCTCCGCCGGATGGCGAGCCCTGGCTCGGGCGGCGGCTCCGGGGACGTTTCCCGCGTCGCGAGCGCCGCGGACGCGCCGAAGCTGAGGCGGAACCACGCGTCGACGAGGGCGGTGTAGGAGGCCGGCACGAACACGGCGTGCCGGGCGTGCCCGGCGTCGTGCCACGGGCCGGCAGCTGCCGCGTAGAGATCGCGCGCGTCCTCCGGTTCGCCCAGGACGACGTGGCCGCCGATCCCGGAGACCATCCACGTCAGCCCCTCGATGTACGGCAGAGGGCGCGCGAAGAGGTAGCCGTTCTTCGAGATGACTCCGCTTGCGCCTTCGACGCGCCACTCGCTCTCGACCTGGGCACGAAAGTCGACGTCCGCAGGCAGAAGCGGCTCTTGCTCGCGGTGGCGGGCGTGCCGCTGCGCGAGCATCTCTGCCGCCGCATCGACGTCGGCGTCCGTGAAGGGCCGGATCATCGCGCGGGGACGTTACCGTTGAACCGTGCCGAAGACGGTCGAAGGAACGGAGCTCCAGCTCGACGACGGCCCCGCGCGCGCGTGCGACCTCTTCCTCGTCGACGGCAACAACCTCGCCTACCGCGCGTTCTTCGCGCTCCCGGAGGAGCTCGCGACGAGCGACGGCTTTCCGACGAACGCGCTGCTCGGCTTCACGAACATGCTCTTCAAGCTGCTGACGGACTACAAGCCGAAGGCGGTCGCGGTCGCGTGGGACACGCGGCCGACGGAGCGCGCGGCGCTCGCGACGACGCAGGTCTACAAGGAGGGACGGCGCGAGATGGCCGATCTGCTCCGCGAGCAGTTCCCGTACTTCCGGCCGATCGTCGAGGCGTTCGGGTACCAGAACCTCGAGTTCGAGGGCTGGGAGGCCGACGACGTGATCGCGACGCTCGCGACGCGAGCCGACGACGCCGGCATCAGGACGTGCGTCGTCTCCACCGACCGAGACGCCTTTCAGCTCTGCTCGGAGAACGTCTGCCTGATGATGACGCCGCGCGGCGTGCAGGATCCGCACGTCTACACGCCCGAGCGCGTCGAGGCGCGCTACGGCATCCGCCCCGACCAGGTGCCCGACTTCATCGGGCTCAAGGGCGACACGTCGGACAACATCCCGGGCATCCCCGGCATCGGCGACAAGACGGCCGGCCAGCTGATCGCGCAGTACGGCTCGGTCGAGGAGGTGATCGCGCACGCCGGCGAGCTCTCTCCGGCGCGCAAGAAGAACGTCACCGAGCA
>JBJMJE010000038.1:0-9874 GCA_045806505.1 Gaiellaceae bacterium
AGCACCCTCTTCGCCCTCGGTGTGAAAGGAACCGCTCCGGCGCCGGCGCTGTCGCCGACGCCGACGGTCTCGACGACCTCCGCCCGAACCTCCGGCAAGGTCACGTCAAGGGATGCGAGGACGCGCGAGGCCCCTCCCGCGTCCTCGCGCAACAGACCGAGCAGCAGATGCTCGGTTCCGATGTAGTTGTGCTTCAGCTGCCGCGCTTCGTCCTGTGCGTGGACGACGACGCTGCGTGCGCGCTCGGTGAAGCGCTGGAACACGCCGCCAGTGTACGGGCCGGCGCTACGCCGCCTTGATCTCGAGGATCTTGTACTTCATCGACCCGCGCGGAGTGGTGACCTCTACCGTCTCGCCCTTCTTGTGGCCGAGGATCGCCTTGCCCACGGGAGATTCATTGGAGAGCTTGAGCTCCGCGGGATTCGCCTCGGCCGATCCGACGATTCGGTACTCGACCGTCTGTTTCGCGTCGACGTCGCGCAGGCGGACGGTCGAGCCGACGGACACGACGTCCTTCAAGATGTCCCGCTTCTCGATCACGCGCGCAGCGGCGAGCCGCTCCTCGAGCTTCGCGATCCGCGCCTCGAGCATCGCCTGCTCGTTCTTCGCCGCGTCGTATTCCGCGTTCTCGGCGATGTCGCCGAACTCGCGGGCGATCTTGATGCGCTCCGCCACCTCGCGGCGCCGGGTGGTCGAGAGGTCCTCGATCTCCTTCTTGAGGGCGTTATAGCCCTCTTTCGTCAGGATGATTTCCTTCAAGTAAGCGCCTCCAGAAAGGGAAAATCACGGCCGGAAAGCGCCGCTAGCGGGCGGGAATGGTAGCTCCGAGGCACCTGGGCGTCAACAGGGGTCGAGTACCCTGTCCCCGCGATGCTGGACCTGCGCGAGCGCTGGAGGATCGGGCCTGTCGAGATCCCCTCGCGGATCGTCCTGGCGCCGATGGCCGGCGTCAGCGTCCAGGCCTTTCGGCGTCAGGGCCGCCGCTTCGGTGCAGGGCTCGTCTGTTCGGAAATGGTCTCTTGCGCCGGAATCGAGCACCGGAACGAGCGGACGCTCGGCTACCTGCGCGTCGGCTCGGACGAGCACCCGCTCGCGATCCAGATCTTCGGCTCAGATCCGCCGGTGATGGCCGAGGCGTCGCGCATGGTCGCGGCCGCGGGAGCCGACATCGTCGACATCAACTTCGGCTGCCCCGTAAGGAAGGTGACGAAGACAGGCGCCGGCGCAACCCTCCTCGACGATCCGGATCGCGCGTGCCGGATCGTGGCCGCAGTCGCGGGCGCCGTCGACATCCCCGTCTCCGTGAAGATGCGGCGCGGGCTCGAGAATGGATCCCGGCGCTGCCTCGAGGTCGGGCCACGGCTCGTCGAGGCCGGCGCCAAGACGCTGACGCTGCATCCGCGCTCGGCACGCCAGATGTACACGGGCGAGGCCGACCATTCTCTGACGGCCGAGCTCGTAGACCTCGTCGACGTGCCGGTAATCGCGTCGGGCGACGTCACTTCTCGCGCGCGGGCGCAGGCCGTCCTTGCGACGACCGGAGCGGCCGCGGTCATGGTCGGCCGCGCGGCGCAGGGTAATCCGTGGGTGCTCCGGGAGATGATCGGCGACGACGGCGAAGACCCGACGCGCGAGGAGGTCGTCGCGGAGCTCGTCCTCTTCATGCGCGAGACCGTGCGCGAGCTCGGTGAGCGGCGCGCGAGCGGCTTCCTGAAGAAGTTCTACGGCTGGTACCTCGGCCGCGGCCGCTTCCCGCGCCCGTTCAAGCAGGAGCTCGTTCAGATCGAGGCGGTCAGCGACGTCGAGGCGCGTCTCTTCGAGACGGTTCCGGGCGCGCGATTCGTGTTGGCGCGGATCGAGCAGGAGCAGCCGCAGGTGGACGAGGTGCTCCTCGACGACATGCCGATCTCGATCTACGGCGGCGGATGACCGAGTCGCTCCGCGGGCAACTCCTGATCGCCTCGCCCGCGCTGATCGATCCGAACTTCCGGCGCACGGTCGTCCTCGTCGTCGCCCACGACGAGGACGGCGCCGTCGGCCTCGTGCTCAACCGGCCGACGGACGCGGAGGTCGCAGAGGCCGTTCCCGAGCTCGCAGAGGTCGTCGAGCCCGGCGCCACCGTCTCGGTCGGCGGACCCGTTCAGAACGAATCGGTGGTCGTGCTCGCCGAGTGGGATGACCATGACGAAGCAGGCGCAATGGTCTTCGGCGACATCGGGCTGATGGCGGCCGAGGCCGATTCGGAGCATGTGGCGGATGCGACCCGGCGCCTGCGCGTGTTCGCCGGCTACGCGGGCTGGGGAGGCGGCCAGCTCGAGGCGGAGCTCGAAGAGGGATCGTGGGTCGTGGAGCCCGCGGTCGAGGAGGACGTGTTCGGCAGCGGCGACGTGTGGGCCAGCGTCCTGCGGCGCAAGGGCGGCGCGTTCACGCTGGTGGCCACGATGCCCGAGGACCCCTCCCTGAACTAGGCGTTCAGCTCCCACACAAGGCGCAATCCCTCGAGGGTGAGCCACGGGTCTACCTTCTGGATCGTCTTCGAGTGCGGCGCGATCAGATCCGCGAGGCCGCCGGTCGCGACGACATGAGCTTCGCCGTCGAGCTCGGCTCGGATGCGCGTGACGATTTCGTCCACCTGGCCGGTGAAGCCGTAGACGAGGCCCGACTGCAGCGAAGCCACCGTCGTCTTGCCGATCACGTTCGGCGGCTCCGTGAATTCGACGCGGAAGAGACGCGCCGCGCGGGCGAAGAGCGCATCCATGGAAATCTCGATTCCGGGGGCGAGAACGCCGCCGAGCCACTCCCCTTCCGCGGATACGACGTCGAAGTTCGTCGACGTTCCGAAGTCGACGACGATCGCCGGCACGCCGTAGCGGCTCTTGACCGCCACGGCATTCGCGATCCGGTCCGGCCCGACCTCGCGCGGATCGTCCGAGCGCACGGGAACGCCGGTGCGGACCCCGGGCCCGAGCACAAGTAGCCTCGCCGACGTCGAGCGGCCGACGAACTCTTCGTACGAGCGAACGAGGGCCGGGACCGTTGACGAAAGGCAGACACCGCTCACCTCGTCCAGTTCCGGCACGAGAGCGTCGACGAGAGCACCGAGCTCGTCCCCGCTGCGGTGCGACTCCGTCGCCACGCGCCAGTGATCGCCGAGCGTCTCGCCGTCGTACAGCCCGAGGACGGTCTGGGTGTTCCCGACGTCGATCGCGAGAAGCATCTCGGCGAGAACGTAACCGTACGGCGCCGCCCTGCGTTCAAACAGTGTCTTGCTTTCCTGGTATCCGCAATCGCGTTACACGCCCTGTCCGGATTGCGGCGCTCCCGTGCCTGTCGAGGAAGACACCGTGCACGAGTGCGAGCGCCAGCGCTACGTCGAGTATCAGATGCTGCTCCACCGGTTGCAGATCACGGCGTTCGAGCAGCAGTTCAACGACTGGCTCCACACGCCGCACGGACGCTTCGCGGCGTACTACGCCGCGCGCGAGCGTTTCATCGCGGCTTAGGGCGTTACGCCTCGTCGTCCGGCGAGAGCGACTCGCCGATGCGTTCGGCGAGATCGTCGGCCGTCAGCAAAGGCTCGTCGCCTTCGCCGCGGAGCTCTTCGATCGTCACGTCGCTGGACGTGTAGACGTCGGCCCGCGGGATGATCCGCGTCGGCCGGTTCTTGTCCCACACCCAGACGTCCTCCATCTTGAGCTGGAAGAACGGGTACGAAGGCTGCGGGACGTACTGGAGGTCGAGCTTGTTGCAGAGGTAGGTCGCGTCCTGCGTCAGCACGCAGTAGCGGAAGAGGCCGAAGACGGCCGAGTACTCCTTCCGCAGCTGGAGCTCGAGCTCCGCCTCGTACTCGTCGAGCTCATCGAGGTGGCTCATCTCGAGCAGTGTAGCCCCGCCCCGAGGGGGTCCAGCCGAGCTCCCGGAGCGGCTCCAGCACGAACGCCCGCTCGTGGAGGCGCGGGTGGGGCACCTGAAGGCCAGGCTCGTCGATCGTGGTGTCCCCGTAGAGCAAGAGGTCGAGGTCGAGGGTCCTCGGCCCCCCGGTCGGGCCTTCCCGGGTTCGCCCGAAGTCCGCCTCGGTCTGGAGCAGCACGCCCAACAGGTCTCGCGCCGTGAGCGACGTCTCGAGCGCGATCGCACCGTTGAGGAAAGGCGGCTGATCCGTCACCGGGCCAACGGGGTCGGTCTCGCGGAGCGAAGAGACGCCGACTACCTCGATCCGGGGATTCGAAGCCAGCGCGTCGACGGCCGCGCGTAGTGTTCGCTCTCGGTCGCCGAGATTGGCTCCCAGCCCCACATACGCCCGCATGGCGGGAATCATCGCGCTTGTCGCGTCGGCCCTGCTCGTCGCGCCACCGGCGCGGGCCGCTCGATTCTCGCTCGTCGAGGCACGCCCGGCCGCGACCCCGTACCTGCGGCTCACCGGCGGGCACGAGGTGAACGACGCGCTCGGGATGTGGCGCGTGTCCCGGCGCGACGCACGGAGGCTGCGGCGCGCAGGCCTCGTTCGCGCCGCCGAGCCTGAGCGGCGTCTGCGGGTCGAGGCGAGCACGATCGATCCGCTGGTCGACGGCGAGTGGTGGCTTGCATCGGTCGGCGCGTCGAGCGACTCGGCGCCCGGGCCGGGCGTGCCCGTCGCGGTGATCGACACCGGCGTCGACTTCACCCACCCGGAGTTCGTCGCGAGGCCCGACACGAGACCGCTGAACGCGCAAAGCGTCGTCGACACGCTGGGGGACTTCCACGGCACCGCGGTCGCCTCGGTCGTCGGAGCGCCCGTCAACGGCGTCGGGATGGTCGGGGTCTATCCGCAGGCGTCGCTCTACGCATACGACGCAGACCTCTCCGGCGGGATCACGAACACCGATCTGATCCAGGGGATCGCCGACGCGGCTCGGCTCGGGCGGGCGGTCATCAACCTCAGCGTCGGCTCGACGCGGCCGGATCCGCTGCTCGAGGACACGGTGCTCGCTGCCGTGCGGAGCGGCGCGCTGATCGTCGCGGCGTCCGGGAACTTCGGCGCGAACAGCGCGCCGACCTACCCGGCCGACCTGCCTCACGTCCTGACGGTCGGAGCGACCGACCACACCGGCCGCGCGGCGTCGTTCTCGAGCGCCTCGGACGGCGTCGACCTGGCAGCACCCGGCGTCGGGATCAGCGCTGCCGTCCCGTTCCTCTACACCGTCGACGGCTACCAGTTCCTGAACGGGACGAGCTTTGCGGCTCCGATCGTGTCAGGCGCCGCGGCGCTCGTCTGGACGCTTCGCGACGACCTCGACAGCGGCCAGATCTTCGCCGTGCTCCGCTCCTCCGCGACCGACATCGCACCGCGCGGCTTCGACCCCGGGACGGGCTTCGGGATGCTCGACATCCCGGCCGCGCTCGTACGCCGGGCGCCGAACCGCGATTCGACGGAGCCGAACGACGACGTCCGTCTCGTGCGGCCGGGAGGTCTCTTTGCGCCCGGCATCGCGCCGTTGACGTCGCGCCGGCGGACGAGCGCCTTCGTGCGCGGGTCCGTGGACGGCATCGAGGATCCGGACGACGTCTATCGCGTGTGGGTGCCGCCGCGCAGCGAGTTGGTCGTGCGGGCGAGCAACTCGGCTGTTCGCTTGCGCATCTGGCGTCCGGGCACGCCGACCGTCACCGAGGAGGGAGCGGCGCAGGCGCGCGATCTGCTCGCCTCCCGCCTGGCGCACGTCAGGGCCGCGAACACGTCGCGCGCAGGCGCCTACTACTACGCGGACGTGCGGCTCGGGCGGAGCGTCGGCAGCGCGCGTTACCAGCTGAACGTCAGGATCGCCGCTCCCGCGAAGCGGTAGCCGCCGTCCACTCCGCCCATGCGATCCCGGGCTTCCGGACTCGCACCGTCACCGATTCGACCTCGAACCGAGACGCGATGTCGTCGGCCGCGGCTGCCGCAAGCGACTCGATGAGCTTGTAGTTCCTCGCGCCGGAGACCTCGCGCACGGCATCGCGAATCGACCGGTAGTCGAGCGTCGCCTCGAGCTCGTCCTCGTGCGGCTCCGGCACCTCAAGCGTCACGTCGAAGAAGAACGGCTGGCCGCGCTGCCGCTCCTCGTCGCCGGCGCCGTGGTGCCCGAACACCTCCATCCCGTGGACCTCGACGATCACGCGAATGCGGTCGCGACCGTCAGCGCCTCGACGTGTTCCCTCACCTCGTGCACGCGGAGAACCGTCGCGCCGTGTTCGTATGCGATAACGGCCGCCGCCAATGACGCGGAGAGGGGCCCCGTGCGAGCGGCGGCATCGCCGAGCAGCCGGCCGAGCGAGCTCTTTCGCGAGAAGCCGATGACGACCGGACGCCCCAGTCCGAGAAGTACGTCGAGTCGCGTGACGAGCTCGAGGTTCTGCTCGACCGTCTTCCCGAAGCCGATCCCGGGATCGAGGCAGATCATCCGCTCGTCGATCCCGGCGTCGACGGCGAAGCGCAGCCGGTGTTCGAGGAACGCCGCGACATCGGACGCGACGTCGTCATACGTCGGATTCGCCTGCATCGTCCGAGGCTCACCCTGCATGTGCATCAGGCAGAGGTAACAGCCGGCGTCCGCGACGACGCCCGCAAGCTCCGAATCGCCGCGAAGCGCCGTGACGTCGTTGACGAGCTCCGCGCCAAGCTCGAGAGCGCGCCGCGCGACCTCGGCCTTCGCCGTGTCGATCGAGACGGGAACGCCCGCGAGCCGCTCGAGAACGGGAACGACACGCCGCAGTTCCTCGTCGAGAGAAACGCCCTCGGAACCCGGCCGCGTCGACTCGCCGCCGACGTCGACGATCGCAGCCCCTTCGTCCACCATGCGCCGAGCAGAAGCGGCCGCCTCGTCCGGATCGAAGTTGACCCCACCGTCCGAAAAGGAATCGGGAGTCACGTTGACGACGCCCATCACAGAGGGGCGCGGGAACCGGTCGTCGATCGGGATCACTGGTAGATGGCCACCGGCAGGACGACGACGATCGGCGCGCGGAACGTCACGGAGTCGCGCACGCGGCGGAGGACGTCCTTCCGTTTCACCCCGAGGTTCGACAAGAGCGAGTCGGGCGCCTTCTGCAGCGCAGGCGCGAACGTCGTCAGCGTCTGGAGGTCGCTGTACGTGCAGGGAACCGCGCTCCGGTTCGCTGGGCTGGGGCACGACGTGCTGCCGGCGATCCGGTTGTCGACGTAGGTCACCTTGCCCACGACGGTGAGGTTGCTCGCAAGAAGACGTGCGTTGTCCAGCAGCGCCGAGTACCTGGCCGGGATGAAGAATGTCACGGGATTCGTCGCCTGGCGGTCCACCGTTAGCGTCGGGAGGACGAACGGGAGAACAGGATCCGAGGGCAGGAGCTTCAGGTACCGCTTCAGACCCTTCTGCCCCCGCTCGGACACGGGTGCGTAGAGCGGCTGTCGCGGCTCCTGGATGTCGCCGCCGAGATAAGAGGCTGCGTAGCGGGCTCGCGGAGTCACCGCCGCATACGGCGCGAGGAACAGATGCGCATTCGAGATTCGAACGAAGTCCCCCTCGTGGACGTCGTGCAAGGACTTTCTGATTCTGTCGCCGCCGTCGGGACTCGGCAGGCGCGCGTCGATGTTGTGAAGCCAAGCCGACTTGTGCCCGGCGATGTCCTCCTGCCCGGCGCGCAGCTTGATCAGCATCGTGAAGAATCGGTCCGTCGCCGCCGGCGTAACGACCGACTCGATCGACGTCTGGCTCTGCGCGCTGCCGCTCACATCCGCGAGTAGCCCGCCCTTGAGCGATGCGCTCTCGCTCTCGGACTCGGAGACCGTGCGCTTCTCGCTCGCGGTAAGCCCGCCTTCGATCTGTCCCAGATATGCGAGCACACGGCCGCTGTCGAGGTAGAGGTACTCGGCCGGAGGCGTATCAGGCGGCAGGAGCTTCGTTCTCACAACCTGGTGGTCGAACAGAAAACGACCGGCGATCAAGCCGACCACGACGGTCGCGCCGACCGCCACGATCCCCGCGGCATGCCCGCGGACAAACCTCCAGACCCTCCCGACGGCTCCCTTGAGTCGCACCGACACCGCAGCGGGAGTGTTGCGCCTCGTGCGGCGCAGTGCAACGGTGCGGGAGCGCTAAGGCGCGGGTCGTATGCGCCGGTACTGGGCCGCGTCCGCGCCAGCAGGCGGCGCGCGAGATCTTCGCGGGCGCCTCTGCTAACCGGTCGGTTCGGGAGGCGGCGGCGGCTGGAGCGCGCGCCCGGGCTGCGGGAACGGCCGCGGCTTCGGCTGCGGGAGGCGCTTGCGCTCCTCCGGCTTGGCGGGCTCCGGCTCCGGAACCTCGTCCGGGAAGACCGACTCCTCGCTCTCGCCGGCGGTCAGCCGCTCGAACTGGTCCTTGTCGATCGTCTCGCGCTCGATGAGGATCGCCGAGATCCGGTGCAGCTCCTCCATGTGCTCTTGCAGCACGCGTGTCGCGCGGTCGTGCGCCTCCTCGATGACGCGGCGGATCTCCTCGTCGATCTCGCGCGCGACCTCGTCCGAATAGTCGGGCTCGTGGCCCATCTCGCGGCCGAGGAAAGGCTGGTCGTTGTTGCGGCCGAGGACGCGCGGGCCGAGCTTCTCGCTCATGCCGTACCGCATGATCATCTGCTTCGCGGTGTGCGTGACCTTCTCCAGGTCGTTTGCGGCGCCGGTCGTGATCTCGTGGAAGACGAGCTCCTCCGCAGCGCGGCCGCCGAGCGTCATCGCCAGGTCGTCCATCAGCGCGCTCCGCGACATCAGGTACTTGTCCTCCGTCGGCAGGGAGATCGTGAGGCCGAGCGCCTGCCCGCGGGAGACGATCGTGATCTTGTGCACCGGGTTCGTGTTCTCGAGGTAATTCCCGACGAGCGCGTGGCCCATCTCGTGGTACGCCGTGATCTTCCGCTCCGCCTCCGAGAGCAGGCGCGCCTTCTTCTCGGGCCCCGCGAGGACGCGCATGATCCCTTCCTCGAGCTCGTCCTGCTGGATCGTCTTCTTGCCGCGCCGCGCCGCGAGCAGCGCGGCCTCGTTGACGAGGTTCGCGAGGTCGGCGCCCGTGAAGCCCGGCGTGCCGGCCGCGAGCGCGTCGAGGTCGATCTCCGCCGCCAGCGGCTTGCCCTTTGCGTGCACCTCGAGGATCTTGCGGCGACCCGTGCGGTCGGGCCGGTCGACGACGATCTGCCGGTCGAAGCGGCCGGGGCGCAGGAGCGCCGGGTCGAGGATGTCGGGCCGGTTGGTGGCGGCGATGAGGATGATGTTGTCCTTCATCTCGAAGCCGTCCATCTCGACGAGCAGCTGGTTGAGCGTCTGCTCGCGCTCGTCGTGCCCGCCGCCCAGTCCGGCGCCGCGGTGGCGGCCGACGGCGTCGATCTCGTCCATGAAGATGATGCAAGGCGAGTTCTGCTTGGCCTGCTCGAAGAGGTCACGCACGCGCGAGGCGCCCACGCCGACGAACATCTCGACGAAGTCCGAGCCCGAGATCGAGAAGAACGGCACGCCCGCCTCGCCGGCGACGGCACGGGCGAGCAGGGTCTTGCCGGTGCCCGGCGGGCCGTAGAGCAGCACGCCCTTGGGGATCCGCGCGCCGAGCGCCTGGAACTTCTTCGGGTTCTCGAGGAACTCCTTGATCTCGTGGAGCTCCTCCACCGCCTCGTCGACCCCGGCGACGTCGCGGAAGGTGATCTTGGGCGAGTCGACTGAAAGCCGCTTGGCCCGCGACTTGCCGAACGACATCACCTTCGATCCGCCGCCTTGGACCTGATTCATCAGGAAGATCCAGAACCCGATGAAGATCAGGAACGGCAGGACGTAGGTCAGCAGGGAGAGCCAGGCGTTGGACTTCGTCCCCTCGACGTCGAAGTTGACGTTGGCGGCGGTGAGCTTGTTGACCAGCTCGTTGCC
>JBJMJE010000039.1:0-7511 GCA_045806505.1 Gaiellaceae bacterium
GAAGAGGGTGCTCGAACTCTCGGCGCAGGAAGCTCGCCTGCTCGGCCACGAGTACATCGCGACCGAGCACGTTCTGCTCGGGATCGCGGTGGAGGGGACCGGCGTCGCCGCGCGCATCCTCGCGGAGGTCTCCGACGTCGACGACGTCTGTGCTGAGATCGTCAGGCGGCTCGGCGGGATTCCCCGCCGCACGCCGCCGCGCACGCGACGCTGGCGCGTCTGGCGCTGACTTACACTCGCCCGATGCCGCTGCCGAAGCGCTTCCCGAACCGCGACGAGGTCGCCGCGGTTCGCGCCGAGGCGGACGCGCTCGAGCCCGAGGCTGAGGGATCGACTGCGCGCCGGCTTGCGGGGCGCGTCATGGCCCGGCGCGACATGGGCAAGCTGATGTTCCTCGACCTCGTCGACCGCAGCGGCCGCATCCAGCTGCTCGTACGACCGGACGAGGTAGGCGACGTGAACCTGGATCTCGGCGACATCGTCGGCGTGGAAGGCATGCCGACGAAGTCCCGCCGCGGCGAACCGTCGCTCGCCGTTCGTTCGCTGGAGTTGCTCGCGAAGATCCGTGCGCCGCTGCCCGACACGTTCCACGGCATGACCGACGTCGAGCAGCGGTACCGGCGGCGTTACCTCGACTTGCTGATGAACGAGGACTCGCGGAGACTCGCCGCGACGCGAACGCGCATCGTCGCGGAGGTGCGCGCGTACCTCGACGGCCAGGGGTTCCTCGAGGTCGAGACGCCCATCCTCCAGCCGCGTTACGGCGGTGGCTTCGCCGAGCCGTTCGTCACGCACTCGAACGAGCTCGACGCCGACCTCTACCTGCGCATCGCCGACGAGCTCTACCTCAAGCGCCTGATCGTCGGCGGTCTCGAAAAGGTCTACGAGCTGTCGAAGGACTTCCGCAACGAGAGCATCTCCTACAAGCACGCGCCGGAGTTCACACAGGTCGAGTGGTACGAGGCGTACGTCGACTACCGCGACACGATGGAGCGCACGGAGGCGCTGGTCGAGCACGCGGCGGTCGGGTCCGTGGGGACGACAAGCGTGCAGTTCCGGGGCCATGACATCGAGCTCGCGCCGCCGTGGCAGCGCGTGCGTTTCGTCGAGGCGCTGGAAGCGAAGGGCGTCTGGTCGAGCGATGCAGACGAGCTTCGTGCGCGGCTGAACGAGGCAGGCGTCGACACCGGTCGCGACAACACCTGGGTTCAGCTCGCCGACCACGCGTACTCGCACTTCGTCGAGCCGGAGCTGATCCAGCCGACGATCGTCTATGACTGGCCGCTCGAGATGTCGCCGTTCGCGCGCACGACCGACGACGACGAGACGCTCGTCGAGCGCTTCGAGTGCGTGGTCGCGGGGATGGAGTTCGCGAACGCGTTCAGCGAGCTCAACGACAGCGAGGAGCAGGCGCAGCGGTTTGCGTTACAAGACGAGGAGCGTGCCGCGGGCGACGTCGAGGCCGAGCCCGGAGACCCCGACTTCGTCGAGGCACTCTCCTACGGCATGCCGCCGACCGGAGGCTGCGGTGTCGGCATCGACCGGCTGGCGATGGTGATCACGGGCAGCGACACCATTCGCGACGTGATCCTGTTTCCGGCGCTGCGCTCGCGCGACTAACGCCGGATGCCGAAATCCGCGGTCACGATGGTGACCGCGGCGCCGTTGTACTCGCCGGGAGCGGCGTCGAAGTGAATCGCCGAGATCCCGATCTCGCGCCACGAGCGGCCGAGAATGTTCGCGCGATGCGGCGGCGAGTTCATCCACAGCTCGACCGCCGAGTCGGCCGAGACATCGGGCGACCGGTAGACGAGGTTCTCGCCCACCGACCAACTGCGCCAGCCGCGCGATGGGTACCAACGCGCGACGCGCTTCCAGAACGGTGTCGAGTCGAAGGAATCGTGCTCGAAGTAGCCGTCGGCACCCATCTCGCGCGTGTGCGCGGCTGCTGCCGACGTCAGCTTCGACGAGACGGCCAGCGGCTTGAGGCCGTAGCTCCGGCGGACGGCGTTGATCTGCTGCGCGAGCTGTGCTTCGAGCGCCGTCTGCCGCACAGCGGCGGCGCCACGGTGCGCGGAGGCCGTGGCCGGTGCGAGCGCAAGCGCGGCGGCGAGGGCGGAGACGGCGATCCGCATGCTGCGATCATCGGCTCCCGGGCGGATTTCCTTAAAGTCGCAAGGCTGCCGCGGACCGGCGCCGCCGCGTACGGCGCCGGTCGCGAAGCAGCGTCGGCACGTCAGCTTGCGGCGTTCGCAGCCTTCGGCGTCGGATGCGCCGTCGCGGCGAAGTCGACACTGTTGCTCTCGGTGTCGTGGCCGTCCGGCAGGCGGATCGCGCTCGATCCGGGAGCCGCCGTCGTCGGCGGTGCCGTCGCCGGTAGCCCCTCGCCCAGGCCGTTCGTCGCAGTTCCGTAGGCCACCGCGTCCGTCAGCGTCCCGGTGGCGGTCTTGACGCCGAGGCTCCCGCCGGTTGCGGCGATCGCCGTTCCGAAAGACTGATCCTCCGGGACGGCGCCCGCGTAGCCACTGCCGCCGAGGAGGTAGAACGCTCCGGGTGCGAGCGACGTGCCCGCCGGGAGCGTGGCGAGCGTCGTGTCGGACGAGCCGGCAGCCGACCGGTAAACGACCTTGTAGCCGCTGACGTCGACCGCGGCCGTTCCGGCGTTGTAGATCTCGACGAACTCGTTCGTCGCGGCGCTCGTGACGCCCGTCGAGAACTCGTTCACCTTGATCGGCCCGGACTCGCCGCCGCCTCCACCGCCGCCGGCCCCGCACGTGAGGACCGCGTGGCCCGACGCGTCGTAGGAGAGGGCGACGGTGCCGGCCTGGGTGCCGGCGTGGCACGCGACGCCGTTGAGGTCCTCGAGCGACGTTATTCCGGTGCCGGCAGGACCGCGTGCTCCCGCCGGTCCAGCCGGGCCGGTCGCGCCCTGCGCTCCGGCTGGTCCCGCCGGACCGATCGGCCCCGCACCGCCCACGGCGCCCGCCGGTCCGATCGCTCCCGCCGGCCCGGTGGCGCCTGGGGAACCGACCGATCCGGGCGGCCCGACGGATCCGACCGGCCCTACCGGCCCCGCCGGCCCGACAGATCCGGCCGTGCCCTTCTCGCCCGCCGGTCCCTGAGCTCCGGCAGGCCCCTGCGGCCCTTCGACGTTCCATCGCACCGCCCTCTCGCCGCGCTTGCAGTTCGCCGCGGCGGCGACCATGCGCAGGCGGCCGTCCTGCTTCTTCGCGCAGGCGTTGATCGTGCCAGTCTTCTGCTTGTCGACGCCGGCGCCGGCGACGAGGGTGATTCCGCCGGCGAGCAGGCACGCGGCGGTGACGAGCAGGCCAATCGGGGTGAGTCGCATCGCTCCTCCTGTTGTGGGGTCGCGATACGTCTACGCGCGGCCGTGCGCCGCCACTAGTGTCCTTTCGCGAAGCGGCACGCATTCGACACGCGCGCGTCACAGCGCGATGTCAGCGACGGCCGTGCCTGTACCAGCCGAGGGTCTGCGCGAGACCTTCCTCGACGTCGATCGTCGCGCGCCACCCGAGCTCCCGCTCGATCCGGCTCGAATCGAGAGCGCTCGCCGCCAGCTCTCCGGACTTCAGCTCCGACTCCGTGGGCTCGAGCTCCGTGGCCGCCGCGCGCTGGAGGATCTCGAGCAGGCGGGCCGTCGACGTCTCCTGTCCGGTGCCGACGTTGTACGTGCCGGAACGGCCCGCTTCCGCGGCGGCGACGAATGCACGCGCGACGTCGTGCACGTGCACGTAATCGCGGGTGGGCGCGCCGCTGCCTCGTAGTTCCGGCGCCTCGCCGGCGAGCAGCCGTGCGCTGAAGATCGCGACGACACCGGCCTCTCCGTGCGGGCTCTGCCTGGGGCCGTAGACGTTTCCGAGCCTGAGCACGACGTTCGGTGTGCCGTAAAGGCGCGCCCACGTCGACACGTACGCCTCGCCCGCCAGCTTCGACGCGCCGTACGGCGACAACGGCTCCGGCGCGAAGTCCTCCGGCGTCGGACGCGGCGCGTGGTCCCCGTAGAGGGCGCCGCCGGTCGACGAGAAGATCACCGGCGCGCCGCGGGTGCGTGCCGCCTCGCAAACGTTCAGCGTCCCGAGGACGTTCGAGGTGCAGTCGCGAACGGGATCCGCGACCGACACCGTCACGCTCGCCTGCGCCGCGAGGTGGCACACGAGATCGGCGCCGCCGCCGAGGGCGTCCTCCAGCGCGTCGCGCTCTGCGATGTCGAGCTCCTCGAAGCTCGCCCGCTCGGGCACGTTGTCGCGCGACCCGGTGGAGAGGTCGTCGACCACGAGGACGTCGTCGCCGCGCTCCAGGAAGATCTCCGCCACGTGCGACCCGATGAAGCCGGCGCCTCCGGTGACGGCGACGCGCAAGCGGCTCAGGCGTGCTCGACGGCCGGTACGCGCCGCGTGTGCTCGATGACGTCGGCGAGGATGCGATCGAGGTCGAGCGACGGGCGCCATCCGATCGCGTCGCCGATCTTGTCGATCGCCGGCTCGCGGTGCAGCACGTCCTCGATCCCGAGCCCGTATACCTCCGCATGCGGCACGAACGTGAGCTTCGACTCGGAGCCCGTCAGGTCGAGCACGCGCTGTGCGAGGTCGAGGATGCGGACGCGCTCCGACGAGCCGATGTTGAAGATGTCCCCCGACACCTCGCCCGCCTCCATCAGCCCGACGATGCCGCGCACGGTGTCGGACACATGGCAGAAGGAACGGGTCTGCATGCCGTCGCCGTGCACCTCGAGCGGCGCTCCGGCGAGCGCGCGCTCGACGAAGCGCGGGATCACCATCCCGTACTGGCCGGACTGCTTCGGCCCGACCGTGTTGAAGAGGCGGACGATGACGCAATCGAGCCCCCGCTCCTGGTGGAAGCCGAGCGCGAGGAACTCGTCGATCGCCTTCGAGTCCGCGTACAGCCAGCGGCGCTCGCTGACGGGGCCGTAGACGCGGCGATCGTTCTCAGAGAGAGGGCGCTCCTCGCGGTGATCGCCGTAGACCTCGGAGCTCGACGCGACGAGCACGCGCTTGTCGAACTTGTTGCAGTACTCGAGCACCGTCTCCGTGCCGCGGACGTTCGTGACCATCGTGTGCACCGGTCGCTCGACGATCAGCCGCACGCCGACCGCGGCAGCGAGGTGGTACACGACATCGCACTTGTAGACGAGCTCACTGACGACCGACGGCGACAGCATCGAGTCGACTACGAGGTGGAAGCCCGGCCGTTCGCGCAGTTGCTCGATGTTGCGGTGTGCGCCGGTCGAGAGATCGTCGAGGACGTAGACCTCCTGATCCTGCTCGAGCAGCTGCTCGGCTAGGTGGGAGCCGATGAAGCCGGCACCGCCCGTGATCAGCGCCTTGGTGGACACGGCGCAAGCCTAACGCCCGCAACCGCTGCACCCTCTCAGCCGTTCCACCGGGGACGGCCGGGACTTCCGAGGGTCCCGGCTACTTTTACTTTTCAACCCGTTTCGGGGGATGCGGGTGCGTGGTACCCCTGGGCTAGACTTATGCCTTCCTCCGACCGATACTCGATTTACGGCAGCTAATGAGAAAGGGGCGTTGAGGGACTTTGTTCGAGCGCTTTACTGAACGGGCACGGCAAGTAGTGGTTCTCGCGCAGGACGAAGCCCGCGCGCTGAAGCACAACTACATCGGCACCGAGCACATCCTGCTCGGCCTGCTTCGCGAGGAAGAGGGCCTCGCGGCGCGGGTGCTCGAGTCCCTTGACATCACTGTCGAAGAGGTGCGCGCGCAGGTCGCGCGGATCGTCGGTCAGGGCGACGAGGTGACGACCGGCCAGATTCCGTTCACGCCGCGCGCGAAGAAGGTCCTCGAGCTGGCGCTGCGCGAGGCTCTCTCGCTCGGGCACAACTACATCGGTACCGAGCACATCCTGCTCGGGCTCCTCCGCGAGGAGGAGGGTCTCGCCGCGCGCGTCCTCGAGTCGCTCGACATCACCGTGGAGCGCGTGCGCGCTCAGGTCGTCCGCATCGTGGGCAGCGGCGAGGAGGTCACCTCAGGTCAGATCCCGTTCACGCCGCGCGCGAAGAAGGTCCTCGAGCTCGCGCTGCGCGAAGCGCTGAGCCTCGGCCACAACTACATCGGCACCGAGCACATCCTGCTCGGCCTCGTGCGCGAGAACGAAGGCGTCGCGGCGCGAATCCTGCTCGACTTCGATGCCGACGCCGACAAGATTCGCAACGAGATCATTCGCATGCTCTCCGGCCCGGGCCGTCGCCAGCAGGGCGGCGCGGCCGCGCCGGGCGAAAAGGCGAAGAGCTCGAAGCTGCTCGACCAGTTCGGCCGCAACTTCACCAAGCAGGCAGGCGAGGGGAAGCTCGACCCGGTCGTCGGGCGTCAGACCGAGATCGAGCGCATCATGCAGATCCTCTCACGCCGCCAGAAGAACAACCCCGTCCTGATCGGTGAGCCCGGTGTCGGAAAGACCGCCGTCGTCGAGGGCCTCGCACAGCGCATCGCGAACGGGCAGGTGCCGGAGCTCTTGAAGGGCAAGCAGATCTACTCGCTCGACCTCGCGGCGCTCGTCGCCGGCTCGAAGTACCGCGGCGAGTTCGAGGAGCGCCTGAAGAAGGTCATGAAGGAGATCCAGCAGCGCGGCGACATCATCCTGTTCATCGACGAGCTGCACAACCTCGTCGGCGCCGGCGCGGCTGAAGGCGCGATCGACGCGGCGTCGATCCTCAAGCCGGCACTGGCGCGCGGCGAGCTGCAGACGATCGGCGCGACGACGCTCGACGAGTACCGCAAGTACCTCGAGCGCGACGC
This sequence comes from Gaiellaceae bacterium, assembly GCA_045806505.1. Lineage (GTDB taxonomy): Bacteria > Actinomycetota > Thermoleophilia > Gaiellales > Gaiellaceae > DASVFB01. Next base: position 6,795 of record JBJMJE010000039.1, read on the forward strand.
CGCACTCGAGCGCCGCTTCCAGCAGATCCGCGTCGATGAGCCGTCGGTCGACGACACGGTGCAGATCCTGCGCGGCCTGCGCGACCGCTACGAGGCGCATCACCGCTGCAAGATCTCCGACGAGGCGCTGCACGCGGCCGCGTCGCTCGCCGACCGCTACATCCAGGACCGCCACCTTCCCGACAAGGCGATCGACCTGATCGACGAGGCCGGCTCGCGCATGCGCATCCGGACGATGAGCGCGCCGCCGCGCTACCGGGAGCTCGAGGAGGAGATCGAGAAGGTCCGCAAGGACAAGGAAGACGCGATCGAGAACCAGGAGTTCGAGAAGGCGGCGTCGCTGCGCGACAAGGAGCGCAAGCTGACGCAGAAGAAGCGCGAGCTCGAGGAGAACTGGCGCTCGGAGTCGTCAGAGGCGGAGCAGCCCGAGGTGGGCGAGGAGGAGATCGCCGACATCGTCTCGATGTGGACGGGCATTCCCGTCTTCAAGCTGACCGAGGCCGAATCCGCACGCCTCACGCGCATGGAGGACGAGCTGCACAAGCGCGTGATCGGCCAGGAGGAGGCGATCGTCGCGGTCTCCCGCTCGATCCGCCGCGCGCGCGCAGGCATCAAGGACCCGAAGCGGCCGACCGGCTCGTTCATCTTCCTCGGCCCGTCGGGCGTGGGGAAGACCGAGCTGGCGCGCACGCTCGCCGAGTTCCTGTTCGGCGACGA
>JBJMJE010000040.1:0-9119 GCA_045806505.1 Gaiellaceae bacterium
CGGGACGATCTTCCCCGCCATCATCGTCTCGTAGAAGAACGGCGAGATCCAGTCGCTCGACGACGCGTAGCCCATGAGGTCCGTCGTCATCCCGATGCCGCCGCCGCCCGTGAACATCTGCGGGGAGTACGCGCGCAGCGCGAACCCGATCGAGTCGTCGACGTCGAGGCCGAACTCGCCGATGCTCTGGAAGCCAACCGTCTCGGGATCTGCGATGCCCAGGTAGTCGGGCCAGCCGGCCTGGAACGGCGCACCCGCCCCCGAGCCGGGCACGTGCATCAGGCCAAATCCGTGTCCGACCTCCTGCGCGAGGATGCCGCCGACGCCGGCGGGCAACCCGGCGCCGGTCACGAGCGCCGACGCGACGCCGAGCGCGGCCGAGCCGAGGCGCGCGACGGCGGCCGCCATGATCAGGGCGCCGAACGGGCCGGCGAGCGCCGACCCGACCGCGATCCCCGCCAGGACGCCGGCACCGACGACGGTGCCGCCGAGCGAGCTCATCGGCATGCCGCATCCGCTGGCGGGGCCGGCATTGCCTGACGGCGGTCGGTTGAGGAGCGCGACGAACACCCGATCCTCGAATCCGAAGTTGAAGAACGCGCGCTTCGCGAGCTCGATGTTGATCAGGTTCCAGCCCATCCCACAACCGGGCCCGCCGGCGGTGAGATCGCCGCTGAAGAACCAGGGATTCGACCCGCCGGGCGCCGGCACGACGTTCAGCAGCGACCGGTTGCTCGGGTACACGCGCTGGATGAAGTCGAGCTCGGCGAACGACTGCGCCGCGCTCGGCGGCGGCACGACGGCGCCGGTCGGAGTGTCGGTGTAGGACACCGGCAGCAGGGCGATGTGCACGGGCAGGCCGCCGTTGTTGAAGACGAGTCGTTGTGTGAGCCGGTTGTTCGTCCCACCGGTCTCTTGCGCGGCCGCGGGCGGAAGCACCTCCGCCTCCACGTCGACGGCGCCGGCAGCGATCCAGCCCGCGGGAAGCCGGAACAGGAACGAGCGCGGCACCGCGGACAGCGTCCGCTCGTCCGCGATGACCTGCGGTGTCAGGGGAACCCGGCGCTGCGTCTCGATGGTATGGGCTGCGTTGGGGGCGAACGTCGGATCGAGCGGCGCCAACGGCGAGCCGGGTAGAACCGCGCCTGCGGCGGTACGACCGTGAAGCTCTGCACGAACACCGGCGACCTTGCCGCCGTCGAAGGTCGGGCTCTGACCCGAGTCGACGAACACGCGCACGATCGTGGGCTTGTTCGCAATCAGGCCGATCGCGTTGTCGGCCTTGCGAGCGGATGCGTTCGCCATGTGCACGGCGGCGTTGAAGAACTGCGTCGCCTGCGTCGCCTCGATGCCGCCGACCGAGACGTCGGGACGGCTCCGCATTCGGATCGTCACGCGCTTCGTCACGGGCTGGTTCGCCGGAGTGCACGTGTTCCGCGCGCGCAACTCGTACTCGCGATCCCAGGTGAACGTCCCCGCCACCGCCGGGAACGCGTAGGAGCCGCTTGCCGGATTGAGCGCGCCGGCGACGCTCGGCAGTTCGTCGGCCTGCCCCGCGGGAGGCGGGATCTCGACGATCTCGACCGTGCTCGCGTTTCTCACCGACCAGCTCAACGTCAGAGCCGCGGCGGGAGCGATCTGCGCCACCGGGCCGCCGTTCGCCGAAAAGAAGTCGATGAACGGGAGGCCGCCCTGGAAGTAGTTGACGTTCCCCGGCAGACAGGGCGGACAGGCCTGGATCAACCGGGAGCCGAACGTGCGGAAGCCCTGCGCCGCCCTCGCAGCAGGAAGGCCGATGCAACGTTCGAGCTCGCCGGCGACGGAGTCCGCTGCGCTGACCAGCTCCGCCGGATCCCCCGGCTGCACGAAGCCGATGCAACCGGCGCCGACGTCCTTCGGCGCGACGACGACGATCTGCGTGTCGGACCAGGAGACGACCGACGCCATCACGCAACCGCCGCCACGACCTGCGAACGCGAATCGGACGCCGGCCGGTTGCGTGGCTCCGAAGCCGCTGCCGTTGACCGTCACCTGCTGGCCGGCGCAGCCGACGGCCGGGTTGATCGACGTTATCCCGGTCGACCACGCCCGCGACCTCGCCTGATCGACGGCCTGACCCCAGTGCGAGACGGCATGCGAGATCGCGAGGCCGCACGTCTTGCGATCGAGCTCCTCCATGAGGTCGAGCCACTTCTGCGGAATCCGGCCGCCGTCGTCCGGGAAGGGCTTGTCCCCGAGCAGGACGGTGCGCAGCAGCCCGGCGAGATCGTCCGCCCCGACAGCGATGTCGACGAGCGTGTCGAAGTACCGCGGGTCGACCTTGCCGGCAGCCGCAATCGCGATCGAGCCGGTCGTGATGACATCGACTGCGTCGCGGCGGAACCGCCCTTCGCCGGGTCCCTCTTCGCCGAAGACGGGAAGGCCGACGCCGCTGCCGCTTCCTCCGCCGAACGACGGGTACTCGCCGATCAGCGCAACGAATGTGTCCGCGCCCGCCGACGAGAGCAGGCCGCGCCGCGCTCCCGCGAGCGTCCCGCGAAACTGCGCGATCGAGCCGAGGATCTCCCTGCCGGCAGGTGACGCGAACCGCTTCTCGAGCCCTGCCGTCACGCCCGCGTGTTCGGCGTTGAAGCCGTCGAGCCGGTCCTGCAGGACGTCTTGCGGGTCTGGACCGGGCATCGGCGTTCTCCGTTCGCGACGAGAGCCGTGTGGGAAGTCCGAGACAGAATCCGCGCCGGCCACCCCCCGAAGGCCGCGCGCCGTCCGAATATCCTCCGTTCGGCTGCGCGTGTCAACACGCGCCGTTGCAGTCTTAGACCGGCGGTTGCGGGTCGTACTGGATGTAGCGCCGTACCTCCTGCGCGCGCTCGACGGACTCGAGCCTCGCGACGAGGTGCAGCGCCATGTCGATCCCCGCTGACACGCCCGCGGCGGTGACGACCTCGCCGGTATCGACGAAGCGCGCTTCCCGGTCGACGTCGACACCGAGATCGGCGAGCCGGTCGAGCGCGCCCCAGTGCGTCGTCGCGCGGCGCCCTTCGAGGATCCCCGCTTTGCCGAACACGAGGGCGCCCGTGCAGACGCTCGTCATCAGCGTCCCGGACCCGGCGAGGTTGCGGATTCGCTCGAGGAAGCTCTCGTCCGCCTGCAGCGGGCGCGTGTCGCCGCCGGGAAGCACGAGCAGGTCGAGCTTGCCGACGTCCTCCCACGTCGAATCCGGGACGACTCTCAGGTCGTGCGAGCACCGCACTGCCTCTGCCGACGACGCGACGGTACGAACGCTGATTGGTCGTTCGCTCATCCGTGCCCACGCGGCAAGCACTTCGTAGGGGCCGGCGAAGTCGAGCTCCTCGACGCCGTCCCACAGTGCGATGGCAATCGTGAATTCGTCCATGACGCAACGTTGCCGAAATCGGCCGGTGGCCCTGAGACATCTTTCGCTAGTTTCCCGCCATGCACACGGTCGCCGCTGTGATCGACGACGGGATGCTCACGTTCGACTTCGCGATCCCGTGCGAGGTGTTCGGCCTCGACCGCCGCGACATCGTCGATCCCTGGTACGAGTTCCTCGTCGTCGCCGCGCGCGAACGGCGCGTGCGGACGCAGACGGGCTTCGTGCTCGAGGCGACGCACGGGCTGCGTGCGCTCGAGCGCGCGGACACGATCGTCGTACCGGGATGGGCCGATCCCGACGTACCGCCTCCACCCGCGCTCACGCGTGCGCTCGTGCGCGCACACGACCGGGGTGTACGCGTCTTCTCGATCTGCACCGGCGCCTTCGTACTGGCGGCCGCCGGGCTCCTCGACGGCCGTCGCGCGACGACGCACTGGATGTACGCCGATCTCCTCGCGGAGCGCTATCCGCAGATCGACGTGGATCCGCGCGTGCTGTACGTGGCGGAAGATCGCGTGATGACGTCGGCCGGCACGGGCGCCGGCATCGACCTCTGCCTCTACGTCGTCGCGTGCGACCACGGCGCGGAGGTCGCGGCCACCGTCGCGCGCCGCATGGTGATGCCCCTCTATCGCTCCGGCGGCCAGGCCCAGTTCGTGGACGCACCGATCGCGAGGGAGAACACGGACGAGATGACGGCACTCCTCGAGTGGGGCCTCGCGAACCTCCCGGGCGGGCTCTCCGTCGACGAGCTCGCGCGCCGCGCCGCCATGAGCCCGCGCACGTTGACGAGGCGATTCCGCGCGACGGCGGGTGTGCCGCCGGGCGAATGGCTGCAACGCGAGCGGCTGCGCCTCGCCCAGCGCCTGCTCGAGTCGACGGACGAGCCGATCGAACGCGTCGCGCGCGGCGCCGGCTACGACTCGAGCGTGACGATGCGCGCACAGTTCGCGACGCGCCTGAAGACGTCGCCGCGCGCGTATCGCAAGACGTTCCGTTCCGTGTAACGTCTTCCGAGGTGGCGCGGGTCGAGATCTTCTACTGCCCGGTCTGAAGCGGGTACGACAGGCGGGCCGTGAGCCTCGCCGCAGAGCTCGAGAGCCGGGGGCACGAGGCGCGGCCGGTCGAAGGCGCGCGGTCGCAGTACGACGTCGTCGCCGACGGGAACGTCGTCTTCTCGAAGGAGCGCGAGCACCGCTTCCCGGAGGTCGACGAGATCCTGGCTGCGCTGACGTAGTTCCAGCGCTGCGGTTGACTATCGGAAGATATCTTCCTATTCTTTCGTCGGTGCCACGCCGGAAACCCGGAGCCCTGCTGCCGCTCGAGACCGAGATCCTCGAGGCGGCGCTGTCGCTCCTGCGCGCGGGACACGCGACGTTCCACGGCTTCGGCCTGGCGCAGGCGATGCGAGAGCAGAGCGGCTCGCGCTCCCTCACGGCCCACGGAACGCTCTACAAGGCGCTCGGCCGCCTGGAAGAGCTCGGACTGCTCGCCTCGCACTGGGAGGACGCGGCGGCGGTCGAAGGACGACCGCGGCGGCGGCTCTACGAGCTCACGCGCGCCGGAGCCCAGGCGGCGGACCGGACGGCCGTCGCCGTTCGTCCCCGAGTCGTCTCGGAGCCGGCGTGACCCCGGAGCGGATGGCCGAGCTCGTGGCCCGGTGGGTGCGCTTCTACACGCGCGACCTGCCCGCTCCGATCGTCCGGCGCCGCATCGACGAGATCGACGCAGACCTCCACGACCACATCGAGCACGAACGCGCCCGCGGAACCGCCGAAAGCCGGATCGCGCGGGGCATCGCATCACGCATGGTCCGCGGCTTCGCCGCCGACGTCGCCTGGCGCGGCCGCCAGGCGAAGGCACCGGCAGTGGACGAGACGATCCGGACGAACAAGCGCCTCTCCCGCTCGGCGGTCCGCGTAGCCCTCGGCGTCGCGATCGTCCTGTCGCTCCCGGCGGTCGCGATGCTGTTCACCGACGAGGTGGTCTGGAGCTACGCGGACTTCCTGCTGGCAGGCGTCTTTCTGACCACGATCGGCGTCGCGCTGGAGCTGGCGGTGAGGAAGGCCGGAAACGTCGCGACCGCGATCGGCATCGCCACCCTCGGTGTCGCCGCGGGTGTGCTCGGGGAGGCCGACGACGCGCCCGGCCTCGTGCTCCTTGGCATCCTCCTCGTCCTCAGCGCATGCGCCGTGGGCGTGCGAGCCCTGAGACTGCCTAGGCCGTAGGCGCCCCCGAGAGGCTCGGGTACCTGCCGGTGAGCAAGAGGACGTAGCCCCAGGTCTGCGTCTCGTAGCGCAGGAGCCAGGCGCTGATGTCGCGCATTCCCTCGTGCATGCGCCCGGTGAAGAGGCAGTAGAACCAGCCGAGCAGCGCGACGAGCTGGTTGACCATGCGGAAGACGTACGTGAGCAGCAGCGCCGGAATCGCGAGCAGCGTGCGGAAGAAGACCGTCAGCCGGCTCTGCGTCTGAGCAGGATCGATCCGCGCGTCGACGGGATACGAGCCGCCTGCGCCGAACGGCGGAAATGGATCGGCCAGCAGGAACACGTACGCGGTCACGCGGGTCGCATAACGCAGCCACGTCGCGATGAAGTTGTGCAGGCCGTCGGGAACTCGTCCGGTGAAGATCGCGACGATCCACGCGGCGATCACGAGCACGTAAGTCACGATCGCCCACAGCGCGACGACGATGAAGTGCGGAAGCGCGAGCAGCAGGCGAAAGAAGACGGTCAGCCGGTTGCGCTGCAGGTCGTCGGTGACGACCAGCCCGATCGGGTGCTGCTCGGCCGCCGCCGTTGGTGTGGAGAGCACATCGGACATCTAAGCCTCCTCGAACTGGAAGCCGCTGCCGCTCGCGAGGCTGGGGTAGCGGCTGGTGAGCAAGAACAGGTACGCGTAGGTCTGCGCCTGGTACCGAAGGCAGTACGCGATCAGGTCGCGCATTCCTTCGGGCATCCGGCCGACGGCGAGGCAGACGAACCAGCCGGCGAACGCGATCACCTGCGCGACCGTGCCGAGAACCGCGGCGAAGACGTACGCCGGAATCACGAGGACGACGCGGAACAGCGTCACGAGCCGGCGCTGCGGTTCCGGCGGGTCGATCTCGAGGTCGATCGGATACGTGCCCGGCCTGCCGGAAAAACGCGGCCACGGGTTCGCGGCCAGCAGCAGGTACGCGTAGACATGCACGGCGTAGCGCACCCAGCGGCCGCTGAAGCTCTGGACGTCGGCCTCGCTGCGGCCGGCGAACAGCGTCGCGAACCAGTTGAACACGAGCACGGCGAAGAACGCCCAGCCCCAGAAGTAGAGCCAGACGAGGTGCGGGATGACGAGGAAGAGCCGGAAAAAGACCGTGAGCCTCGAGCGGCGCAGGTCGTCGTCGACGAGCATCCGAACCGGATGCGGCTCGGTTACCTGCCCTTGAAGCTCGGCTCCCGCTTCTCCAGAAATGCCTGCACTCCCTCCCGAAAGTCCTCGGACTGCGTCGCTGCGGCCTGGAGTTGTGCCTCCCACTCCAGCTGCTCGCCGAGCGTAGAACCGCCGGCGCGATCGAGCAAGCGCTTCGTCATCCCGATCGCTTTCGTCGGCAGTGCTGCAAGCTGCGCGGCGAGCTCGGCGGCGCGCGTCGGCAGCGCTTCGGCTTCGACGACCTCGGAGACCACGCCCCAGGCGTGCGCTTCCGCCGCGCTCAGTCGCCGGCCGCTGCACAGCCATTCGAACGCCCGCGCATAACCGAGCAGTCGTGTGACGAAGAACGTGCCGCCGGAGTCGGGCACGAGGCCGATGTTCACGAACGCAGGCACGAAGACCGCCGTGTCCGACGCGACGCGAATGTCGCATGCGCACGCGAACGACATTCCGGCGCCCGCGGCGGCGCCGTTCACCGCTGCGATGACCGGCTTCTCGAGCGCGCGGATCGCGAGGATGTTCGGGTGGTAGGTCGAGCGCAGGCGGTCGCCGATGTCGCCGGCTGCGTCGCGGAACTCCGTCAGGTCCTGTCCGACGCAGAAGCCGCGCCCGGCGCCGGTGACGACGACGGCGCGCACCTCGTCGTCGCGTGCTTCCTTCAGCGCCGCGTTGAGCGCCTTGTGCATCGCGCCGTTGAACGCGTTCAGGACGTCCGGCCGGTTGAGCGTGATCGTGAGGACGGCGCCGTCGCGCTGCGTTTCGACCTCGGCCACGAGCCGACGTTATCGCAGTAGGAAGCCGGTGCCGAGGTCGTCCGCGTCTTCGAGCACGAAGCGGTGCTCGCCCGTGCGATGCGCGGAGCCCTCGACCTCGGTGATCACGGCGGGCAAACCGGCCACCTCGGCGTCGCCGACGACGCGACCGCGGAACTCCGTCCCGACGATGCTCAGGTGCCGCAGCTCCTCACCGCGGGGCAGCTCGCGGGATGCGTCGAGCAGCGCCAGCCGCGCCGAGGTGCCGCTGCCACACGGCGAACGGTCGACCTCGCCGTCGGCGAAGACGGTGACGTTGCGCTGCACGTTGTCGCCCTCGCGCTGCCAGAAGATGACGCCGTAGACGTCGCGCAGCTCGGGCTCGAGCGGGTGGACGATCTCGCCGTTCGCTTCGAGCTCGCGCTTGAGCTCACGGCCGCGCTCGATCAGCCGCGGCAACTCCGCCGGCGAGACCCGCTCCTCGACGGACGCGTAGAACGCGCCGCCGAACGCGATGTCGATTCCCGGAATCGCGTCTCTGCGCAGCACGAATGACGGGACGTTGCGAAAGCGGACGGAACGCACGCGCCCGTCCCGCACGCGCGCCTCCGTCTCGAGCCGTCCCGACGGGACGTCGACGACGACTCGCGGGCCCGCGATAAGGCCGCGGTCGAGTGCCCACGTGACGAGCGCGATCGTCCCGTGCCCGCACGCCGTGGAGTAGCCCGCGTTGTGGAAGAAAACGACGCCGAGGTCCGCGCCGTCGTCCTCCGGCTCGGTGACGAAGCAGCCGTACATGTCGGCGTGTCCGCGCGGCTCGTTGACGAGCAGCCGGCGCAGGTGGTCGAGCCGCTCGGACGCGTCGCGCCGCTTCTCGAGGATCGTCCTCCCGCGAAGCTCCTGGCCCGTCACGATGCGGAACGGCTCCCCGGCGGTGTGGTAGTCGACCGCCTCGATCTCGAGCACTCGCAGACCTTGGCACACGAGCTACCGTCAACGCGAGTGGAGCTCAGGTTCGTGTCGGAGCAACTGCCGGACGACGACGCGTTCGACGCGTACTCGCAGGCGGTGATGCGCGTCGCCGAGCGGCTGAGCCCGTCGGTGGCGAGCGTGCGCACGCGTCGCGGCGGCGGCAGCGCCGTTGCGATCACGCCGGACGGCTTCCTGCTCACGTCGGCGCACGTCGTGCAGCGCGCGCGCCGGGTGCGTGCGTCGTTCACGGACGGCCGCGAGCTGACGGCCGAGATCGTCGGCGCGGATCCGCTCTCGGATCTCGCGGTGTTGCGCACGACGGACGACGCACTGCATGCGGCGACGCTCGGCGACGCGGAGAAGCTGCGCGTCGGGCAGCTTGTCGTCGCGATCGGCAATCCGCACGGCTTCAGCGGCTCCGTCACCGCGGGCGTCGTGTCCGCGCTCGGCCGCTCACTCCCCACGCGCTCCGGCGCCGCTTCGCGCTGGGTCGACAACGTCATCCAGACGGATGCCGCTCTCAACCCGGGCAACTCGGGAGGCGCGCTCGCCGACGGCCTCGGACGCGTGGTCGGGATCAACACCGCCGT
>JBJMJE010000041.1:0-9512 GCA_045806505.1 Gaiellaceae bacterium
CCCGGGCTCGTGTTCTACAACGGCTCGATCGCGCCCGGCCGCTTCCGCGGGCGCGACGTGACGATCCAGGACGTCTTCGAGGCGATCGGTGCGCATGCCGCCGGCACGATGAGCGAGGGCGAGCTGCATGCGCTCGAGAGCGCCGCGTGCCCCGGAGCCGGCGCGTGCGGCGGGCAGTTCACCGCGAACACGATGGCGACGGTGCTCGACTTCCTCGGCGTCAGCGCGCCGGGGCTGAACGAGGTGCCGGCGACGCATCCGGGCAAGCCGGCCGCAGCCCTCGCGGCGGGCAAGCTCGCCGTGAAGCTCGTGCGCGAGGACAAGCGGCCGTCGGAGGTGCTCACACGCGAGGCGTTCGAGAACGCGATCGCGTCGGTCGCCGCCACGGGCGGTTCCACCAACGGCGTCCTTCACCTGCTCGCGATCGCGCGGGAGGCCGGAGTCGAATTGAGCCTCGACGACTTCGACACGATCGCGAGCCGCACGCCGATCGTCGTCGACATCAAGCCGGCCGGTCGCTTCGTCGCGACCGACCTCTACCGCGCGGGCGGTGTCGCGCTCGTCGCGCGCGAGCTCGTCGGCGCAGGAGCCGTGCACGGCGACGCGCGCGGGGTGGACGGCCGCTCGCTGCGCGAGGTGGCGGAGAGCGCGAGCGAGCGCCCCGGGCAGCAGGTCGTCGTGCGCTGGGACGAGCCGCTGAAGCCGACCGGCGGTCTCGCGATCCTTCGAGGCTCGCTCGCTCCCGACGGCTGCGTCGTCAAGCTCGCAGGGCACGAGCGCCTGCACCACCGCGGCCCTGCTCGAGTCTTCGAATCGGAGGAGGATTGCTTCGCTGCGGTGAAGGCCCGCGCGATCGTCCCGGGCGATGTCGTCGTCATCCGCTACGAGGGCCCTGCAGGCGGACCGGGCATGCGCGAGATGCTGCACGTCACGGGCGCCCTCGTCGGCGAGGGGCTCGGAGACGAGGTTGCGCTGATCACGGACGGGCGCTTCTCGGGCGCGACGCACGGTCTGATGGTCGGCCATGTCGCGCCGGAAGCGGCGCGGGGCGGGCCGATCGCGGCGCTGCGAGACGGTGACAGCGTCGTGATCGACGTCGAACGGCGCCGGCTCGACGTCGACTTGCCACCGGAGGAGCTCGAGGCGCGGCTCGCGGAGTGGACACCGCCTGCGCCGCGCTACGAGGGCGGGGTGTTCGCCAAGTACGCGCGCGTCGTCGGCTCCGCTTCGGAAGGTGCGACGACGGGATGACGATCGTCTGCCTGCCCGGCGACGGCATCGGGCCGGAGGTCGCCGCCGAGGCGCTGCGCGTGCTCGAGGCACTGCCGCTCGACGTCGCTGTCGAGACGCACCTCTTCGGCGGCGCGGCGATCGACGCTGTCGGGGAGCCGCTGCCGCGCGAGACCCTCGACGCCTGCCGCCGTGCGGACGCGGTGCTGCTCGGAGCCGTCGGCGGTCCTCGCTGGGACGGCGGGGCCGTACGGCCGGAGCAGGGACTCATAGCCCTCCGAGGCGCGCTCGACGTCTACGCCAACCTGCGCCCGGCACGCGCTCCCGGCGTGGATCTCCTCGTCGTCCGCGAGCTGGTCGGCGGCCTCTACTACGGCCGTCGCGGCGTCCTCGACGACGGCACCGTTTTCGACACGTGCGAATACCACCCGGCGCAGGTCGAGCGCGTCGCACGGCGTGCGTTCGAACTCGCGCGCCGGCGGCGCAGCGTCGTCCTCTCGGTCGACAAGGCGAACGTCCTCGACACGTCACGGATGTGGCGTCGCGTCGTCACGGAGGTGGCAGCGGAGTACGCCGAAGTGAAGCTGGAGCACGGCCTCGTCGACAGCGTCGCAATGCGGCTCGTCACGTCACCCGGCGAGTTCGACGTGCTGCTGACCGAGAACACGTTCGGCGACATCCTCTCCGACGTCGCGGCCGGCGTGACCGGCGGTCTCGGGCTCGCGGCCTCCGCGAGCCTCGGCGATGGCGCGCCGGCGATCTTCGAGCCCGTTCACGGCTCGGCACCGGACGTCGCCGGCACGGAGACGGCCAATCCCGCGGCGATGCTCCGCTCTCTCGCACTGATGCTCGAGCACTCCTTCGGACGCGCCGATCTCGCGCACGCCGTCGACGAGGCCGTGGAGACGGCGCTCGCGTCGACGCCGACGCCGGACCTCGGCGGCGTGGCGTCCACTTCGGAGTTCGGTGACGCGGTGCTCGAGTCGCTCGCAGCGGTGACCGTCGCGTGAGCACGCTGTTCGACCGCATCTGGGACGCGCACGTCGTGTCGCAGCCGGACGACGGGCCGGCGCTGCTCTACGTCGATCTGCACCTGGTTCACGAGGTCACGAGCGCGCAGGCGTTCGAGGCGCTGCGGCTGGCGAGCCGGCCCGTGCACAGGCCGGACCTGACGGTCGCCACGATGGATCACAACGTCCCGACGCTCGACGGACCGATCGAGGATCCGCTTGCGCGCGCGCAGCTCGAGGCGCTGGAGCGCAACTGCGAGGAGTTCGGTGTCCGGCTGTTCGCGACCGGCAGCGGGCGCGAGGGGATCGTCCACGTGATCGGCCCGGAGCTCGGCCTGACGCAACCGGGCATGACCGTCGTCTGCGGCGACAGCCACACCTCGACGCACGGCGCCTTCGGCGCGTTCGCGCTCGGCGTCGGCACGTCCGAGGTGGAGCACGTGCTCGCGACGCAGACGCTGCCGCAGCGCAAGCCGAAGACGATGCGCGTCGCGTTCCACGGCGACCTCCGTCTCGGGCTCACGGCGAAGGATCTCGTCCTCGGCGCAATCGGCCGGCTCGGCGTGTCGGGCGGGTGCGGCCACGTCCTCGAGTACACCGGCGCGGCAATCGAAGCGTTGTCCATGGAGGGCCGCATGACGGTCTGCAACATGTCGATCGAGGCCGGCGCGCGCGCCGGGATGATCGCGGCCGACGACACGACATTCGCGTACCTCGAAGGACGCCCCGCCGCTCCGACCGGCGCCGCGTGGGAGCGGGCACTCGATTCGTGGCGCTCGCTTCGTTCGGACGACGACGCGTCGTTCGACGCTGTCGTCGACGTGGACGTCTCGGCGCTGAAGCCGCAGGTCACGTGGGGCACGAACCCGGGCATGGTCGCGCCGGTCGACGGCCTCGTCCCGGATCCGTCGGACTACGACGACCCGTCGCAGCGCGAGGCCGTCGAGCGCGCGCTGCGCTACATGGCGCTCGAGCCGGGAACACCCCTCGCCGACATCCGAGTCGACCGCGTGTTCATCGGCTCGTGCACGAACGCGCGCATCGAAGACCTACGCGCCGCGGCCGACGTCGTCGCGGGGCGACGCGTGTCGGACAGCGTCCGCGCGATGGTCGTTCCGGGCTCGGCGCGCGTGAAGCGGCAGGCGGAGGACGAGGGCCTCGACCGCGTCTTCCTCGATGCGGGCTTCGAGTGGCGCCGCGCCGGCTGCTCGATGTGCCTCGGCATGAATCCGGACGTCCTCGCGCCGGGAGAGCGCTGCGCATCGACGTCGAATCGCAACTTCGAAGGACGACAGGGACGCGGCGGCCGGACCCATCTCGTCAGCCCTCCGATGGCGGCGGCCGCCGCAATCGCCGGGCACTTCGTCGACGTGCGGGAGCTCGCATGAGGCCGCTGCGCAGAGTGGAGGGCAGCGCCGTCGTGCTCGACCGCTGCGACGTCGACACGGATCAGATCATCCCGAAGCAGTTCCTCAAGCGCATCGAGCGGAGCGGCTACGGCGAGTTCCTCTTCTACGACTGGATGAGGGATCCGGACTTCGAGCTGCGCCGTGCCGGCGCCGAGGACGCCGTCGTGCTGATCGCAGGACGCAACTTCGGGTGCGGGTCGTCGCGTGAGCACGCAGCGTGGGCGCTCGACGACTACGGCTTCCGCGTCGTGATCGCGCCGTCGTTCGGCGACATCTTCCGCACGAACGCGATCAAGACGGGCCTCGCGCCGATCGTGCTCGGCGAAGCCGAGCTCGATGCGGTGAAGGGCGCCGTCGCGGAGCGAAACGAGCTCGTGGTCGACCTGGAGGTGCAGCAGGTCGTGCATCCGAGCGGGCTGCGCATCCGCTTCGACTTCGACGCGTACGAGCGGCAGACGCTGCTCGAAGGCCTCGACGACGTCGCGCGAACGCTTCAGCGCGCGGAAGAGATCGCCGCGTTCGAAGCGACCCACCCGGCGCGCTTCGATCTCGCCGCGATTCGCTGAGCTCGCTCTAGGGCGCGATGCCGCTGCTCAACCAGCGGACGTTCTGCGTGATGTCGTCGACGGGATTTCCGCCCATGTGGCCTGCAGCGTCGTCGACCTTGACCCGACAGCCGGGAACGTTCGAGGCGAGCCACTCACCGTGAGTGCGAGGAACGAGCACGTCCGTCGCTCCGTACCGGATCAGCACCGGTACGGAGATGGCCGCGATGTCGAATCCCCACGGGTGCAGGAACGCGAGATCGTCGTCGACCCAGCCGCCGACGCCGTTGCGCGAGCGCTCGAACGTCGACTCGCGCGTGATCTGCATCGTCTCCGGGCGCGCCATGTGCGCGCGATCGGACTCGCTCAGGTCGAATTCCTCGAGAGCGGTCGACGGATCGACCGCCACGCGCTCCTTGAGCCGCGCATCCTCGGCCTCGAGCTCGTGGGTCAGGACGTCCTCGCCGGCACGCGCCCAGCGGAACTCCTTGACGTTCTCGCTGTCCATTCCGGCGAGCCACTCGTCCTCTTCGAGCCCCGGGTCGCCGAGCGGCGCGACACCGACGCGACACGTCGCGCGCACGACGCGATCGGGGAGCAGTGCCGCGCAGGCGAGTGCATGGGGGCCGCCGCCCGATCCGCCCGTGACGCCGAACTGGTCGAAGCCGAGCGCGTCGGCGAGCGAGCGGACGTCGTCGACCTCGTCCGCGACGCGGCGGCCCCGGCGGCGGTCCGACCGTCCGTAGCCGGCGCGGTCGTGCGTGACCAGACAGACGCCGAGCTCGACGTACAGGTCCTCGTGCGGCCACCGTTCGAGGCGGCATCCCGGCGTGCCGTGCAGGCCCAGGATCGGGAAGCCGTCGGGGTCGCCCCAGACGGCGTACGCCAGGGTGCGCCCGTCGGCAGTCTCGAGCGTCCGAAGCGGTTCGCCCACAGCGCGAGCATACGCCTGGCGCTCGAGGCGCAGCTAGCGAGATACTCCGCGGCGATGTCGCAGGGCAACGACGCGCTCGCCAACCAGCCGTCGGAGCTGGAGCGCCTGCAGCTGCAGTCGCGCGTGTGGGAGCCCGCCGGGCGGCAGTTCCTGTCGAAGCTCGCGCGACGGATCGGGGCTCCGCGTGCTGGATGTCGGCTGCGGAGCCCTGGGCTGGCTTCGGATCCTCGGCGAATGGGTCGGGCCGGCAGGCGAAGTTGTCGGTACCGACGTCGACGAGAGCCTGCTCGCTGCCGCTCGCTCACTTCTGGCCGAGACCTCCAACGTCGAGCTGGTCATCGACGACCTGTTCGAGACGAAGCTGGAGCCGCAGTCGTTCGATCTCGTTCATGCCCGTTTCGTGATCGCGCCGCTCGGGCGTGGCCGGGAGCAGGTGGATTCCTACCGGCGGCTGGTCAGGCCCGGCGGCACGTTGGTTCTCGAGGAGTGGGACGTCGGCTCATGGCATTTCAACCCGCCTGCGCCCGCGGCCGAACGGCCCATCGAATTGATCTCCTAGGTCTTCGGCACCCTCGGCGGCGAGGCGGGCCGCGAACTTCCAGAGCTGCTCCGTGGAGCCGGCATTGCAGACCCGGACCTCGAGGCTCACGTCGTCGCACTCGAACCCGGTCACGCCTACCTGCGTCTGCCGCTGCAGTTCAGCGTCGCGCTCGAGTCGCGGCTCCTCGAGCAATTGAGCGAACACGAGCTCGCGTCGCTACGCCGCGACGCCGAGTCCGAGTTAGCCGAGCTGCGCAGATGGGGCACGACGTTCACGCTGATCCAGAGTTGGGGCAGGCTCGAAGGCTGAGCGAGCCCGAACGACTCACGCTTGGCTCGGACATGCCGGCCCTCGTCTGGAGGGCAGATGTCCGCGGGCCGCAGCCGGCGATCGTCACCTTGCACGGGGGCGGGCACGACAAGGGCGTCGTAGGACCCGCTACAGCGAGCCGAGTCGTGTCCGCCGGCGTGACGCTGGTCTCGGTCGACTTGTACCTGCACGGCGAGCATTTCGATGATGCAGCGTCGTCGCTCGACGTCGGCTACGAGACGCTGCTCGAGATCGTTGCGCACACGGCGCATGACCTCGAGGGCGTCGTCGCAGATCTCGATCGTGACCCGGCGATCAAGCGAGGAGCGATCGCGGTCCGCGGCGAATCGCTCGGAGCGTACGCGGCCCTCACAGCTCTCGGCCTTGGCGTCCCGTTCTGCCTGGGTCTCTCGGTCGGCGGAGCCGCTGACTACGAGCTGACGATGGCTCACGCACTCGGCGCCGCCGGTTCGCCCGCGGGCATGATCCGCGAGGAGCAAAACAGGCTCAGGGCACGCATCCGCGAGTTCGATCCGCTCTCCCGAGCCGAGGAGATCGCTCCCCGCCCGATCATGATGGTTCACGGCCTATTCGAGGAAGCCGTCCCGATCGAGGCCCACCGTGGGCTTTACGCCGCGCTCGCCCCGCACTACGAGTCGTCCCCGGACGACTGTCTGTTCCTCACCCACGCCGGCGGGCACGACGCTCCCGCTGCTGTCGACGATCTGGCGTGGGAATGGCTCATCAGACGCCTCGTCGCGTTGTAAGCCGACCGTGCCGCTCCACTCACGTGGGCCAGCGTCCCGGAACGACCCTGAGAGCGACTACGCGGCTTCGTGGGTTGGGTATCGCGAGGGCTGTTGCGGATCAGTTATCAGCGGCAGGACGCGTGTCGTGCTGAGGAAGGTTGTCGAGGATTTCGTACCACGGAGCCTTCGAGCCGACGAACTGGTGGTACGTCGGTTTGAGCGTAGGCTCGTCGATCAGCGTTCCATACGGGACGCCGAAGTAGCCGTCTCGGGAAGTCCAATAGAGGAGTGAGAAGCACTCGCCGCAGCGTGCCTCGTAGGTCGAATCGGGATCGCCCTCCACGAGCAACGATTCCGCACCCTTCGTCACCGTTAGTTTGTCCCGCTCGATACGGGCCACGGGCAAGAACGCCGCTCCGGTCAGCGCACGACAATTCGAGCAATGGCAGTTGTAGGCGGCGACGAACTCGTCTGAAACCTCGTACGCGACGGCATTGCAGGCGCAGCGACCTCTCAGCACGACTACACCCTAGACAGGCAGCCGCCACTCGCCTGCGCCAGCGTTCTCATGTCAGAACCGCCGCGGCCACTGAACTGCCCTCAGCCGGTGTTCCGTAGGGCGGCCGCGATACCTGCGATCGAGCGGAGCAGCGGCAGCCGCGCGGACTCGTCGCCCGCTCGGTGGCGGCTCAGGAGTTCGACCTGGATCGCGTTCATCGGATCGACGTACGGGTTGCGCAGGTCGATCGTCCGTTGCACCGTCGGCTGGCGGTCGAGCAGTCGCTCGACGCCCGACGCGTGCAGCACGGACGACACGGTCAGGGCGTGCTCACGCTCGATTTCGCCGAACAGATCGTGGCGCAGCGCCGCGTCGGGAACGAGCTCGAGGTAGCCGCGCGCGACCTCGAGGCTCGACTTCGCGAGCGTCATCTCGAGGTTGTCGACCACGGTGCGGAAGAACGGCAGATCGTCGTACAGGCGCCGCAGCTCGTCCGGCGACCGAGACGACAACGCGGTGCCGCATCCGAACCACGCCGGCAGCAGGACGCGGTTCTGCGTCCACGCGAACACCCACGGGATCGCGCGCAGCGACGCGAGGTAGTCCTCGTCGTTCGGCCGCCGCGCCGGCCGCGAGCCGATTTCCAGCAGCGCGAGCTCGTCGACCGGCGTCACGAGCCGGAAGAACTCGACGAAGCGCGGCTCCTCCCACACGAACTCGCGGTAGCGGCGGTGGGCGAGGCGCGCGAGCTCGTCGAGGGTGTCCCGTTCGTGCGTCGCCGGCGGTCGCGCCGTCACCTCGGGAAACGCCGCAAGCAGCGTTCCCGCCAGCGCCGCTTCCAGGTTGACGCGCGCGAGACCCTCGAGCCCGTACTTGAAGGAGACCGTCTCGCCCTGCTCCGTCAGCTTGAGGCGGCCGGGCGGATGACCCGGCGGCTGCGACACGATCGCCGCATGCGTCGGCCCGCCGCCGCGCCCGGTGCTGCCACCTCGACCGTGGAACACGACCAGCTCGACGTCGTGCTCGCGCGCCGTCTCGGCAAGCGACTCCTGCGCGACGTAGATCGCCCACTGCGCCGCGAGGTAGCCGCCGTCCTTGCCCGAGTCGGAGTAGCCGACCATGACCTCGACTTGCCTGCCGTGTCGCAGGAACCGCTCGTCTCGCAGCAGCTCGTCGAGGATTCGCGGCGCCGCTGCGAGGTCGGCGAGCGTCTCGAACAGCGGCACGACAGCGGTGTGCGGTTCCGTCAGCTCGAGCGTGCGCAGCACGTCGGAGGACGACGAGGTGTTGGAGACGATGACGGTGTCACCGGCCGCTGCGAGCGCTGCGCGCGTCGCGTCACGGCCGAGGTCCCGCGCGTGCACGCGCACGTCGAGATTCGTGACGTCGAAGCCGAAGATTTCGACCGTGCGCTGCAGCGCGGCGACGCGCGCAGCGAGGCGCGTGCCGCGATGCGACTCGAGGCTGCGGTGGATGACCGCGAGGTCTTCGAGTAGCGCGTCGGCCGATTCGTAGGCGTCGTGCGCCAGGCGCTGCCAGACGAATGAGAGCTTGCGCCGGTAGGGCTCGAGCTCGTTCTGCGCACCGATCTGCGATGCGTAGTCGGGCAACTCGCGCTCGTCGCGCGCAAGTGACTCCTCGAGCTCTTCCGTCACGCCGACGAACGAGCGGTGCGGCGAGAGCTCGACGGCGAGCTCGCGGACACGGTCGCGGTAGCGCTCCCGCGCGAGCGCGTGCGCACGCGACCGCGCCTCGTCGATCGTGCTCACGCCGGCCGCTGGATTCCCGTCCATGTCGCCGCCGATCCAGGAGCCGAACCGAAGCGGCGGCGGTGCGTCCCGAAATCGCTGCCGCCACTCGCGCAACAGGTCCTCAGCCGCTTCGAAGAGGCTGTGCTCGAAGTACCAGAGACCGTTGCGGATCTCGTCCGAGATGCGCAGGCGGTCGTGGCGCACCTCGTCCGTCTGCCACAGGAGCGTGACCTCCTCTGCGAGCCGCTCCTCGACGTCCGCGCGCTCGGCCGGCGAGAGCAGCGGATCGTCGAGACGGTCGAGCTCGGCTGCGATCCGCACGTGCGCGAGCAGGACCGTCCGTCGCGTCGCCTCGGTCGGATGCGCGGTCAGCACCAGCCGGACGCATACGTCGCGCGCGCGACGCGCGAGCTCGTCCGGTGGCACGTCTTGCAACACCTCGAACGCGCGCGCGAGCGAGTCGCGCGCCACGCGGCCGGCGTGCGCGTCCTCGCGGCGCCGCCGGATCCGGTGATGCTGCTCCGCGATGTTCGCG
>JBJMJE010000042.1:0-6467 GCA_045806505.1 Gaiellaceae bacterium
CCACAGGGAAGCGCTCGACGCGATGCTCAACAACCGCGGGTATGCCGACATCGTCGCGGGAGACTTCGAATCCGCCGAGCGGCGCCTCCGAGAAGTCGCCGAATCGGGCACCGGCAGGGCGCGCCTCGTCGCCGCCGGCAACCACGGTCTCGCGCTCGCGCAGCTCGGTCGGCTCGACGAGGCCGAGGACCGTTTCGCGGAGATCCTGCACATCGCCGTGACCACCGACCGCTCGTCCGAGATCGTGCTGTACGGCTTCGAGGGTCTCGGGCTGGTGGCTGCAGCGCGGGCCGACGACGTGCGCGCCGCGCAGCTCTGGGGTCTGGCGGCAACGATTCGTGGGGCGACTGGGTACGCGCTCGCGACCGCCGAGCGCCGCTTCCACGACGAGCTCGAGCCGGAGGTCCGCGGTCGTCTCGGAGACGCCGAGTTCGACCGCGCGTGGAACCACGGGCGCGAGCTCCCGTTCGACGCGGCGGTCCGGCTGGCGCTACGAGGGCGTGAGGTTGGTTGAGCCGAGCCGCTGTGCGAACGCGACGAGCAGCTTCACCGCGTTCTCGATGTCGTCGAGCGACACGAGCTCCGTCGGCGTGTGGATGTAGCGAGTCGGGACCGACACGAGCCCGGTCGCGATGCCGGCGCGGCTGAGGTGATACGCGTCCGCGTCGGTGTGCGTCGAGCCGCGGACGACCTCGATCCCGTACGCGATGCTCTCCGCGGCTGCCGTCTCGCAGAGCACGTCGAACACGCGCTCGCTCAGCGGCGCGCCGCGCGCGAGCGTCGGCCCCTGGGCGATCCGGATGTCGCCCATCTCCTCGACCTCACCCTCGGGAATGTCACGGGACCACGTCACGTCGACGGCGATCGCGACATCCGGGCGCACGGCGTACGCCGTCGTGCGCGCCCCCGCGAAATCGCCGACCTCCTCGCCGACGGCCGCGACTGCGACGACGTCCCCGGGTGACCCGCCACCCTCGGCGACGCGACGCGCGGTCTCGAGCGCGACGTAGCAGCCGACGCGGTTGTCGAACGAGCGCGACGCGACGCGGTTATTCCGGAGCTCGACGGGTTGCGGCGCGAGGACGACGCCGTCGCCGAGGCGGACGACCGAGCGTGCCTCTTCGCCGTCGCGCGCGCCGACGTCGATGAAGAGATCCTTCATCTCGATCTTCTCGTCCTTGTCGCGCTTGAACGAGCTTCGCTTCTTGCCGATCACGCCCGCGATGCGGCCGTCCTTCGTCATCACCTCCACGCGCTGCGCGAGCAGCACCTCGGGCAGCCAGCCGCCGATGCCGCGGAAGTAGAGGAAGCCCCTGTCGTCGATGTGCGTGACGGCGAGGCCGATCTCGTCGATGTGGCCCACGATCGCGAGAGTCGGGCCGTCCGCGGTTCCCTTCACGCGTGCGGTGGACGAGCCGAGCGCGTCTGACGTGACCTCTGCGAACGGCTCCGCCGCGCGGCGCCACACTGCTGCGGGATCGCGCTCGTGCCCGGAGGGGCCCGGCGTCGTGAGCAGGTCGCGGAGCAGGTCGGGTAGCGGCACGCGCTGAGCCTAACGTTGACGCGCAAGCCCGGCGCGTCTACGCTGCTCCGCGATGACTCTCGTCCCGCGCACCTGGGCCTGGCGCAGCTTGCGGGGCGGGAGCCTGCGCTGACCTAGCGCACACAGCCCGTTCCGCTCGACCTGAGACCCGAAAGGGTCTTTTCGTTTTGTGATGACCACAGCAATCGCCACCGATCTCCTCACACCCCTCGGGGCATACCTCCGCCTGCGCGAAGGCGCGCGCGCCTCGTTCCTGCTCGAATCGGTCGAGCGCGGGCGGCTCGGGCGCTACTCGTTCGTCGGCTCCGGCTCGCGGATCGTGTACCTCAACGAGGCCGAGGCGGCCGGGCTGCCCGTCGTCGGCTACGTCGGCTACGACTGGGTCGCCAAGCTCGAGCCGACCGTGCCGCTGCCGGACGAAGGCCCCGGCCTGCCGGAGAGCCGCTTCGTCGTCGCGGACACGCTCATCCGCTTCGACCACGTTCGGGGGATCGCCGAGGTGCTGCACGGCGATGCGGACGCGCTCGACGGGCCGCAGCCGCCGGTACCTCGCGGCAACGGCGCGCGCGGCGCGCTTCGCCGCTTTCCGGAGCAACGCGAGCACGAGCGGCGCATCGAGCGGGCGAAGGAGTACATCCGCGCGGGCGATGCGTTCCAGATCGTCGTCTCGCAGCGCGCCGAGCGTCCCACCTCGGCTTCCGCGCTGGAGCTCTACCGGGCGCTGCGCCGCGTCAACCCGTCGCCGTACCTGTTCTTGCTCGAGCTCGACGGTCTGTCGTTGATCGGTTCATCGCCCGAAACGGTGGTCAAGTGCGACGGCCGCCGCGCGGAGGTGAATCCGATCGCGGGCTCGATCGCGCCGGGCGCCGGCGACGCCGAGGCGCTGCTGAGCTCCGAGAAGGATCGCGCCGAGCACGTGATGCTCGTCGATCTCGGACGCAACGACCTCTCACGCGTGTGCAAGCCCGGCACGGTGCGTGTCGAGCGCTTTCTCGAGCCGGAGCGCTTCTCGCACATCACGCACCTCGTGTCGGAGGTCGCCGGCGAGTTGCGGGACGGCGTGACCGCCTTCGACCTGCTGCGCGCGTGCTTCCCCGCCGGGACAGTGTCCGGAGCACCGAAGATCCGGGCGATGCAGATCATCTCGGAGCTCGAGGGCTATCGCCGCGGCGTCTACGCCGGCGCGGTCGGCTATGCGCTCCCGGGCGGCGCGCTCGACACGTGCATCGCGATTCGGACGATGGTCCTGCGCGACGGCGTCGCGCTGCTGCAGGCGGGCGGCGGGATCGTGGCCGACTCCGATCCGGCGGAGGAGCATCAGGAGTGCCTGAACAAGCTGGCGGCGCTCGAGGCCGCGATCGAGCTCGCGGAGGCGGAGCAATGAAGGTTCTGCTGGTCGACAACTACGACTCGTTCACGTACAACCTCGCGCACTACCTGGCCGAGCTCGGCGCCGACGTCACGGTGCGGAGGCCGGAGCAGTTGAACGGCAACCTCGAGCCGACGCACCTCGTCCTCTCCCCCGGCCCCGGCCGTCCCTCCGAGCACCTCGTCGGCCTCGTGCGCGAGTCGCGCGTGCCGACGCTCGGCGTCTGCCTCGGCCACCAGGCTGTGATCCGCGCGTTCGGCGGCGAGATCGGCAGCGCGCAGCGGCTGCTCCACGGGAAGACGAGCCACGTCGAGCACGACGGGCGCGGCGTCTTCGATGGCCTGCCGCAGGGGCTCGAGGTCGGGCGCTACCACTCGCTCGCCGCCACGCGTGTGCCGGACGAGCTCGAGGTGACGGCGCGAAGCGAAGACGGCGAGGTGATGGGCGTGCGCCACCGCGAGCTGCCGATCGAGGGCGTCCAGTTCCATCCGGAATCGGTGCTGACGCCGCTCGGCAAGGATCTGCTGAGGAATTTCCTGTCGTGATCTCGTGGGCGATCACGCGCTTGCTCGAGGGCTACGACCTGACGCGCGCCGAGTCGCGCGACGTCATGGGGACGATCATGCGCGGCGAGGCGACGCCCGCGCAGATGGGCGGCTTCCTCGTCGCGCTGCGCTTCAAGGGCGAGACGGCGGCGGAGATCGCCGGCTGCGCCGAGGCGATGCGCGAGCACGTGCTTGCCGTCAAGCCAAAACGCGAGGACCTCGTCGACACCGCCGGCACCGGCGGCGACCAGCAGCACACGCTCAACATCTCGACGGCCGCCGCGCTCGTCGCAGCCGCTGCCGGAGCCGGCGTTGCGAAACACGGCAACCGCGCCGTCTCGTCCAGTTCCGGATCTGCGGACGTGCTGGAGGCACTCGGTTTCGAGCTCGTGCTGTCGCCGGAGCGCATCGAGCAGTCGATCGACGAGCTCGGTTTCGGCTTCCTCTTCGCGCCCACGCACCACCCGGCGATGAAGCACGCCGCGCCGGTGCGGCGGGAGCTGGCGACGCGAACCGTCTTCAACGTCCTCGGGCCGCTGACCAATCCGGCGGGGGCTCGCGCTCAGGTCGTCGGCGTCTTCTCGGCCGACCTCGTGCCGACCATCGCCGCGGTGCTCGCGGAGCTCGGCGCGCACCGGGCGTTCGTCGTGCACGGCGCGAACGGCATCGACGAGCTCTCGCCCGCCGGACCGAACCTCGTGGCCGAGGTCGTGCGGGGCCAGGTCGTCGAGCGGATGGTCGACCCGCTCGAGCTCGGCGTCGCGCGCTGCTCGCCGGACGAGCTGCGCGGCGGCTCTCCGGAGGAGAACGCAGCCGCGATCCGGCGCGTGTTCGAGGGCGCGGACGGCGGAGCGCGCGATGCGATCCTGCTCAACGCCGCGGGCGCGATCGCCGCGGGTGGGCACGCGGCAGACCTGCGCGAAGGGATCGAGCTGGCGCGTGAGACGGTTGCGAGCGGCGCGGCCGGCGAGCGCCTCGACGCGCTCGTGGCATTCTCGCGAGGCGATGGGGCCGTTTAGCAACGCACTCCGTGCGCCCGGGCTCGGCGTGATCGCCGAGTTCAAGCGGCGCTCGCCGTCGGCGGGCGACCTCAGGCCCGGAGCTGACCCGATGGAGCTGACGGTCGCCTTCGCGCGCGCCGGCGCCTCGGCGGTGTCGGTGCTCGTCGACGAGCGCTTCGGAGGCTCGCTGACGGATCTCAAAGCGGCGCGGACGGTCGCGCCGGACACGCCGCTGCTCGCGAAGGGCTTCTTCCGCGAGGAGCTCCAGCTCCTGCAGCTCAAGCTCGCAGGCGCAGACGCGGCGTTGCTGTTGCTCCGCGACCTCGACGACGACCGGATGCGCGCGCTGATGGCGTACGCGACCGAGCTCCGGCTCGAGACGCTGGTCGAGGCCCACGACGCGGCGGAGCTGGAGCGCGCGGTCGCGCTGAACGCGCCGGTGATCGGCCTCAACTCGCGCGACCTCTCGACGTTCGGGATCGACCGGCGCGCGCAGCTCGACCTCGTCTCGCGCGCGCCGCGCGATCGCGTCGTCATCGCCGAGTCCGGCATCGAGTCGCGCGCGCAGGCCGCGGCCGCGGAGCTCGCCGGCGCCGACGCGGTGCTCGTCGGCAGCACGCTCATGCGCGCGAAGGAGCCGGCGGCAAAGGTGCGCGAGTTGCTGTCGCGGCCGCTCGTCAAGGTCTGCGGGCTCACGCGCGAGGAAGACGTCGCGGTCGCCGCGGAAGCCGGCGCCGACCTCGCGGGCTTCATCCTCGCGAGAGAGAGCCCGCGTCGGGCGAAGCGCGTGCTCGAGGTTCCCGACACCATGCTCGCCGTCGCCGTGTTCGTCGAGGACGTCACGCAGACGAACGCCGACCTCACGCAGGTCTACGCGCGCGAGAACGGCCATCGCTCTCGCGACGCCGCCCTGCTGCGCGACGCCGAACGTGTCGCGACCGTCGTCGATCTTCCGTGGCAGCAGGCCGACCCATCGCATCTCGAGCGGGCCCGCACGGCCGAAGGTCGCGTCATGCTCGCGGGCGGCCTCTCTGCCGAAAACGTGCGCGAGGCGATCGAAGCGGTGCGTCCGTGGGCCGTCGACGCGAGCTCTCGGCTCGAGGTCAAGCCCGGCGTCAAGGATCACGACGCGGTGCGCGCGTTCGTCGAGGCCGCGCGATGACGTTGACGTACGGCGAATACGGCGGCCGGTACGTGCCGGAGACGCTGATCCCGGCGCTCGAGGAGCTCGAGGCGGGTTGGCACGACGCGCAGTCGGATCCCGCATTCGCGGCGGAGCTCGACGAGCTGGCACGCACGTACGCCGGTCGGCCGACGCCGCTCACGCGGGCGGAGCGCTTTGCGCCGGACAAGCGACTGTACTTGAAGCGCGAAGACCTGCTCCACACCGGCGCGCACAAGCTCAACAACGCCCTCGGCCAGGCGCTGCTCGCGCGGAGTCTCGGTAAGCAGCGAATCGTCGCCGAG
Source organism: Gaiellaceae bacterium (assembly GCA_045806505.1). Classification (GTDB taxonomy): domain Bacteria; phylum Actinomycetota; class Thermoleophilia; order Gaiellales; family Gaiellaceae; genus DASVFB01. The sequence goes on from JBJMJE010000042.1 coordinate 5,926, forward strand.
ACCGGCGCAGGCCAGCACGGCGTCGCGGTCGCGACCGTCTGCGCCCGCTTCGGCCTCGACTGCGTCGTCTACATGGGCGAGGAGGACGTCCGCCGCCAAAGCCCCAACGTCCAGCGGATGCGGCTGCTCGGCGCCGAGGTCCGACCGGTCGAGTTCGGCACGAGGACGCTCCGCGAGGCGACGAGCGAGGCGATTCGCGACTGGATCGGCTCCGTTGAGACCACCCACTACCTCATCGGCTCGTGCGTCGGCCCGCATCCGTATCCCGAGATCGTGCGCGAGCTACAGGCGGTGATCGGGTTCGAGGCCCGCGAGCAGCTGCTCGCGGCCGAAGGCCGGCTCCCCGACGCGGCGGTCGCCTGCGTCGGCGGCGGCTCGAACGCGAGCGGGCTCTTCGCGGCGTTCCTCGACGACTCCGGCGTCCGGCTTGTGGGCGTCGAGTCCGCGGGCGCTGAGAGTCTCGGCGACGGACGCGCCGGGATGCTCCACGGCGCGCGCTCGTGGGTGCTCGCCGACGAGGACGGGCAGGTGCTCGACGCCGA
>JBJMJE010000043.1:0-7889 GCA_045806505.1 Gaiellaceae bacterium
GAGGGCGGCGGTCTCGCGCTCGACACGATCCTGCTCGAGCAGCAGAGCATCGACGTCCTCTTCTCGTTGTCGCGCGCCTACTTCCTCGTCGACATGGACGTGCCGTCGGACTACGTGCACTTCCTGCAGACGATCATGCCGAGGCGGCCGCGCTCGGAGCTCTACACCGCGCTCGGGCTCGCCGGCCAGGGCAAGACGCTCTTCTTCCGCGACCTTCGCCACCACCTGCACCACTCACGCGATCTCTTCGTGGAGGCGCCCGGAACGCGCGGGCTCGTGATGCACGTGTTCAACGTTCCGTCGTACCCGTACGTGTTCAAGGTGATCCGCGACAGGTTCGGCTCGTCGAAGAACACCGACCGCGACACGGTGATGTCGAAGTTCCGGCTCGTCCGCGAGGTCGACCGCGTCGGCCGCATGGCGCACACGATCGAGTTCACGAACCTCGCGCTGCCGCTCGACCGGTTCGCGGCGGAGCTGCTCGAGCAGCTCGACGAGCTCGCGCCGTCGTCGATCGAGCGCGACGGCGACAACCTGATCGTGAAGCACTGTTACGTCGAACGCCGACAGACGCCGCTCAACGTCTACTTCGCGACGGCGTCCGCCGCGCAGATCGACAGTGCCGTGCGGGAGTACGGCGACGCGATCCGGGAGCTGGCGATCGCCAACGTGTTCCCCGGCGACCTCATCTGGCGCAACTTCGGGCTGACGCGCTACGACCGCGTGCTCTTCTACGACTACGACGAGGTCGAGTACCTGACCGACTGCGAGTTTCGGACGATTCCGCCGCCGCCGACCCCGGAGGCCGAGCTCGCGCAGGAGGTCTGGTACGGCGTTGGGCCCCGCGACGTGTTCCCCGAGGAGTTCGGACCGTTCCTGCTCGGAGACGAGCGCGTCCGCGAGTCGTTCCTGCGGCACCATGCCGACCTGCTGCGACCAGAGTTCTGGCGCGAGTCCCAGCGCCGTATCGCCTCGGGGGAGATCGTGGACTTCTTCCCGTACGCGGACGACGTGCGCTTTAGCAGGCGCTACCTCACGTAGGCGCCGGAGCGCGGACGAGGCGCTCGACCTCGCCGACACGAGGCCGAAAAGCGTCGCCCGCTACGCCGCGTCGAGGACGGCACGCGCTAGCGTCCCGCGGGTGAGCCTGATCGTGCAGAAGTACGGAGGAACGTCCGTCGCCTCGCCCGAGCGGATTCGCCGCGTCGCCGAGCGGATCGTCTCGAGCGCGGACGCGAACGGAGGCGTGTGTGTCGTCGTCTCGGCGATGGGCGACACGACCGACGACCTGCTTGCCCTCGCGAGTGAGGTCTCGCCGAGCCCGCATCCGCGCGAGCGCGACATGCTGCTCACGGCGGGCGAGCGGATCTCGATGGCACTCCTTTCGATGGCGATCAACGACCTCGGTCGCGAAGCCGTGTCGTTTACCGGCTCGCAGGCGGGCATCGTCACCGACACCGCACACGGGCGCGCGCGGATCGTCGCGATGCGATCCGATCGCGTACGCGAAGCCCTCGACGCCGGGCGCATCGTGATCGTCGCCGGCTTCCAGGGCGTCTCGACGACGCTCGACGTAACGACGCTCGGCAGAGGCGGGTCGGATACGACGGCCGTCGCGCTCGCCGCCGCGCTCGGTGCGGACGTCTGCGAGATCTACACCGACGTCGACGGCGTGTACACGGCGGATCCGCGCATCGTCCCCGAGGCGCGCAAGCTCGACACGCTGACGTACGAGGAGATGCTCGACCTCTCAGCCGGCGGCGCGAAGGTGCTGATGCTCCGTTCGGTTGAGTACGCTCGCAACCATGGCGTCCCGCTGCACGTTCGCTCGTCGTTCTCGGCCGCCGAAGGAACGCGCATCGTGAGCCAGGAGGAATCGCTCGAGCGCGCGATCATTTCGGGGATCGCGCACGACACGTCCGAAGCGAAGGCGACGATCCTCGGCGTGCCGGACCAGCCGGGCATCGCGGCGCGCGTCTTCCGGCTGCTCGCCGACGCGAGCGTGAACGTCGACATGATCGTGCAGAACGTGTCGGCCGCGGGACACACCGACATCTCGTTCACGCTCCCGAACGACGACGTCCCGGTCGCGGAGCGCATCCTGCAGGAACTCGCCGGCGACATCGGGGCCGCGGGAGTGACGTGCGACCCCGACATCGCGAAGGTCTCGCTGGTCGGCGCGGGGATGAAGAGCCATCCGGGAGTCGCCGCCGACATGTTCGACGCGCTCGCCGAGGCGGGCGTGAACATCGAGATCATCTCCACCTCGTCGATCCGCGTCTCTTGCGTCGTGCGCGCGGCCGACGTCGAGCGCGCGGTGCGCGCCGTACACGAGCGCTTCGGCCTCGCCGACGCGCGCTGAAGGCGCCGCGCCTCTTCCGTCACAACCGCGTTACATGCCCGTGGCGGTGGCAGCCACCGGACAATGTCCCTGCGGGCCGAGTCGTGTTCGGCTCAGCGACCGCGAACGCTGAGTCAGGTCGCATCCCCGTCACATGCCCGTGACGGTGGCTGCCACCAGCCTTGGTCGTCGCGACGATGTCCGTACCGGACCCGCGACTGCGAACGCCCGTCGGCGGCGAAGTAGGCTTGCGCGGTGGCCGTCGACGTCCCGATCGCGCTGCTCGGTTACGGCAACGTCGGCGGCGCCGTCGCGCGGCTGCTCGCGGAGAGCGCCGACGACATCGAGCGCGCGACCGGACACCGGTTGAGGATCGTCCGCGCGCTCGTGCGCGATCCGGAGCGCGAGCGGAAGCACGTCGCCAACGCCGGCGTCCTGACCACCGACTTCGAGTCGATCCGCGACGACCCGTCGATCGCGCTCGTCGCGGAATTGATGGGCGGCGTCGCGCCGGCAGGCGACTACGTCCTCGAGCTCCTGCGCGCGGGAAAGCCGGTCGTCTCAGCGAACAAGCAGCTGGTCGCCCGCCGCGGCGCCGAGCTCTTCGCCGCCGCCTCGCAGAGCGGCGTGCAGCTTCGTTTCGAAGCGTCGGTGTGCGCCGCGATTCCCGTGATCAAGGTGCTGCGCGAGTCCTTCGTCGCGACGAATGTCCACCGCGTTCTCGGCATCGTCAACGGCACGACCAACTTCATCCTCTCGCAGATGGAACAGGGCGCCGACTATCCCGACGCGCTCGCGGAGGCGCAGCGACTCGGCTTCGCGGAGCCCGACCCGACGGAGGACGTGAACGGCGCCGACGCAGCCGCGAAGATGGCGATTCTGGCGACGGTCGCGTTCGGCTCGCGGACGACGCTCGACGACGTGGAGTTCGACGGGATCGAGTCGATCACGCAGGATCACGTGCGTGCGGCACGCGAGCTCGAGATGACCGTGCGGCTCGTCGGCTCCGCGACGCTCGTCGACGGCAAGCTCGACGTGCGCGTGCAGCCGTCGCTCGTCGACCGGCACCATCCGCTCGCGGCCGTCGACGGGCCGTTCAACGCGGTGATGCTGCAGGGCGACGCGATTCGCGAGATCACCCTCGAAGGCCCGGGAGCGGGCGGGCTGGAGACAGCGTCGGCGGTCGTCGCCGACATGATCTCGATCGTCGGCACGACGGGAACCGGATTCCTGCAGAACGATGCGTGCTGGCGTGAGCTCGAGCGCCTGCCGCGCGGGGACCTTCGCTCGCCGTTCTACTTCCGCGTCGAGGTGGCCGACCAGCCCGGCGTGCTGGCGCACATCGCGTTGCGGCTGTCGCAGCACGAGGTGTCGATCGCGCGACTCGTGCAGTACCAGCGCGAAGGCGGCGCGACGCTGCACGCGGTCACGCACGAGGCGCGAGCCGGGTCGGTCGAGGCCGCCCTCGCGGAGATCGCGGCGCTGCCCGAGACGCAGTCGGCGCCGTCGGCGCTGCCGGTGATCTCCTCGCGCGGTGTCACCGGAGCGGGCTGGACGTGATCCCGCTCGTCGAGCGGTACCGCGACCGGCTGCCGATCGGACCGGGCGAGCCGGTGGTCTCGTTGTACGAGGGCTCCACTCCGCTCGTACACGCCGCGGCGCTGTCGAGCGAGCTCGGCGTCGACCTCTGGCTGAAGCTCGAGAGCATGAACCCGACGGGCTCGTTCAAGGATCGCGGGATGACTGTCGCCGTATCGCGTGCCGTCGCGGACGGCGCGACCGGCGTCGTGTGCGCGTCGACCGGGAACACCGCGGCTTCGGCGGCTGCGTACGCCGCTCGCGCCGGATTGTCGGCGGAGATCCTGCTTCCCGCAGGTGCGGTCGCGCTGGGAAAGCTCGCGCAGGCACGGGCGGTCGGTGCGCGGCTCGTCGCCGTCCGTGGCACGTTCGACGAGGCGCTGCGCGCGGCGCGCGCGCTCGGCGACTCCGGTCGGTTCGTGTTCGTCAACTCGCTGAATCCGTTCCGTATCGAGGGGCAGAAGACCGCCGCGTTCGAGATCGCGGAGGAACTCGGCCGCGTGCCCGACGTTCTCGCGCTGCCGTACGGCGGCGGCGGCAACACGCGCGCTTACGCGCGCGGCTTCTCCGAGTGGGACGCCGGCATGCCGCGGTTGCTTGCCGGCGCCGCCGCACGCCGCGAGGACACGCTCGCGTCGGCGATCCGGATCTCGGAGCCGGCGCACCGCGCCGAGGCCGAGGCGGCGATCCGTGACTCCGGCGGCGCCGTGGTCGAGCTGACGGACGACGAGATCGTCGCGGCGTGGAGTCGCCTCGCGGAGCTCGAGGGGATCTTCTGCGAGCCCGCGAGCGCGGCGGGCATCGCCGCGGTTCGCAAGGCGGGCGCGTCAGGGACAGTCGTCGCCGTGATCACCGGCCACGGGCTCAAGGATCCGGACGCGGTCGAGCGGATCGGCTCGGAGATCGTCGAGGTGGACGTGGACTCGATCGTCGAGGTTCTCGTGTGACGGAGCCCGTGCGCGTTCGCGCACCGGCAACAACGGCGAACATCGGGCCGGGCTTCGACTGCGCCGCCGCGGCGTTCGACCTCTGGAACGAGCTCAGCGTCAGCGACGGCGAAGCCGACCGGGACCACCTCGGCGTCCGCGCCTTTTCCCTGCTCGCCGATCCGAGCGGCTTCGGCTTCGACTTCACCGTCCGCATCCCGCGCGAGCGCGGGCTCGGCTCGAGCGCGTCGATCATCGCGCTGGGGCTCGCGGCCGCGCTGGTCATACGCGGCGAACAGCTCGATCCGGAGCGCATGCTCGCGCTCGGGCTGCCGCTCGAAGGCCACGCCGACAACCTCGCGGCCGCCCTCGCAGGCGGGGTCTGTCTGACCTGGGACGGCCGGATCGCCCGCGTCGCCGACGCCTTGCCGGCCACGCCCATCGCCGTCGTGCCGGAGTCGCGAGTGCTGACGGCCGAGGCGCGGGCGTCGCTGCCCGGGCACGTGACACACCGCGCCGCCGCCGTCACGGCCGCGCACGCTGCGCTGCTCGGAGCGGCGATCGCCGCGCGGGATGCCAACCTCTTCGCGGCGTCGCTGCACGACGAGCTGCACGAGCCGTACCGCGCCGCGACCGCGCCCGCGTTCGACGCCCTGCGGAACGACCTTCCTCCGGGCGCGCTCGGCGTCACGATCTCCGGGTCGGGGCCGACGGTGATCGTCTGGTCCGCGCACGATCGCGCGGACGAGTGCGTGCGTGTACTCGAGGAACGATTGGGCGACGCGACGGTGATGCAGCTCCGCGTGTCGCCGACGGGGGTGCAGCGTGCCTGACAACACCGTCTTCCTCTTCGACGTCGACAACACGCTGCTCGACAACGACGCGGTCGCGGCCGACCTGCGCTCGCACCTGACGGAGCAGTTCGGCGACGAGCGGCAGCAGCGCTACTGGGACGAGTTCGAGGCGCTGCGCTCGGAGCTCGGCTATGCGGACTACCTCGGCGCGCTGCAGCGGTTCCGCGTCGCCTACCCGCACGAGACGCGCATGCTCGAGATGTCGGAGTGGCTCCTCGGCTATCCGTTCGCCGAGCGCGTCTACCCGAAGGCGCTCGAGGTCGTCGAGCGAACGCGCGCGCACGGCCGGCCGGTGATCCTTTCGGACGGTGACGTCGTGTTCCAGCCGCGCAAGATCCGGCGCTCGGGACTGTGGGACGCCTTCGGCGGCGACGTGCTCGTGTACATCCACAAGGAGCTCGAGCTCGAAGACGTCGAGCGGCGCTACCCCGCGAACCACTACGCGCTCGTCGACGACAAGGTGCGGATCCTCGCCGCTGTGAAGGAAACGTGGGGCGACCGCGTGACGACGATCTTCCCGCGCCAGGGCCATTACGCGCACGACGCGGAGCAGCTGGCGCGGTACCCCGCGCCAGACGCGACGGTCGAGCGCATCGGCGACGTCCTCGCCCTCGAGCGCTGAGCTACCGCTCCTCGCGCACGTACGGCACGCCGAGCGCAGACGGCGCGCCGAGGCGGCGACGCGCGCCGCTGGCGGAAACCGCAGCAAGCACGACGATCGTCATCACGTACGGCAGCGAGTTGGCCCACAGCACCGTCGGGCCGAGGCTGATGTCACGCGCCTGGAGCTGCGGCGCGAGCGCCTGGAGCGCACCGAAGAAGTACGCGCCGACGAGGCAGAGCTCTGGCCTCCAGAAGGCGAAGATGACGAGCGCGATCGCGATCCAGCCGGCGCCTCCCGTGATCCCGTCGATCCACTGCGGCGTAATTGCGAGCGTGAACGTTGCGCCGGCGACACCGGCGAACGCGCCGCCGACGAGCGTGTGCGCGTAGCGGTACGCGGTGACGTCGATGCCCATCGCGTCCGCCGCGCCCGGCGCCTCGCCCACGGCGCGCGCGTTCAGCCCCGGCCTCGTGCGCGAGAGGTAGAACCAGACGGCGACGACGCAGAGCCACGACGCGTAGACGAGCACGTTGTGCCCGAACACGATCGGCCCGACGATCGGCCACTCGCGCATGCTCGCCGGAAAGACCTCCTGGAACTGGTGCGCCGCGGGGTCGTTGGCAAGGTTCAGGTCGTTCGCGAGGTACGACGACAGTCCGGCAGCCCCTGCAAAGATGGTGATCGCCAATCCGGAGACGATCTGGCTCGCGCGCATCGTGATCACGAGGAACGCGTGGATCAGCGCGATCGCAGCTCCTGCGAGGGCAGCCACGCCCACGGCCGCGGCGAGCGAGAGCCCGGCGCCGAAGTGAAAGCGCTGAACCGCCCAGAAGCCCATCACGGCGCCGATCAGCATCATCCCCTCGACGCCGAGGTTGAGGATGCCCGCCCGCTCCGCGAGCAGTTCGCCGAGCGCGCCGTAGAGCAGCGGAGTCCCGTACGCGATTCCGGACGCGATCACGACGACGAGCAGCGAGTTGTTCACGACGTCGCCTCCGCCGCCGCCTCGGGGGCGCGCCTGCCGAGGCGGACGCGGTAGCGGACGAGCAACTCTCCGCCGAGCGCCGAGAACAGGATCAGGCCCTGGATCACGCCGACGAGGCCCGACGGGAAATCGGCGCCCTGTAGCGTGTTGCCCGCGTTCTGCAGCCCGCCGATCAGGAACGCGACGACGAGCACTGCGAACGGGTTGTAGCGCGCGAGCGCCGCGACGACGATCCCGGCGTAGCCGTAGTACTGCCGCTGCAACCCGTTCGGATCGGCGTCGAGGGTATGGCGGAAGTCGCCGTCCTGGCTCGCGCCGCCGAGACCGGCGAGCGCGCCCGAGATCGCCATCACCGCGAGGATCTTCCGCCGCGTGCGAATGCCGGCGTAATGCGCCGCGCGCGGCGAGTCGCCGAGCACCTGCACCTCGAAGCCGAACCGCGTCCGCGAGTAGAGGAACCACAGGCCGATCGCGCACAGCGCGGCAATTCCCGCGCCGAGCGGCAGTGCGATCGAGCCCTGCAGGTGCAGCGTCGCGGCGGGCCAGAGCGCGTTGTCCGGCAGCGCCTTCCCCGTCGGAAAGACTGTCGCGTTGAAGCCCT
>JBJMJE010000044.1:0-13553 GCA_045806505.1 Gaiellaceae bacterium
CGAGGCCTCGCCGATCGCCTTCAGTCCTTCGTCGTGCAGTTCCTGCGGCGAGTCGTAACGGTGCCGGTCGAACTGCGGCTTCGACGCGACGAGCTCGTCCAGCAGCTCGCTCTCGCCGTGGTTGCGCCGCGCGTCGTTGAACGCGCGGGCGAGCGCGAACGTCTCGCGAAACGTGCCGCCGCTCTCCGAGGCGATAACGAGCATTCCCGCGGTCACGGGCCCCTCCTGGACGAGCTTCCACTCCTCGGGCGTGAAGTCGCTCTTCGTTGTCATCGCGCCTTTCTGCGCCACAGGCGCGACAGCAGGTAGGTGGGGATCAGCCAGACGAGCAGAAAGCCGACGAGCGTCGTTGCCGACGCGCCGTTGAACACGAGGGTCAGCGTGAACGCGAGCAGCAGCACGAAGTTGAAGACGAGATACAGCCACGTGAAGAAGATGAGCATCGCGCCGCGTGCCACACCCCGCGCGAGCGCACGGCCCTGAACCGCGAATGCGTCGGAAAGCAAGGGCAGCCCGGCGAGAGCGCTGCGGATGTCGGCCCGCGAGCGCGCCGAGAAGACGCGCCCGGTGCGGTACGAGAGCTCGTCGAGGGTCAGGCGGCCGCGGACGTAGTGCTCCTGCAGCGTCGCGGCAGCACGTTCCCTGTCCTGATCCCCCGCGTACATCGGTGGACATCGTAGCCTCGTCCCCACATGCAAGAACATCCTCTTCACGTCGTCGCCGTAACGGGCTTCGTCCGGGACAGGGCCGGACGGGTGCTGCTCGTGCGCGTGCTGGAGCGGGGGTGGGAGCTGCCGGGCGGCCAGGTCGAGGAGGGCGAGTGGCTGACTGCGGCGCTCGAGCGCGAGGTCGAGGAGGAGTCGGGCTGCCGCGTCGAGGCGGAGCGCCTGATCGGCGTCTACTCGAAGCTGACCCCGCCGGCGATGGTGTTGCATCTCTTCGCCTGCAGCTACGCGAGCGGCGAGGCGCGGGCGCGCGAGGACGCGGTTCCGGAGGTTGGCTGGTTCGACGTCGCTGAAGCGCGCCGGCTCGTGACGCATCCGCCGAGCGCGCAACGCCTGTCCGACGCGCTGGCGTTCGCCGGCGAGGTCTTCTACCGCGCGTACCGCCTGCGACCGTACGAGCTGTTGCTCGCGCGGACGATCTAACGCGGGCAGGGGATCGTTCCGGCGAAGGCCGCGTCGGCGGCCTGTGCGACCTCCTCGAGCCCCGGCTTCGGCGTCCTGTTCGCGTAGTACATGCCGGTCTGGAAGCGCTCGAGCTGCGGCTCGTCCGTCACGTGGAAGAAGAGGAGCATCTCCACGAGCGGCTGGCAGGCAGCCAGCGCGATCGCCTGCGCGTAGTAGCGCGCCTGCATCGACGCGTCCACGGGATGCTTCGTCGCGACCTCGCTGCCCGAGTACGCGGCGAGCTCGTGCGGCGGGATGGTCGTGTTGACGCCGTACTCGCCGTACACGATCGGGGTCGGGCGGCCGAGCGCCTCGCGCAGCAGGGCCTCGAGCTTCTCGTAGTCGGCGATCCCGATCGAGGTGCCGAGGTGCGATCGCGTCGGCGGCGTGCGGGACGTCTCGCCGTAGACGTGCATCGAGAAGGCGTCCATGAGCGGGCGCGACCGGCCGGTCTCGCGATACGCGATGCCGAGGTCGCGAATGAACGCGGTGGGGGAGTGGGTCGGCCGCTTGCCGTTCGGGCGGTCGGCTCCGCGCGCGGCGAGCCCGCCTCCGATCACCTCCACCTTCGGCGACACCGCCTTGATCGCGTCGTAGCTCCGCGCCAGCAGCCGCTCGTAGCTACGTGCCGCCGCGTCGCCGCCCGACGCGTCGAACTGCGGTCGCCAGAACAGGTTCGCGTTCGGCTCGTTCCCGACGACAACGTGCTCGACCTGCGGAACGAGGCGCGGCACGGACGCCGCGAATGCAGCGAAGTCCGCCTGCTCGCCGACGGTGAGCGGCGTGTCGCCGCCGAACTGCGCAACGTCGACGATCGGCGTGATCGACGCGGCGACGGCTGCGCGCGCCGCTCGACGAAGCGCGTCGCGCTCGATCGGCGGCAATTCCCGGAGTGGCGGCCGCCAGAACGCGCTGAACGCGATCGCGCGGGCGCCCGCGCGGCGCGCACGCTGAATGTGCGAGCGCGCGGCGGCGTCGGTCGGAGCGAACTTGGCCTCGTCCTCGACGGCGCCGACGACGAGCCGACGTGCAGGCGCAGGCGCATGTGCGGGTGCCGGCGGCGGCGCGGGTGCCGCCTTCGGGGTGCGAGTCGTCGTCACCGTCTGCGTGACCGTCGCCGTCGTCGTCACCGTGCGCGTGACGGTTGTCGCCTGCTGGGTTGTCGGGTGCGTCGGCCGGGTCGGCTGGCTCGAGCGCGTGTGACCACAGCCCGCGAGCGCGAACACGGTCAGAGCGACGAGTGCCGGCCGCGCGCGCATGCCGGTTGTGTAGCAGGCCTACAGAACCCTGAAATGCGGCTAAGCCTCGTGCTCGGCGAGCCACGCCTTCGCGAGGCGCTTCTGCGCGCGCGTGAGCCACGCTTCGGCGACGAGATCGTGCAGCTCGTCGCGATCGAGACGCGCGAGATCGGGAATCCGCACCAGCACCGCCGGGTACCCCTTGAAGTGCGGCGTGGTGAAGTAGATCCCGCGTTCGTCCGCGAGCATCAGCTCCTTCACGTCGAGATCCACGACACGGAACATGAGCACGTCGTCGAGGCGCTCGCCGGTCTCCGGATCGACGGCGTCCGGGCGCCGCGAGCGCTGCAGGCAGAAGCGCTTCCCGTGCACGAGGTAAGACGGACGGCCGTCGTCCGAGAGCTCCTTCGTGACCTGCGGGAGCGCCAGCGCGAGCTCGTCGAGGTCGGACATCGTCGACACGCCGTGATTTTCTACCGTGACGGAGGTCTACGGACAAAGTGACAGCACGCGAGAGGAGCGAGACCATGCAGAAGCTCACGCCGTGTCTCTGGTTCGACACGGAAGGCGAGGAGGCGGCGAAGCTGTACACGTCGATCTTTCCGAAGTCTCGGATCACGAACGTCTCGCACTACGGCGAGGCGGGACCGCGCGACGCGGGAACGGTGCTGACCGTCGAGTTCGAGCTCGACGGGCAGTCGTTCACGGCACTCAACGGCGGGCCCGATTTCAAGTTCAACGAGGCGATCTCGTTCCAGGTCAGCTGCGAGGACCAGGCAGAGGTCGACCGGTACTGGGAAGCCCTCGGCGAGGGCGGCGAGCACGGCCCTTGCGGATGGCTGAAGGACAAGTTCGGCGTCTCGTGGCAGATCATCCCGAAGCGGCTCGGCGAGCTCCTGTCCGACCCGGATCGCGAGAAGTCGCAGCGCGTCATGGCGGCGATGCTCAAGATGGGGAAGCTCGAAATCGACGAGCTGGAGCGCGCCGCCGCGTAGCCGCTACCAGGTGTTGTGCGCGAGGACGCCGCCGTCCACGACGAGGTTGGCGCCCGTGATCCAGCGCGCCGCGGGCGACACCAGGAACAGGACGGCGTCGGCGACGTCGCTCGGTTGGCCGAGCCGCTCGAGCGGCGCGGCCGCGCGCCACCGTGCGACGCCTTCGGGCCACGACTCCTCGATGCCCGGTGCCTCGATCACGCCGGGCGACACGCTGTTGACCCTGATCCCGGCTCGGCCGAGCTCGAGCGCGGCGGCGCGCGTGTGCATGATCACCGCCGCCTTCGACGCGGCGTAATGGCTGTGATCGAACGCGGGCTGCACGCCCTCGATCGACGCGATGTTGACGATCGCGCCGCCCTCGTCGCGCATCAGCGCAGCCGCCTCTCGCGTCATCGCCGCCACACCGACCGCGTTGACACGGAACATCTCGGCCAGGTCGTCGTCGTCGATCGACTCGATCGGCGCGACCGGCTGGATTCCTGCGTTGTTGACGAGGATGTCGAGGCGCCCGTAAGACTCGACCGCGGTCGAGCAGATCGCCTTCGCGCCGTGCACGACGTCCCCGATCGCCGCGACGGTCCGGGCGTCGGGCAACGGCTCGAGCGCGGCCGGATCGCGCCCGTGCGCGACGATCGACGCGCCTGCCTCGTGAAGGCGCCGCGCGATCCCGCCGCCGATCGTGCCGCTCGCGCCGGTGACGATCGCGACACGGCCGCTGAGATCGAGCAACCGGTCGACCGGAGGCGGCGACGCCGACACGGCGAGGGACGATAGCTTCGCCCGATCGACCTGAACGTGAGGACGCTGATCGAGCGCTTCGGCATGACCCCGCTACCGGTCGAGGGCACGCTGTTCGCCGAGACGTACCGGAGCGAAGCGACCGCGCCCTCGGGCGGGCCGGCCGGAACCGCGGGCGTCGGGCTGTTCTGCGACGACCCGCCGAGCCGCTCGCTCTTCCACCGGCTCGAGTTCGACGAGGTCTGGCACTTCTACGCGGGCGATCCGCTTCGGCTCGTGCTGCTGCACCCGGACGGCTCCGACGCCGGGGTGATCCTCGGCGGCGGGCAGGCCGTCCAGCACGTGATTCCCGCGGGTGTGTGGCAGGCGGGCGAGCTCGTGCCCGGCGGCGAATGGGCGCTCTACGGCTGCACGATGGCGCCGGGGTTCACGCCGAGCTGCTTCGAGGGTGGGACCGTGGAGCGCCTGCTCGCGACGCATCCCGCGCATGCCGGCGACATCGAGCGGCTCGGAGTCCGCTGATGCGGCGCTTCTCGCGTTTACGCGTGGCGGAGGTCGAAAGACCTCGTCCTACCATGCTCGCGCTGCTGCTCTACGTCTGGCTCGGACCGCGGACGGCGCTCCTCGAGATCATGGTCGAGTTCGTCATCGGCGCCGCAGTCGCCGGCGGCAGTGGCGGCGGAGGCAGGCGGCTCAAGCGCTCCGCGCAGCTTTTCCTAGCCCAGCTGCGCCGGCGCCACGCGTTCGCGCGCTGACTTCCGGCGGCCGGGCGAAAGAATCTCGCGGCCGCCGATGATTTCCGGGCCGCCCGGCCGTCTGATAGATGTCAGAGATCTCGACCCGGAGGTGACAGACGATGGCACGGACCCTGCTGCTCGTAGGAACGCGGAAAGGCTTCTTCACGCTCGAGAGCGACGAGGCACGGCGCGACTGGACGGTGCGCGGGCCTTTCTGCGAGAGCTGGCCGGTCTACCACGCCGTCCACGACCCGAAGTCCGGTGCGATCTACGCGGCTGCGGCGAGCGAGTGGTTCGGCTCGGCGGTCTGGCGCAGCGACGACCTCGGCGAGACTTGGGAGCACTCGAGCGAGGGCATCGGCTACGGCGACGACGCGGAGCGCAAGGTCTCGAAGGTCTCCTCGCTCGCGGTCGCGGACGGTCGCGTGCTCGTCGGCGTCGAGGCGCCGGGCATCTTCGCGAGCGACGACCGCGGCGCGACGTGGTCGCTGCTGACGACGCTGGCGGGCCAGCCGGGCAGCGAGGCCTGGGACGACCCCTCGACGCAGCCCCCGGGCCACCTCGGCATCTCGGCGATCATGGCGGACGAAAAGGATCCGAAGCACGTGTGGACGATCGTGCAGGGCGTCGGCGCGTTCGAGTCCACGAACGGCGGCACCGAGTGGACGCCGCGCAACCGCGGCCTGCGCGCCGACTGGCCTCGCGAGCACGAGGAGGTCGGCTTCTGCGTCCACCGGCTCGTCCGCTCGCCGGCCGATCCGACTCGCATGTACCAGCAGAACCACGTCGGCATGCACCGCAGTTTCGACGCCGGCCAGAGCTGGACGGAGATCACCGACGGCCTGCCGACGGAGTTCGGTTTCGCGGCCGCGGCGCACCCGCACGACCGCGACACGTTCTACGTGATCCCGCTCGACCCGGGCCACGGCCGGACGATGCCCGACGGCAAGGCGGCCGTCTGGCGCACGCGCGACGCGGGCGACAGCTGGCAGCGGCTCGAGCAGGGCCTGCCGCAGAGCGACGCCTACCTCGGCGTGCTGCGCGCGGCGATGACGACGGACCACTACGACGAGCCGGGTCTGTACTTCGGGACGAGCACCGGTCAGATCTTCGCGAGCACCGACGAAGGCGACAGCTGGCGCGAGCTTGTCAGCTACCTGCCTCCGGTCTGGTCGGTCGAGGTCGCTGTCATCCAGTAGTCATGGCCGACCTCTACCTGCCTACGGCGCTCACCGCGCTCTTCCCCGACCTGCCGCGGAACGTGCAGGTCGAGGCGCCGACGGTGAACGAGGCGATCGACGAGCTCGACGGCCGCTGGCCCGGCCTGCGCGACAGGCTCTGCGAGCCGGGCCCGGCCCTGCGGCGGCACATCCACGTCTACGTGGATCGCGAGCGAGCGGCCCTCGACACGCCGATCGAGGACCGCTCGCACGTCAACGTGATCGCCGCGATCAGCGGCGGCTGACAGCCCGCTCCAGGCGGATCGGCGCGCAGCTCGTGTAGCTGCGGGTCGGCTGCCGGTCGCGAACGGTGACGCAGAAGCTGAACCGTGCCTTCGACGCGGCCGGCGAGCGCCACGCGGCGCCGTAGACGTGGCCGGACTCGACGTCGCCCGTGCGGCTGAGGCGCGCGACCGCGGCACCGTTCCGCCTCACGACGATGGTCGTCTTCACCGTGCTGTTGCCCCTGATGCGGTAGCGGAGCTTCACGACCGCACCCGCCTTGCCGAAGGCGGGCATCGCCGTCGGAACGACCGCATCCGTGATCGCGAACACCTGCGTCACGGGGAAGGCCGGGTTGAAGGCCGAGTTCCCCGGCTGCACCGCGGTGATTGCGCAGAGCCCCGAGCCGGTCAGGTGCACGACGTTGCCGTGAACCTTGCAGCTCTCCGTCGCCTCGTACTCGACCGGCAGGCCCGAGGACGCCGTCGCGTGGACGTGGAAGTCAGGGTCGGCAGTCGTCCGGTCGGCGAGGGTTCCGAAGGTGATCGTCTGGTTCTCCTCGCCCGGCCAGCCGGCGGGATCGTTGCCGTCGACCGAGCACGGGTCGGCAAAGCCCGGCTCGCTCGTGATCCACTGGAAGGCGGAGCGGCTCAGAGCGAGCTCCACCGCAGCGCCCGCATCGAGCTGGCCGCAGCCCTTCGTCGGGTTCCAGCCGGCACCCGTGGGGCGCGCGGCGGACTGCTTGATGATGTCGGCGACCTGGTAGTTCTTCAGCTCCGGCCTCGCCGCCCAGACGAGCGCCGCGACGCCCGCGACCTCCGGGGACGAGAAGGACGTGCCGGCGATGTAGCCGTACTTCGCTCCGCCGGGGCCCGCCCACTGCGGGTAGCAGCCGTCGCTGAGCATGTTCGTGTGCGGCAGCGCGACGAGCACGCCCGAGCAGTCGCCGGCGAAGTTGCCGGGTGCGACGAGCGAGAGGTGCGTCCCCGAGTTCGAGAACGAGGCGAGGCTTCCGTCCTGATTCGTCGCGCCCACGGCGAGCCCGTAGCTCCGGTCGCCGTCGGCCGGCTGGAGATCGGCTGCCGGCCACCCGACATTGCCGCCTTCGTTCCCTGCCGCGGCGACGATCAGCATGCCGTCGGCCGCCGCCTTGTGGATCGCGTCCACGAGGATCGGCGAAGACGGGAACGAGCTGCCGAGGCTCAGGTTCACGATGCGGACGCCGAGCTCGTCGAGCTTCGCGAGCCCGAACGCGACGTCACTGTCGGTGAAGCTTCCGCGCGCGCCCGCGTGGACGCCCACCACGTGCGCCGCTCCGCCGAAGCCGGCCATGCCGAAATCGTCGCCGGACGCTGCTGCGATCAGCGACGCGACGGCAGTTCCGTGGCCATAGTCGTCGTTGCCGGTCGGCGACGGTGACGGCCGCACGACCCCGAAGCTGTCGACGTCGTAGAGGCCGTCAATCTTGCCCTTGAGGTCCGGGACGGCTTCGACGCCGGTATCGATCACGCCGACCTGGATCCTCGCGTCGCCGGGCGTGAGGTCGAGCGCATGCTCGAGGTGTGCGGACGCGAACTGCCATTCGTACGGGAGCGACGTCTTCGGATCGACGCTCTGCAGCAGCGGGTCGCTCGGCAGGTTCAGCACGTGGCGGAGCGGGCCGGGCGGGGAGACGTAGCGGAGGCGAGGATCGCTCGGCGCCGACGCGAGCAGCTCGTGAAGCTGCGTGTCGTCGAGCGTCACCTCGGCCGCGTGGAGCGCCGGCACCGCCCGCACGCTCTCGAACCGGTACGTCGCCTTCAGCGAGGCGAGGTCCCGCATCGATTCGAGCCCGATGACGGCCTTCGAGCCGAAACGGCTCTCGCGGCTCTCGAGCGAACGAACGCTGGCGTGGGAATGGAACCAGTGCATCTGCAGCCCTGACCTCGGCGGCATCGAAACCGGAGCCGCCGCCGCCGTGGAGCGCGGCACGAACGCGAAGACCGCAGCGAGAGCGACGGCGATGGCGGCCAGTTGCTTGTTGATCGTCGGATTCATGGAGCCCTCCTCGAACATCCGACCGCGGGGTGCGGTCTGTCCTCCGAGGCTCGGCCCGAGCGCTAAACCGGTCCTTAAGGCGACCTAGATAACTGCTTGACGCCGTTGTGTCCGTCCCTGCAGCGGCGTACGATCGCCAGAAGTCGCCGCCCAGGAGGGAACACATGCACCGTTTCACCAGAACCGTTCTCGTGCTCGTCGTCGTGACGGCGGTCGCCGCCGCAACCGGAGCGTCCGGCCGCGCGAAGACCGGTCGCGCGACGAGCATCTCCGACCATCGCGGCGGCACGTTGAAGCTGCTCGCGAAGTCAGCCTCGGGAACGCTCGATCCGATGATCAACTACACGCTTGCGTACTGGCAGCTCTACCAGGCGTCGTACGACGGGCTCCTCGCCTTCAAGAAGGCAGGCGGCAACGAGGCGTTCACCGTCGTTCCCGACATCGCGCAGAGCGTTCCGTCGCCGACGAACGGCGGCAAGAAGTGGGTGTTCAAGATCCGCAAGGGGATCAAGTTCTCGAACGGGAAGACTGTGAAGGCGACCGACGTCGCGGCTTCGTACAGGCGCATCTTCAAGGTGAAGAGCCCCACGTCCGGCACGTTCTACGCCGGGATCGTCGGCGCCAAGGCGTGTCTCGCGCACCCGGCCGGCTGCACTCTCAAGGGCGGCGTGGTCGCGAACGACAAGGCCGGCACGGTGACGATCAACCTGGTCGCGCCGGACCCGGAGTTCAAGTACCGCGTCGCGGTTCCTCACGCGAGCATCCTCCCGGCGAACGCGCCGTCCAAGGACAGCGGCACGAAGCCCATCCCCGGCACGGGCGCCTACTACTTCGCGTCGTACGAGCCGAACAAGCAGCTGGTCATGAAGCGGAACCCGTACTTCAAGCAGTGGTCCGCGGCCGCGCAACCCGACGGCTACGTGGACCAGATCACCGAGTCGTTCGGCCTCACGGACGAGGCCGAGGTCACCGAGATCGAGAACGGGCAGGGGGACTGGATGCTCGAGCAGCCTCCGTCGGACCGGCTGAACGAGATCGGCACGAAGTACGCGAGCCAGGTGCACATCTCGCCGCTGACGGCGTTCTGGTACGTGCCGATGAACACCAACCTCCCGCCGTTCAACAACCTCAAGGCGCGGCAGGCGTTGAGTTATGCGGTCGACCGAAACGCGACCATCAAGATCTTCGGCGGTCCGAATCTCGCCACGGCCTCTTGTCAGGTGCTGCCTCCCGGCTTCCCCGGCCACAAGGACTACTGCCCGTACACCAAGAACCCCGGCGCGAAATGGTCGGCGCCGGACATGGCGAAGGCGAAGGCGCTCGTCAAGGCTTCGGGCACGGCCGGCCAGAAGGTGACCGTCGTGTCGTCCGACGATGCGGTCAACAAGGCAGTCGCCGTCTACCTCCAGAGCGTCCTGAACCAGCTCGGCTACAAGGCGAAGGTCAAGCCGATCTCGGCGAACATCTCGTTCACGTACCCGCAGAACACGAAGAACAAGGTCCAGATCAACGTCCAGCAGTGGTACCAGGACTACCCGACCGCGTCGGACTTCCTCTACATCCTGTTCGGCTGCGAGTCGTTCCATCCCGGCAGCGACTCGAGCATCAACATGGCCGGCTTCTGCAACAAGAAGATCAACGCGAAGATGCACCAGGCGCTCAAGGTCGCGGTGACCAACGAGCAGCGCGCGAACGCGATGTGGTCGCAGGTCGACCGCATGGTCACCGACCAGGCGCCCATGGTGACCCTCTTCAACCCGAAGCACGTCGACTTCGTGTCGAAGCGCGTCGGCAACTTCACGTTCAGCAAGGAGTTCTACTGGCTCGTGGCGAGGTCATGGGTCCAGTAGGTCGGCGCCGAGGCGCAACCGGGAGGCGATGAGCGAGGCCGCCGCGAGCGCGCCTGCCCTGATGGGCGCGCTCCCGAGCGGGGCGAGCCCGTGGACGCTCGCGCGGCGACGGCTGCTGCGCAACCGGCTGGCGCTCTTCATGCTGGGCGTCTTCGTCGCGATCGTCGTGCTCTCGCTGGCGGCGCCCGTCTACGCGCACGACGTCGCGCACACCGACCCGTTTCGCTCGCACCTCGACGGGACGACGGTGGTGAACGGCAAGACCGTTCCCGTCATGCCGCAATCGACGGGCGGACTCGGCATCGGCGCGACGCCCATCGGCCCGACGTGGGATCTTCACCACTACTTCCTCGGCGCGGACAACCAGGGACGAGACGTCGCGGCACGGCTCCTCTACGGCGGGCGCAACTCGTTGCTGATCGGGTTCTTCGCGGCCCTGATCACGTGTCTGGCCGGCACGTTGATCGGAGTCGTGGCCGGGTTCTTCGGCGGCATCACCGACGGCGTGATCTCGCGCGTCCTCGAGATCGTCTGGGCGTTTCCCGTCTACCTGTTCGCGATCTGCCTGTCCGTGATCCTGGTGAACCAGGATTTCGTATTCGGTCCGGTGCGGATCGGGTCGGGCAGCATCGCGCTGCCCATCTTCATCATCGGCGTCGTCTACATCCCGTACGTCGCGCGGCCGGTGCGCGGGGAGGTGCTGTCGCTGCGTGGGCGCGAGTTCGTCGAAGCGGCGATCGGACTCGGCGCCTCGAGGACGCGGCTGCTGCGTAAGGACGTCCTCCCGAACGTCGCCACGACCGTGATCGTCCTCTTTCCCCTCGTCATGGCGATTGCGATGCTGACCGAGGCGGCTCTCTCGTTCCTCTCGATCGGCGTCCAGCCGCCGGACGCGAGCTGGGGGACGATCATCCAGGACGGAAAGGATCTGATCCGCACCCGTCCGGCGGTTGCGCTCGCGCCCGGGCTCGCGATCGCGCTCACTGTTCTCGCGCTCAACGTGCTCGGCGACGGGATCCGTGACGCGCTCGATCCACGCGCAAAGGTGAGAGGCATTCGCTGATGCTGCGCTTCGTCCTGCGCCGCGCCGCCTCCGCTCTGCTGGTCATGTTCTCGCTGAGCGTCCTCGTCTTCCTCATCTTCTTTGCGACCCCGGGCGCGGATCCCACCGCGCGGATCGCCGGAAAGAACGCAAGCCAGCAAACGTTGCGCGAGGTGCGGAGGGACTTCGGCCTCGACAAGCCGATGCCCGTGCAGTACGGGCTGATGATGAAGCGGCTCTTCGTCTCGCGCGACCTGATCTCGTCCGTGACTCGGGACAAAGTTGTTCCGCAGATCGTCGAGGCGGCGCCGATCACGTTCAGCCTGGTGCTCGGCGCGTCGATCCTGTGGGTGATTTTCGCGATCGCGCTGGGACTGATCGCGGCTGTGTACCGGGGGAGGACGTTGGACGCCGTCGTGATGATCGTCGGATTGATCGGCATCTCGATGCCTGTCTTCTGGGTGGGCGAGGTCGTGAACATGTTCACGCAGAGCCGCCTGCACGACACGTTCCTGTTCTCGTGGGTGCCGCCGCTCGGATACGTCCCGTTGACCGAGTCGCCGATCGGCTGGTTCAAGGCGCTGCTGATGCCGTGGCTGACGCTGTCGATCCTTTACATCGGGCTCTACGCACGCGTGCTGCGCTCCGCGCTCGTCGAGTCGCAGGAGGAGGACTATGTTCGCACGGCGCGCGCCAAGGGTCTGACGGAACGGCGCGTCCTCTTCCGGCACTCGCTGCGTACGTCGCTGATCACCTTCGTGAGCCTCTTCGGGCTCGACTTCGGCGCCCTCGTCGGCGGAGGCGCGCTTCTCGTCGAGGTCGTGTTCAACCTGCATGGGCTGGGCTGGCTGACGTACCAGTCGCTCCAGCAGTTCGACCTGCCGGTGATCATGGCGACGGTCGTGTACGCCGCCTTCTTCGTCGTCATCGTCAACGCCGCCGTCGACCTCGTCTATGCATTGCTCGACCCTCGCGTCCGTCATGCCTGAGCCGCTGCTCGACGTGCGCGACCTGAGCGTCTCCTTCAGGACGGAGAGCGGCCTCGTGCGCGCGGTCGACGGAGTGTCGTTCTCGATCGGCCTCGGCGAAGTGCTCGGCATCGTCGGCGAGTCGGGCTCCGGCAAGACGGTCGCGATGTTGACCGTGATGCGGCTGATCCGCGATCCGAACGCGATCCTCCAGGGGCAGGTGCTCTACCGCGGCCGCGACCTGATGCAGCTCAGCCAGAAGCAGATGCGGGACGTGCGCGGGAGCGAGATCGCGATGATCTTCCAGGACCCGCTCACGGCGCTGACTCCCGTCTACACCGTCGGCTGGCAGATCGAGGAGCAGCTGCGCGCGCATCAGTCACTCACGCGCCGCCGGGCTCGCACGCGTGCGACGGAGTTGATGGCGGAGGTCGGGATCCCGAACGCGTCGAGACGGATCGACGACTACCCGCACCAGTTCTCGGGCGGCATGCGGCAGCGCGTGATGATCGCCATGGCGCTCTCCTGCAACCCGTCGCTGCTGATCGCGGACGAGCCGACGACGGCGCTCGACGTGACGATCCAGGCGCAGATCCTGTCGCTGATGAAGCGGCTCATGCGCGAATACGAGTCGTCGATCGTCCTCATCACGCACGACATGGGCGTCGTGTCCCAGCTCGCGGAGCGGATCATCGTCATGTACGCGGGCGGGGTCGTCGAGGAGGGGCCGAAGTCGACGGTCTTCCGCGACCCGCAACACCCGTACACGTGGGGGTTGCTCGACTCGATCCCGCGCCTCGGCCGGCCGCGCGTCAACCGGCTCACCGGCATCCCCGGTGCGCCGCCGTCGCCGCTCGCGCCGCCGCCCGGCTGCCGCTTCGAGCCACGCTGCGCCTACCGCTTCGAGCTGTGCTCGACGCGGCCGGAGCTCGAGGAGCGCGTGGAGCCGGGCCGCCGCGACGCGTGCCACCTCGACCCGGCCGCGCGTGGCGCCCTGCGCAAGAAGACGGCATGAGCACGAACGGCGTATTGCTCGAGGCCGTCGACCTCGTCAAGCACTTCCCGGTACGCGCAAGCGCGTTCAGACGCGCCTCGTCCGAGGTCGTTCACGCCGTGGACGGCGTGTCGCTCGAGGTGCGTCGAGGCGAGACGCTCGGCATCGTCGGTGAGTCGGGCTGCGGCAAGTCGACGCTCGGACGCCTCCTCGTCAGGCTCCTCGAGCCGACGAGCGGGACACTGCGCTTCGGCGGCGACGACATCACGACGCTCTCGCACCGCGAGCTCAGGCCGTACCGGCGCGAGCTGCAGATGATCTTCCAGGACCCGTACGCGTC
>JBJMJE010000045.1:0-11077 GCA_045806505.1 Gaiellaceae bacterium
GAGTTCGACCTGACCGAGGAGCTTGGCTACCGCTATCCGGACTTCTCGGACGGCGACACGCCGGCGATCGCACAGCTGCGATCTCTCTGCGACCGCCTGTTCCGGGAGCGCTACGCGGATCTCAACGGGCACAAGCGGCGCGCGCGCCAGCGCCTCGACGAGGAGCTCGATCTGATCGAGAGGATCGGGCTCGCCGGCTTCTTCCTGTTGCACTGGGAGGTGCTCGAGCTCGCGCGCGACGTGGCGCGGGAAGTGCGCGGCGAGTCGGTCGCGCGGCAGGTGCTGCCGCCGGGCCGCGGCCGCGGCTCGTCCGTCGGCTCGATCGTCTGCTACCTGACCGGGCTCTCGCACGTCGATCCCGTCGCGGCCGATCTCTCGCTCGGTCGCTTCCTCAACGACGAATTGTCCTCGGTGCCGGACATCGACCTCGACTTTCCCCGGGACATCCGCGAGCAGTTGATCGTGCGCGTGACCGAGAAGTACGGGCGCGAGCATGCGGCGCTCGTCGCGTCGTTCGCGACATACCGCTCGCGCGGCGCCATCCGCGACGTCGGCAAGGCGCTCGGGCTGCCGTACGCCGACCTCGAGCGGCTCGCGCGGATCACCGACGGCTGGAACGCAACCCGCGTCCGCGACGAGCTCGCGGCGCTTCCCGACGCCGCGACGAAGCTCGCGTCGCCGCGCTGGCGCGCGTTCGTGGAGCTGTGCTCGGAGATCGCCGGCCTGCCGCGCCACATCTCGCAACATCCCGGCGGGATGGTCATCTCGACGCGGCCGCTGATCGGGCTCGTCCCCGTGCAGCCGTGTGCGATGGCCGGACGGCAGATGGTGCAGTGGGACAAGGACTCGTGCTCGGACGCGGGCTTCCTGAAGATCGACCTGCTCGGGCTGGGGATGCTGTCGGCGGTCGAGGACTGCGTCGAGCAGATCGCACGCGTGCACGGCGAGACGATCGATCTCTCGCGCGTGCCGCTCGACGACCGCGACGTGTACGAGGAGATCCAGAACGCCGACACGATTGGCACATTTCAGATCGAGTCGCGCGCGCAGATGCAGACGCTGCTGCGCACGCGGCCCGAGAACCTCGACGACCTGACGATCCAGGTCGCGATCATGCGGCCCGGCCCGATCCAGTCGAAGTCGGTGCACCCGTTCATCGACCGGCGTCAGACGGTGCGCGAGGACGCGAGCTACGTGCCGCCGGTCGAGCATCCGCTGCTCGCCGAGCCGCTGCGCGAGACGCTCGGCACGATCATCTTCCAGGACCAGGTGCTCGAGGTCGCGATGGCGGTCGCGGGTTTCTCGATCGGCGAGGCAGAGGGATTGCGGCGCGCGCTGTCACGCAAGCGCAGCGAGGCGGCGATCGAGGCGTTCCGCGAGCGGTTCGTCGAAGGCGCAATGGAGAAGGGTCTCGACGAGAAGCTCGCGCACGAGATCTACGACAAGGTGCGGGGCTTCGCCGGCTTCGGCTTCCCGAAGTCGCACTCGGCGGCGTTCGCGCTGCTCGCGTACCAGTCGGCGTGGCTGCGGCATCACTATCCGGCGGAGTTCCTGTGCGCGCTCCTCAACGAGCAGCCGATGGGCTTCTATCCGCCGGCGTCGCTCGTTCGCGACGCACAGCGGCGCGGCGTACAGGTGCGGCCGCCCGACGTCAACCGCAGCGACGTCAAGGCGTGCATGGAGGACGACGCGGTCCGCGTCGGCCTGAACTACGTCGTGCAGGTCTCCGATGACGACGCGGCCGCGGTCGTCGCTGCGCGGCCGTTCGGCGACGTGCGCGAGCTCGCGCAGCGGACGGAGCTCTCGCAGGACACGCTCGAGTCGCTCGTCGCAGCGGGTGCGTGCGACTGCTTCGGCAGGCCGCGGCGCGTGCTCCTCTGGGAGCTGGGCCTCGTGCCACAGTCGGAGAGCGTGCCGGGATCCCGCGGCCAGGAGCGGCAGCTCGCCCTGCCGCTCGATCCGACCGTCGAGACGCCTGCGCTGCGAGAGCACACGCCGTGGGAGAGGATGCTCGCCGACTACCGCCTGACGACGCTTTCGGTCGGCGTTCATCCGCTGGAGCTGCTGCGGCCGCACCTGCCTTCGGACGTGCTGTCGAGCGCTGAGCTCGAGCAGTGCCGGAACGGCCGCCGCGTACACGTCGCCGGGATGGCCGTCGCGCGTCAGCGCCCTTCGACGGCGAAGGGCGTCGTCTTCATGCTCCTCGAGGACGAGCACGGCCAGATGAACCTCATCGTCCCGCCGCCGGTATACGAGCGCTACCGCGCGCTCGTGCGCGGCGAGCCGCTGCTGCTCGCGCAGGGCCGCTTCGAGCGGCGCGACCGGAACATGAACGTCCTCGTGGACGGCCTCGAGTCGCTCGGCCCGCTCGCGCGGCAGATCGCGGAGCTCGACGTCGGCGAGTCGCTCCCGCGCGCGCACCACTTCGGGCACCGCTGAGTCACGTCACAGGCTCGTCACATGCCCGTTGCGGTGGCTGTCACCGGCCGTGTCCGTTTCGCCGGGGAGCAGATCGTGGCGCGAAGGCAATCGCTGCGTTCCGTCACACGGCCATGACATTTCCGCGCGCGTGGCTGCCACCGGCCTGGCGATTTCGGGCGTCGCGAGACCGGACGTAAGAACTCCGCCCCCGTCGTCACTAACGCAGTGATGACAACAGAAGGGGGTCAGGTGACAAGGACATCGATGACGCGCGATCTGCTCGTCGCCGCGTGCGCCGTGAGTGCAGGCGTTCACGCGGGGCTCGTGCCAGAGCATCTCGACGAGAGCGCGGCCGCGGGCGGCGGCTTCATCGCGGCGACGCTGCTGCTTGCAGCGCTCTGCGTCGCGCTAACCCTGCGGCCCGCCACCCGCATCGCGCTCGCGGTGGCGGCGCTGACGTTCGCCGCTCTGCTCGTCAGCTACGCGCTGGCCGTGACGTCCGGGATGCCCGTGCTCATGCCCGAGCCGCAGCCGATCGACGGGCTGGCGCTCGCGACGAAGGCCGTCGAGCTCGTCGGCCTCTTCGCCGCTCTCGCACTCGTCTCACCTCTCGCTCACACACGACAAGAAGGAGTAACCGCATGACACGTTGGATCCCGCTTTCGCTGACGACGCTCATCGCCGTTTTCAGCGCAACCGTCGCACTCGCGCTCTCCGGTGGACACGCGATGACCGCAGGCGCGGCGACGCAGCACGACCACGCGCGCGCGATGGCGACCGCGCCGAGCACGCGCGCAGTCGACCTGCGCCTGGGCATGCGCAGCCTCTGGGAAGACCACGTCTACTGGACGCGCATGGCCGTGATCAGCCTCACCGGCGACCTTCCCGACACGAAGGCGACTGTCGCGCGCCTGTTCCGGAACCAGTCCGACATCGGCTCCGCGATCAAGCCGTACTACGGCGCAGCCGCGAGTAAGAAACTCACGTCGCTACTCCGGGAGCACATCCTCATCGCTGCAGACCTGATCGCCGCCGCCAAGAGCGGCGACAAGGCCGCAATCACGCATCAGCAAGCGCGGTGGCAGGCCAACGCAGACGACCTCGCAGCATTCCTGAGCTCCGCGAACCCGCGCTTCTGGAAACTCGGCGCCCTCAAGGGAATGCTGTACGAGCACCTCGGCCTCACGACGCAGGAAGTGGTCGCGCGTCTCCAGCATCGCTGGGCCGCGGACGTGCGCATCTCCGACCGGGTCAACCGCCAGGCGCTCGAGATGGCCGACATGCTGTCGAGCGGGATCGTCGATCAGTTCGGGAGTCGCTTCCGCTCGTGACGGCGGCGGCGGCTACCGTGACGGCCGTGGAGACCGCGGCCGAATCTCCTGCCCCTCTCCGGCCGGTGGAGTCTCTCGACCCGGAGTCGCGCCGTTGGCTCGACGAGCTCCGCCGGCCGGAAACCGCCAGGCAGGACACGGTCGAGCGGCTGCACGCGCTGCTGCTCCGCGCGGCGCACTTCGAGGTCGCGCGGCGACGGCCGGGACTGCCGCATCTGCGCGGCAACGAGCTGGAGGAGATCGCCCTCGAAGCCGCCCACGATGCGCTGATGAGCGTCCTCCGCCGCCTCGACGACTTTCGCGGCGACAGCCGCTTCACGACGTGGGCCTACAAGTTCGCGCTCTACGAGTCCGCGGTGAAGCTGCGCCGGCGCGAGTGGCAGGGTCGCGAGCTGCCGCTCGAGCCGGAGGACTGGACGCTGTTCTCGGCCACCGGTCCCACGCCCGAGCGCGAGGCCGAGCTCCGAGAGCTGGTCGGCGAGGTCAAGCATGGGATGGGGGCCCTCACGCCACACCAGCGCACGGTGCTCGTCGCGGTTGCACTCAACGGCGTGCCGATCGACGTGCTGGCCGAACGCCTCGACACGACGCGCGGCGCGTTGTACAAGACCTTGCACGACGCACGAACGAAGCTCCGGCGGCATCTTGCAAGCCGCGGCCTCGCCATCGATCCGACGACGGAAGAAGGGACGTGATGGAACGCCCGGATCTCAAGCAGTCGCTGACCCGTCTTCTCGGGCCGGGCGAGCCCGAGGTCGGATGCGACGAGTGCTTCGACTATCTCGATCGCTACGTCGAGCTGGAGCTCGCCGGGGCCGACGCGGACGCCCGCGTTCCCGGCCTCCGCGCGCACCTCGCCGGGTGCCCCGCATGTCGCGAGGAGTACGAGAGCCTGCGTGCTCTCGTCGCCGGCGGCGACGCGCTTTAGCTCGTCGACGTCGTCGCCGCGTCGCGGTTCGTGCAGCTCATCGCGCGCAACTCCATCGTCAGAGCGGCGACGTCCTCGCACGCACGAATGATTCGCGCGATGTCGGGCGCGGCCGGATGGTTGGGCTCGAGCTTCACGCGCGCGAGATCGGCGCTGCCCCGAACGACATTGATCACGCCGCGGAGCTCCTGCGCGATCGTGCACGGTGTCCTATCCACGAGCTCATGTTCGCGCCGGCGCGCCGTAACGCGCTTGACGCAGCTGCGCCAATCTCGCTCAGCGCTCGACCGCGCCCGCCTCGAGGTGAGGGCTGACCTCCTTGTAGACGTCGGCGGCGCCTTCGACGAGCTCGTCGACGAATGCGTCGCGCTCCAGCGTGAGCGGCCCGTCGTGCGTTTCCGGCACGACGTCCGCCTTCTGGAGATACGCCAGCAGCGTGTGTCCTTCCTCGAGCACGAGCACGTTCCAGTCTCCCGCACGCGTTGTCGCCACCTGCTCCAGCTCGTCGAGCGTGGCGTGCTCGCGTGCCCACGAGGCACCGAGGCGGCGTCCGCGGTCGCCGGAGCGCGAGCCGTCCGCGGCGACGCCGTTTCCCTCACCTGCGGTTGCACGCAGACGCGCCGCCACGAGCTCGACCGCGTGCGCTTCGGTCGGAACGAGACGCGGAGCGAGGATGTCTCTGAGCGCCGTTGCGAGCACGGCAGCCGGCTCCGAGGCGGGTGCCGCGGCGGGCGGAGCCTGCGCATCTGCGGCCGCCGCCGGATACGTGAACGAGATCGACTCGCAGTACATCTGCGCCTCGACGGTCGCGACGGCCGCCGCGCCGGTCGCCTGCTTCGCACGGGCGATCCGGAAGATCCGCAGCCCGTGCAGCGACAGCGAGCTCCGACAGAAGCCCGTCCTGCCAGACGAGCCGCTCCTTCTCGCTGCCGGTGTAGTCCTGAAACGAGACCGTGCCGTCCTTCCGCGTGAACTTGCGATCGAGCGTGGACGCGATCCACTCGAAGAACGACTTGCTCATGTTCGGGCCGACGACGAGCGTGAGATCGTCGTAGCGCACGCCCGCCAGATGCTTGTGCGCGATCCCGTCCGCGCCGACCTTCTCCACGACGACGTCGCTGAAGACGTCGCCGCCCTCGACTGACTCGACGAAACCCGCCGCGCTTCCATCGAGCTCCACCAGGAACCTGCCTGCCGTGTAACCACGCTGACTGCTGGCCACGCGAATCCCCCCTCGTCGTGCCGGTACAGGAGGAAAGACGTTAACGCGTAGTCCTCGAGCCGAGGGGCATGAATCGGACGGTGAACCGCATCGACGGGTACGCGGCGATTCGCGACTATGCCGCGATCGGCGACGGCCGGACGATCGCTCTCGTTGCGCGCGACGGTTCGGTTGACTGGCTGCCTCTGCCCAGCCTGGCATCGCCGCCGGCGCTCGCCGCGCTGCTCGATGCGGATCGCGGCGGCCGCTTCGTCTTGCAGCCGGACAGCGCCTTCGACGTCGAGCGCCGCTACCTGCCGGAGACGAACGTCCTCGAGACGACCTTCGTCACGGCAGGCGGCACTGCACGTGTGACCGACGCCGTCACGATGCGGGCGATCGGCCTGTTGCCGTGGTTCGAGCTCGCGCGGCGAATCGAGGGTCTCTCGGGTGAAGTGCCCTTTCGCTGGGAACTCGACGTCCGATTTCCGTTCGGCGGCGGCGAGCGGACGCACCTCGAGCTGTTGACATTCGGCGCCGAGGGCGAACGCGTCATCGTCCGAGAGGGCTCGCGCGCACTGCTCGCGCTCGTCGCGGTCGAGGACGAGCCGCTGCCGCGTCCCGGGCGCGACGACATCGAGCGGCGTCTCGACGAGACGGTGCACGCGTGGCGCATGTGGATTCGCGACCACGCGTACGACGGAGCGTGGCAAGACGCGGTCACGCGCTCGGCGCTGACGTTGAAGCTGCTCACGTACGAGCCGCTCGGCGGCATCGCGGCCGCGGCGACCACGTCCCTCCCGGAGCGGCTGGGCGGCGGCGAGAACTGGGACTACCGCTTCTCGTGGGTGCGCGACTCGGCGTACACCCTCGATGCGCTGCTTGCGCTCGGGCGCCGCGAGGACGCGCACGCGTCGTTCTCGTGGCTGCTGGACGCGGTCGCGACGACCGCTCCCGACATCCGTCCGCTCTACGGGCTCGCGGGCGGGCCAGACGTCGAAGAACGAATTCTCGACCTCGACGGGTATCGCGGCTCGCGTCCCGTGCGCACGGGCAACGCGGCGGCGAACCAGACGCAGCTGGGCGTGTACGGCGATCTGCTCGACACCGCGTGGCGCTACGTCGACGAGGGCAACGCGCTGGACGCGGCGTCGCAGGACGTGCTCGTGTCGGTGCTGGAGACGCTTGCTGCGACGTGGCGCGATCCGGACTGCGGCTTCTGGGAGATCCGCGGGCGCGCGCGGCACTACACGCACTCGAAGCTGTCGGCCCAGATCGCGTTCGACCGCGCGCTCCGACTCGCGCGAGCCGGCGCGTTACCGAACCACGGCGCGCCTCGGTGGGCGCGCGAGTTGGACGAGAGTCAGAGCTTCGTCGAATCTCGCTGCTGGTCGGACGCGCTCGCGGCGTATCGCTTCTACGCCGACGAGGACAAGCTGGACACGACGACGCTGCTCGCATACCGCAGGCGAGTGCCGCAGCGGACGACCGAGCGGCTCGAGTCGACGATCGCTGCGGTGCGGCGCGAGCTCGGCGCCGGCGGACCGCTCCTGTACCGGCACAGCGAGGCGTTGGGGCAGGAGGGCGCATTCGTCGCGTCGTCCTTCTGGCTGGCGGACGCGCTCGCACGTGCGGAGCGTCTCGACGAGGCCGCGGACGTGATGGACGCCACACTCGCGCTGGGCAATGACGTCGGCCTCTACTCGGAGGAGATCGACCCGGCCACGAAGGAGTTCCTCGGCAACTTTCCGCAGGGCCTCAGCCACCTCGCCCTTGCACAGGCTGCGGCGGCGATCGCGCGTGCGGCCGCCTAGCTCTCCTCGATCGTCAGCGCGAGGGCGCGCCAGCGGTCGACGACGCCGCGGTTGAACTCCTGGACGTACTGCTCGGCGTCGTCCTCGTCGAGCGTTCGTGCGTACGCGTCGCGGAAGTCGGCGAGCCGGTCGGTCGCGGCCTCGATTGCGAGCTGGTAGTCGCCGTACAGCTCTTCCGCCTCGTCGCGGTCGGCGCGGTTGTACTTGTCGAGCGCACGGTCGACGTCGTCGAGCAGGTCGCCGTCCTCCTCCTCGAAGAACGCGAGCTGGCGCTGGATCACCTCACCGAAGCGCTTGCGGCGGAACATGCTTCGTAGAGTACGACGGTGCTGGTGCGGACCTGGAACGTCTTCCACGGCAACACGAAGCCGACCTCGCGGCGCTCGTTTCTCGAGGCGGCGGTACGACTGGCCGTGGCCGACGCGCCGGACGTCGTGTGCCTGCAGGAGCTTCCGGCGTGGGCGCTGCCGAGACTCGGAGCGTGGACCGGGTACTCCGTCATGCCGGCGCTTGCCGATCCGCCCTCGTTCGGGCCGCTGCCGTCGACCGCGAGGATCGGTCGCGCGCTCACGTCGCTTCATCCCGGCTTTCTGCGCTCGGCGTTCTCCGGCCAGGGGAACGCAGTGCTCGCGGCCCCGGGTCTCGAATTGCGCGAGCAGCAGGTCTGCGTGCTCAATCCGTGGCGCTTCCGGCGCGCCCAGGCGCGATGGCTCCGGCTCGGCGCTGCGGCGCGGATCGCGTGGGGGAAGGAGGGGCGCGTGTGCCAGGTCGTGCGCATGGCGGACGGCAAGCGGACGTTCGTCGTCGCGAACCTGCACGCGACGAGCTATCCGCCGGACGAACGCCTCGCGGACGCCGAGCTGCTGCGCGCGTTCGTCTACGTCGACGCGCTCGCGGCGCCGGGGGAGGGAGTCGCCGTCGCCGGAGACTTCAACGTCACGTTCGCGCGGTCGCGGACGCTGCTAGACGTCAGCGGCGACGAGTGGGGCTTCTCGCGTCCGGGAACGGGCATCGACCACGTGCTCGTGCGGAACCTGCGGATCTCGAAAGGGCCGACGCGCTGGCCGATCGAACGGCGCGCCCGCGGCTTCGCGACCCTGTCCGACCACACACCGGTGGACGTGGTCGTCGAATGACGTTCGACGAGGCGCGGGCGCTGTTCCCGGTGCTCGAGCGCGTCACGTACTTGAACGCCGGCACGTTTGGACCGCTCGCGCGCGAGACCGTCGAGGTCATGCTCGAGCAGCTGGAGCGCGACCTCGAGCGGGGCAGAAGCGGCAAGCCGTACATCGACGAGATGATCGAGGAGCGTGCGCGGGTGCGCGGCGCGATCGCGGAGCTCGTGAGAGCGGATCCGGAGCGCATTTCGCTGACGGCGTCGACGACCGACGGCTGCAACATCGTCCTGCTCGGGCTCGGTCTCGAGCCGGACGACGAGATCGTCACGACCGACACCGAGCATTTCGGCCTCGCCGGCCCTGTCTTCGCGTCGGGCGCAACGGTGCGCGTCGCGCGAGTGCAGCAGCTCGGCGCCGAGGAAGCCCTCGAGGCGATCGCCGCGGAGGTGACGGAGAAGACGCGGCTGCTCGCGGTGTCGCATGTGATCTGGACGAACGGTGTCGTGCTGGACGTGCACGCACTGAAGGAGCGGACCGGCGTGCCGATCGTCGTCGACGGTGCGCAGTCGGTCGGCGCGATCGACGTCGACGTCCGCGCGCTCGACTACTACACGGTGTCGGGGCAGAAGTGGCTCTGCGGCCCCGAGTCGACAGGCGCTCTTTATGTCGCCGATGCCGACGCGCTGCGCGTCGCGCGTCCGGGCTACTTCGCGCAGCAGTCGTTCGAGCCCGGCGGCCGGTACGTGCCTCGCGAGGGAGCGGAACGCTTCGATCCGGGTTGGATCTCCGTCGCGGCGCTGAAAGGCCTTGCGACGGCGCTCGGCCTCGCGCCGGAGTGGCGGTTCGAGCGAATCGCGGAAGCTGCAGCGCGTTGCCGTGAAGCACTTGCCGAACGCGTGCGTGTCGTGACGCCGGCCGGCCAGGCGGGCCTCGTCACGTTCGAGGTCGCCGAGGATCCGGAAGGCGTGGTCGCAAGTCTCCTCGCAGAGAACGTCGTCGTCCGCAGCGTCCCGGGCACGAAGTGGCTGCGAGCGTCGTGCGGCTGGTGGACGAGCGACGACGACATCGCTCGCCTGGTCAGAGCCCTAACGACCGAGTCCTGACCGACCATGGCCGGGGTCTGACCCCAGCCATGGCCCTTGCAGACTCGTCAGTCGTGACGAAGGTGTGACGATTCATCCCGCGCTGTCGTGCTCCGGCGTCGGCCGCCTAGCCTCGTCTGCATGCCGCGTCCCTTACGACTCCAAGCACCCGGCCCGTACCACGTGTTCGCACGAAGCGTCTCGTCCCGGCCGCTGTTTCCCGATTCGTACGCGCGGCGCTCGTTTCTGCGCCTCGTCGGCGTGACCGCAGACCGCCACGCGTGGCATGTCCTCGCATACTGCGTGATGACGACGCACTATCACCTGCTGGTTCGGATCGAGGAGTCGAACCTCGCCCGCGGGATGCAGTGGCTGAACGGTGTCTACGGCGCGTCGCTCAACGCGATCGAGCGCGATAGCGGTCACGTCTTCGGCGCGCGCTACGGCTCGTCGCCCGTCACCACCGATGCCTACTTCCTCCAGGTCATCCGGTACATCGCGCTGAACCCGGTGCGCGCGGGAGTTTGCGCCGACCCCGCCGACTGGCCGTGGAGCAGCTACCGCCTCGTTGTGCGCCGCCTGCCGATGCCCTCGTTTCTCGACGTCGACTCTCTGCTGGAGGTCTTCGGCCGCGACCGAGACACCGCGCGCCGCCGGCTCGAGTCGTTCGTTTCGGACGGCATCGCCGTCCCCGCGGCGGTCGCGTGATGCTTTCGGCCATGTCCGGGGTCTGACCCCGGCCGTGGCCGGGACGGACAGGTGCGACAAGGACTAGCCGGTACGGTCGGACGTCCGCAGTCCGAGCTCGCTCGCGATCGGCTGCAGCGCCGCGACGACGTTGCGGATGTGCTCGTCGAGCTCGACGCCGAGCTCCTCCGCGCCCCTGTAGACCTCGTCCCGGTGCACGCCGGCGGCGAACGACGGCTGCTTCAGCTTCTTCCGCACCGACTTCGGCTCCAGCCCCTCGACGCCCGTCGGCCGCACGAGACCGCAGGCGTGGACGAACCCGCTCAGCTCGTCGCACGCGAACAGCGTCTTCTTGAGGAGCGTGTCGCGTGGCATGTTCAGGTGCTCCGCGTGCGACAGCACGGTCGCGACGACCTCCTCCGGGTAGCCCTCCTCGCGGAGGATCGGCGCCCCGTCCTGCGGATGCTTGTCGAGCGTGGGGTGGATCTCGTAGTC
>JBJMJE010000046.1:0-14166 GCA_045806505.1 Gaiellaceae bacterium
CACGACACTGTCGCGAGACGCCGACAGAACTCAGCAGTCGGTCTTGCAGACATGACCGCCGTCCGGCCGCAACGGACACGGCTGGTGGCTGCCACCGTGACGGGCATGTAACGAGTTCGTGACCGGATTCATTGCGGCGGGTCGAGGCCGAGCTGCTGGAAGCGCGAGACGAGCGACGGCCGCCGGCGCCACATCCCGCGCATCGGCTCGCCGACCTCCGCGATCCGCGCGCGCATCGTCTCGACCGTGAACGCCTCGCGCTCGACCGCCGCGACCTCGTCCCAGCGAAGCGGCGCCGAGACGCGCGCGTCCGCGGTCGGCCGCACCGAGTAGGCGCACGCGATCGTCCGGTCGCGCGCGTTCTGACCGAAGTCGACGAAGACGCCTCGGCGATCGGCGACGCGCCACGTCGTCGTCGCCACCTCCTGGTCGCCGACGCGCCGCTCGACCTCCTCCGCGAGCGCCTTGGCAAACCGCCGCACCTCGGGGAAGACGAGCTCCGGCTTGATCGGCGCGAGGACGTGCAGCCCCGTCGCGCCCGACGTCTTCGGGTACGACGCGAGGCCGAGCTCGTCCATCACCTCCTTCACGACGAGCGCAATCTCGCGCACGTGTGGCCACTGCCCGTCGACCGTCGGGTCGAGGTCGATCAGCAGGTAGTCCGGGCGCTCGATGTCGTCGACGCGCGAGTGCCACGTGTGTAGCTCGATGCACCCGAGATTGATCACCCACGCGAGCGCAGCCGAGTTGTCGACGACCGCGAAGACCGTCGAGTGTCCGCTCGGGAACTTTACGAACTGCTCGCCGACGAAGTCCGGGTGAGGTGGCACGCGCTTCTGATGGAAGAAGTCGCCGTCGACGCCGTTGGGGAAGCGCTTCATGTGGAACGGCCGCCGTCGCAGGTGCGGCAATGCGCAGGCGGCGACATCGACGTAGTACTCCACGAGGTCGCCCTTCGTCAGCCCGGCCGCGGGGAAGAAGAGCTTCTCCGGGTTGGAGATGCGGACGTCGTGGCGGCCGATATTCACCGTGCTAGTCTCGCCAGGGATGGGCAAGGTCGTGGGGCTGATCGTCGTCGCGCTCGTCGCCATGCTCGCGGCGACAACGACGGCATCCGGGCGCGAGCGCCTCGCGGCCGCGTGCGCGGACAACGTCATGGATCCCGGCACGCTGACCGTCGGCACCGACAATCCCGCGTTCCCGCCCTGGTTCGGCGGCGGCGCGAAGAAGGGCTCGGCGTGGAAGATCAACGACCCCTCGACCGGCAAAGGCTTCGAGTCCGCCGTGGTCTACGCAGTCGCGAAGAAGCTCGGCTTCACCCATGCGAACGTGAAGTGGGTGTACACGCCCTTCGCCAAGTCGTACGCGCCCGGCAAGAAGTCGTTCGACCTCGACATCAACGAGATCTCTTACACGCCGGCGCGCGCGAAGGTCGTCAGCTTCAGCTCCTCCTACTACGACGTCAACCAGGCCGTAGTCGTGCGCAAGGGAACGCCGATCGCCGCCGTCCGGTCGAAGGCCGGCCTGCGGAAGTACAAGCTCGGCGCGCAACTCGGGACGACGAGCTACGACTACATCGTCAAGCACATCAAGCCGTCGCAGAAGCCGGCGGTCTATCAGCAAAACATCGCCGCGATCTCCGCACTCAAGAACGGACAAATCGACGGTCTCGTCGTCGACCTGCCGACGTCGTTCTACGTCACCGCCGTGCAGGTGCCGAACTCGAAGATCCTCGGGCAGTTCCCGACGGCCGCCCACGGAGAGCACTTCGGGATGGTCCTCGCGAAGGGCAACCCGCTCACCGCCTGCGTGAACCGCGCCCTCTCCTCGCTGCGGAAGAGCGGGCAGCTCAAGCGCATCCAGCAGACGTGGCTGGGCAAGGCGGCCGGGGCACCGGTCTTCCGCTAGAGCCGGCGCCGGTCAGCCGCCGCTCGCGGATCCTCGACCTGGGCGACGGGCGCCGCGGCGTCTCGATCGCCGTCGTCAGCACGCTCCTCGTCTTCGGCGCGCTCGTCCTCCTCGTCACGCACGCGCCCGGTTGGCCGGAGGTGAAGAAGACGTTCTTCGACTGGGGCGAGTTCAAGGACTCGTTTCCCGAGATCGCGCACGCGTTCAGGCTGAACGTGAAGATCTTCTGCATCGCGGAGGTGTTCATCCTCGCGATCGCGCTCTTCCTCGCCGTGCTGCGCAGCCTGCCCGGGCCGGTGTTCTTCCCGTTGCGGCTGATCGCGATCGTGTACGCGGACTTCTTCCGCGGCGTTCCGACGATCCTCGTCATCGCCGTGCTCGGCTTCGGTGCACCCGCACTGGCGCTGCAGGGGATCCCCACGTCGACGACGTTCTGGGGCATCGTCGCGCTCGTGCTCGTCTACACCGCGTACGTGTCGGAGGTCTACCGCGCCGGCATCGACTCGGTGCACCCGAGCCAGGAGGCGGCGGCGCGCTCGCTCGGGCTGACTCGCTTCCAGGGCTTGCGGCACGTGATCCTGCCGCAGGCCGTGCGTCGTGTGATCCCGCCGCTCCTCAACGACTTCATCGGCCTGCAGAAGGACACCGCGCTCGTCGGCTTCCTC
The DNA here is from genome assembly GCA_045806505.1 of Gaiellaceae bacterium. Classification (GTDB taxonomy): domain Bacteria; phylum Actinomycetota; class Thermoleophilia; order Gaiellales; family Gaiellaceae; genus DASVFB01. The sequence continues at coordinate 2,574 of JBJMJE010000046.1, forward strand.
GGTGCGATCGAGGCGTTCAACCAGTCGCAGATCGACGCGGCCGCGACGTTCAACTACACGCCCTACCTCGCGGCTGCCGTGCTGTTCGTGGCGATCACGATCCCGCTCGCGCGCTTCACGGACTGGCTGATCCTGCGCGACCGGCGACGGCGGCAGGCCTCGGGCCTCGCCGTTTGACCGCGGCGCTCGTGCTCGAGGGCGTTCGCAAGTCGTTCGCGAGGAACGAGGTGCTGCGCGGCATCGACCTCGACGTCGCCGAGCACGAGGTCGTCTGCCTGATCGGCGCGTCGGGCTCCGGCAAGTCGACGCTGCTTCGCTGCGTCAACCTGATCGAACCGATCGATTCGGGCCGCATCTTCGTCGCCGGCGAGGAGATCACCGCGCGCGGCGTGGACGCGAACCGCGTCAGGCGCGGCATCGGGATCGTCTATCAGGCGTACAACCTGTTCCCGCACATGTCGGTGCTGCGGAACGTCACGCTCGCGCCGACGCGGGTGCTCAAACTGCGTCGTGCGGACGCGCAGCATCGCGCCCTCGAGTTGCTCGAGCGGTTCGGCCTCGCCGACAAGGCGCACGACTACCCGGACCGTCTTTCGGGTGGGCAACAGCAGCGCGTTGCGATCGTGCGCGCACTCGCGATGCGCCCCGAGCTGATGCTCTTCGACGAGGTCACGAGCGCGCTCGATCCGGAGCTCGTCGCCGAGGTGCTCGAGGTGATCCGCGAGCTGGCCGCGTCCGGCATGACGATGTTGATCGCGACGCACGAGATGTCCTTCGCCCGCGACATCGCGGATCGGATCTGCTTCCTCGACGAGGGCGTGATCCTCGAGCAGGGCCCTCCGGACGAGGTGCTCGTCCGGCCACGGGAGCCCCGGACGCAGCAATTCCTCCAGCGGATCATCGAAGCCGGGCGACTGTGAGAACATCGGGCCGGCGGCCAACGACATTGAGGAGGCGCGGTGCGGTACGAGAAGTCGGTCACAGCCATTTCGTGGATCCCGTCGGAGGCGATCTCGGGGATGCCCAAGCTTCCGTTCGAGCTCGGGATCGGCCATTACGACGAGCCGCCGCCCGACGAGCTTGCGCCCGGCGACCTCGAGCGGCTTCGTGCGAACGACCGCTTTCGCGAGGCGAACTTCCTGCAGGCATGGGTCGACGTCGAGGACGGCAAGATCGTTGACCACGGCTATTCCGGCGGCGGGCTCGTCGGCTCGACGACGTTCAAGGTCGGCCCGAAGTCGATCGTCGTGCCGGGCGTCGCGTTCGAGACGATTCGCGCGGATCCCGTGGTGAGTGACGACAGGGTGCGGTTCGTGCAGACCGTCGGCGGCCGCGCCGGCTTTCCGGCGCCGCGGCGCGTGAGCGGGCGGCCACTCTTCCGTATCCACTCGGCCACCGCGTGGACGACGCTGGCGCTGACGATCAACGCCGACGGATCTGCCGAGCACGAGCTCGTCGGCGCGAGCGCGTTCCCGAGGCACTGGGTCTACGACGATGGCGGCAACCTCGCGCAGAAGAGCGGGACCGTCGACTTCAAGACGTGGTATCGCGAGTCGCACGGCGAGCGCACGCCGTGGGGCGAGGAGGACTCGCCGGCCGTCGTGGCCGCGGCCGAAACCGAGCTCGAGCGGCGCCTCTCGGCGCAAGTGATGGGCGGCGACAAGGTGAAGCGGCGAACGCTCAAGGAAGGCGAGGCGCTCGTCGAGCAGGGCAAAGCGGGATCCGAGCTGTACCTGATCCTCGACGGCGTGCTTGCGGTCGAAGCCGACGGCGACGAGGTCGCAGAGGTCGGCCCGGGCAACATCGTCGGCGAGATGGCGCTGCTCCAGGACGAGGGCAAGCGGACGGCCACGTTGCGCGCGCGGACGGCCGCGCGAGTGGCGGTTCTGGCGGCGGACTCCATCGACCGCGAGGCGCTATCGCAGCTGGCGGGAGGCAGGCAGCGCGACGCGTAGCGCCGTCGGTACATCGGATACCCTGTCGCGACAACAGACGCCCGGAGAAGTGGCCGAGTGGCTGAAGGCAGCGCCCTGCTAAGGCGTTAAGGGGGGCAACCTCCTTCGAGGGTTCGAATCCCTCCTTCTCCGTCCACGACCCCGAGGGGTCGCCCTCGGAGGGGTGGCAGAGCGGTCGAATGCGGCGGTCTCGAAAACCGTTTCGGGCCGTTAGGTCCGACGAGGGTTCAAATCCCTCCCCCTCCGCTCCTGAAGCGCAAACCCGCTCCTCATGCGGGTTTGCGCCCACCCGTGACATTCCGCTTTAAGTCCGCCGGAGTCCGTGGGAGTCCACTGATTTAGGTGATGACTGGCGCACGACTGGCGCACGAGAGTTCGCGAAACCGCCCAAAACGATCCCTTTCCGGCGTTCAGGCCTCGTCGATTTGCGCCAAGCGCGCCCGCGTGTTCGCGCGCTCGAGGTACGCGTCGAGGAGCGTCGTCGCCTCCTCTTCATTGCCCGGCATTAGGTGCCCATACCGGTCAAAGGTGATCGTCACGGACGCGTGCCCCATGTATGAGGCCAGTGCACGTGCGGCTCGGCGTTGCCGTAGCAAGAGAAGTTCATCTTCACCGGCCGGAACGTCTTACAAATCGCTTCGGCAGCCCGCATGACCTCGCGGAAGTGCTCGCCCTGCACGTCGGTAAGGCCGTATGGCTCGCGAACGTGCCTCTTGAGCGCGACGACGGCATAGCCTCGGTGCCACTGATGGTCGCCGACGACGAAGATCGAGTGCTCCATCTCGGCCACCAGATGCGGGTTACGGCCCTCCTCCGCAGGGGCCACCCTTTCGCAGATCAGGCAGGCCACGCCGGGAATCGTAGGCCGGCTCGCCTGGGCGAGCGCCCTCACGTCTGACGCGCAAGGAGGGCGACGTTCCCCGCCTCAGCGGACGTCGCCAATTCGGCAAACGCATCAGCGGGCACGTGCCCCTGACTGGCGAATCGACTGGCGAACGAGAGACAAATTACCTGCAAATCGCTATGTTGTGTCGGTCTCGAACGCCGTTATCCGTCATCGGCGGATCGAGGGTCCAAATCCCTCCCCCTCCGCTCAACGAGGCGGGGCGCCTCGCAAAGGCGCTCCGCTTTTGGTGTGCTGCGGTTTCGGACTGCACCGGCGAGTCCGCACGTTCGATCTTGTGGTTGAGAAGCGGCGAGAAGTGACCGCGGTAGCGCCCTTGGAGATCGCTTCGGCGCCAGTCCTCACTCGTGATCCCGTGTGGACAGAGAACTACCGCAGTTGCAGAGCCTGGCGAAACCTGGAATTCCGGATGCCGTCCTGTAGTCGACCGTGACCTCTTCGCTGCCGTGGATATTCCGCACGCTCGCGACGAGGCGTCCGGAGGTCATAAGCAGTCCCGATTAGCTGCTCGACGCGATCAGCGGGCGGCCCGGATGCACGAGGCGGACGCGCCAAGCCTTCTCCGACCGAGTTTGCCGATGGAAGAACGCGCGGTCATACGTCGTCGTGATGGATAGGGGTGTTGTCTAGGGGGAGGCGACAGTGCGAACAGGCCGGCATCTCGGCAAAGCAACAAGCCACGTCGGGTCGCTCGTGCGCTCGCCGGCGTAGCACTCGTAGCGGTGGCGACAACTGCTGTCGCCTCATCGGCGTCGGCCGCCATAATCCGCCCACCCGAACGCGTGCGAGAGCTGCCACGGCTCGCGATCTCACGTCCGTCGTCCGCACCCGACTACCGAAGGCTCGCGCTCGCGCACGATCGCGAGATCAACGACATCACGCAGTTAGCGGACCGATATGGCCGCACTGCTCAGGACGATGAATGGATCAAGGTGTGCGCTCTAGGTGCGCTATCCAAGTTCGGCAATCAAGTATGGGCGTGGTTCCATAGCCGCGCAGCGTTCCCGTCGTTTGGGTGGGAGGTGTTCAATCTCACGGCCGGTTGCCTGCAACGCATCTTTCGCTACACGCCGTTAGCCACCATCATCGGGATGTCAGCGAACCCGACCGTGCATTCGTTCGCGCATGCGCAAGACGCTGCATACGCGCGTCCGCCGATCGATCAGTTCGTTGGGTGGCTCGGGGACCTGAGATATGGCTAAACGTTGACCCACATACACAGGCCGTAGTGGAATCGATCATGTCCGGTTCGGCCGGTCTCGACGCTGCGGCCTGAGCGCGTTACCGGTCGACGTAACCCGTCCGGCATTTGCGCGGACAGCGCGCGTCCAGTGCGTGTTCGACCGTGCGGCGCCGGACCGGCGGGCAGAACCGGTGGTCGCCGCGACTAGCTGTGACGACTACAGACCTGTGAGACGGATCTGATCCGTCCGGGCCTCCCGCGACTTTCGGTTGTCGAAGACCCAAGCTCAGCGAGGAGGCCCGGAGTGGTTGAGGCTACGGAGCGGCCGCGACGGAAGCGCTTGTCGTGGGAGTCGCGCTGCGAGATTGTCGCGAGGATCGAGGCGGGATGAGTCCGCCGCTCGCCGCGGCCAGCGGCGGTGCGAGCCGGGCGACGGCGTATCGGCTTTGGCGGCGTTATCAAGCAGGTGGTTGGGCTGCGCTGCGTGACCGGCCGTCGACGCCGCGGCGTCAACCGCGCCGTTTGCCTGTCCAAGCCGAGCAGCGGATCATCGCGGCGCGGCTTCGCTCGGCCTATGGGCCCGGTGAGGCTGGCGGGCCTGGTCCGCACCCGCCGTCGACGATCGGCAAGGTGCTGCGCCGGCACGGCCACTCGCGGCTGCCGCGACCTGCTGCGAGCGGCGCGCGCTGTGCTCGACGCTACGAGCGGGAGCGGCCCGGCGAGCTGCTGCACGTCGACACCAAGAGGCTCGGCCGCTTCTGGGAGCCGGCAAGCGCGTGCTCGGCAGCGAGGCGGGCAGGCCACACCGCAAACGCCGAGCTGCTGGCCGGCCAGGACGCCGACGCCTGCGTGCTTTTCCTCGAGCGCGCGATCGCCTGGTAGGCAACGCGCGAGTGGTCGTCGATCGCGACGTGTAGGTGCTGCCAACCCACGCGGCGGTTACCGCGAGCACAACGTGATTGTCGAACGCGTCCTCACCGACAACGCGAAGGCCTATCACTCGCGGGCTTGGATCGAGGGCACACACCGCCTCGGGATCAGCCGCCGCTACACACGCGCGTACCGCCCACGCACCAATGGAAAAGCCGAACGCTTCATCCAGACGCTCCTACGTCAATGGGCCTACGCACGCAGCTACCCCTCAAGCGATCGCCGCGCCCGCGCACGCCCCGGCTACCTCCGCTGGTACAACCGACGCAGACCGCACAGCGCGCTCGGCGCCCGACCACCCATCAGCCGCGTCTCACACGTCCGTGGTCACGACAGCTAGCTCGCTAGCGATCAAGTGGCGTAGTGTCGGATGGCACAACAACACATTCCGACAGAGGAGGAGCTAATGGTCCTGGCGACGGCGAAGATCGGCGATTTCGACCGCTTCTGGAATACCTTCTCAACCAAGGGCGCTGATAAGCGAAAGCAGCACGGTTGCAAGGGTGCGCACGTTTTTCGGGATCCGAATGAGAGCGACCGGGTTTGGGCGATCTTCGACTGGGACGAGGCGGGCTGGCAGAGCTTCACCTCGGACCCCGAGGTGCCGGCGATCTTCCAGGAAGCCGGATTTACGCAAGGTCCGCCCAAGTCGGCGGAGTTCCTCCGCCAGCACGACGCCTAGGCCCTCGCGGCTCCAATCAGTCCTTCGCGTTACCGCCGACTGGATCGGGCCGAACGACGACGCGAGCCGCGGCGGCCACAGGGAGGAAGCGCCGTTAGCCTGACCGCAAAGTGCCTCTTGCCGCCAATTTTTGGCGGCGACGAGTGATCGAGCGTTGTGGCTCGCTCCCTGACCCGCGGAGGGCATGCGAGCGTCGGCACGGCGGTCGGCGCCGTCATCACGCAAACCTTCGCCGTTCGTATCGGTAGACGCGCGGCCCCGGCCTTGACGAAGCGCCACCTTGTTGCGTTCGAGCACATCGAACGCGAGGCCGGCGAGAGAAGAACCGAGGGAGCTGCACTACGATCGGCGCGTGATCGTCCGGACCGTGCTCGGGGACATCGCGCCGGGCGAGCTCGGCGCCTGCGACGCGCACGAGCACCTCTTTCTCGCCACACCCGCGCAGCCGGGCGACGAGTTCACGGACGTGGACAAGGCGATCGCGGAAGCGCGTACGCTCGTCGATGCCGGGGGGCGCGCGCTCGTGGACTGGACTCCTCTCGGCGTCGGGCGCGACCTCGACGGGCTCGCCACGGTCGCTCGTGCCACGGGACTGCACATCGTCGCGGCGACCGGCGTCCATCGCGACGTGCACTACGCGGCGGACAGCCCGTACCGCACAGAGCCCGTCGATGCACTTGCGGATCTGTTCGTCGCCGACCTGCGCACCCTCTGCGGGATCGTCAAGGCCGGAGCGGGCTATCACCGGCTGACGCCGTTCGAGGAGAAGGTGCTCGCGGCCGCGGCGGCGGCGCACACGGCCACCGGAGCACCGGTGTGCGTCCATACCGAGCACGGCACGATGGGGCTCGCGATCGTCGAGCGCCTGCGCGACCTCGGTGTCGAGCCGGACTCCGTCGTCCTGGCACACCTCGACCGGAACCCGGACGCGGGCGAGCACGCCGAGACGGCTGCGGCCGGCGCGTGGCTCCAGCTCGACGGCCCGGGACGAACGAAGTACTGGCCGGACTCGACGATCCTGCGTCTGATCGGGGACCTCGCCGAGCGCGGGCACGCCTCGCAGCTCCTCGTCGGTGGCGACACCGGCCGAGCGTCGATGATGCGGGCCTACGGCGGCGGCCCGGGGCTCGACTACGTCTTCGCGAGGTTCAAGCCCCGTCTCGAACGCGAGCTCGGCACCGACCTGTGCGAGCAGATCTTCGTCGCGAATCCCGCGCGCGCATTCGCGTTCGAGCCGCGCTAGAGCGACTCGCGGACGCGACGCGCGCCCTCGACCAGCGCCGTCAACTTCCCGCGCGCCGCCCAGCGTGCCGTCTGCGACAACCCGCAGTCCGGTGACACCGACAGCCGCTCGGGTGCGACGAAGCGCAGACAGGCGCGGATGCGTTCGGCGACGTCGTCCGCCGACTCGACGTACGAGCTCTTGACGTCGACCACACCGACGCCGACGTCCTTCTCGCGGCCGATCTCCTCGATCAACTCGAGCTCGGAGAACTCGCGGCTCGCCATCTCGAGGTGCAGCTCATCGACCGCGAGGCGCAGGAACGCCGGGAACATCGGCGCATACCGCCGCGGGGCGACCGCGCGTGCCTTGAAGTTGCCGAAGCAGAGGTGCGTGCCGAGGTACGTCCTGCCGACGACGGGCTCGACGGTCCGGTTGAAGACGTCGACGAGACGGTCGACGTCCTCCTTCCACGCGTAGCAGCTCATCGACGGCTCGTCGACAGTGACGAGTGCGCAACCGGCGTCGACGAGGCGGACGAGCTCGTCGCGCACGATCGGCACGAGTGCCTCGGTCACGGCGTAGCGGTCGGGATACGCGTCGCTCGGCTCGATCCGTCCGGCGAGCGTGTACGCGCCCGGTACTGATGCCTTCAGCGTCGGGCCGGCAGGCGCGAGCTCGCGCAGCCGCGCGAACTCCTCGACCGCGCCGAGGCCGCGCGAGGCGCGCAGCTCGCCGACGATGCGATAGCGCGGACGCTGATCGTGTGCGGCCGGACCGAGGCGTCGCCGTTCGGGCTCCAACTCGAGCCCGTCGAAGAAGGCGTAGAAGGTCAGATTGAAGTCGAAGCGCGTCTGCTCGCCGTCGGTGATCACGTCGAGACCCGCGCGCACCTGGTCCGCAATGGCGACGGTGACCGCATCGCGAACCGCTTCCTCGCGATCGTCGGAACCGGCTTCGACCGAGTGCGCGGCGAATAGCTCGAGCCAGCCGGGAAACGGGTAGCTGCCGATCACGGTCGTCCGAATCGGCTCGTGCGGCATCGCGCGAGTGTAATTGCGAGGTGGTCTAGACAGCTATACAGTCGCCGCATGCCTGGACCGTTCGAGCTGGCCGGGCGCCGGGTCGTCGTCACCGGCGCCTCGAGCGGCATCGGCGAGGCTGTCGCGCGCGCGTTCGCGGAGGCCGGGTCGCAGGTGGCGGGCATCTCACTCGACGGCGGCGGACCGGGCGAAGGGATCTTCGTCGCCGGCGACACCGGCGATCCCGAGCAGGTGGAGGCGCTCGCCCAGCGCGTGACCGCCAAGTGGGGTGGCATCGACGTCTGGGTCAACAACGCGGCGCGCCTGTTCGTCAAGCCGGTCGTCGAGATGACGGACGACGACTGGCACGGCCTGCTGCGCGCGAACCTCCACGGCTACTTCTACGGCTGCCGGGCGGCGGCGACGCGCATGCTCGAAGCCGGCGCCGGCCGCATCGTCAACGTCACGTCCGCCGCGCGCATCCTCGCCGTGCCGGAGCTCGGAGCGTACGCCGCGGCAAAGGGCGCGATCGAGGCGCTGACGAAGACGCTCGCGCTCGAGCTCGCCCCGCACGGCATCACGGTGAACGCCGTCGCCCCCGGCGCGATCGACACGCCGCTGAACGCACGCGCCTACACGGCTGAGGTCCGCCGCATCTACGAGGAGCGCATCCCCATGCACCGGATTGCCGGCGCGGACGAGGTCGCGGACACGATCCTCTTTCTCGCATCGGACGCAGCGCGGTACGTCACGGGCCAAGAGCTCGTCGTCGACGGCGGGCTGACGATCAACGGGGCGGTAGGACATGCCCGCGACTGAGGTGCTCGTCGACGGCCTCGACCATCCGGAGGGCGTCGCGTGGGACCCGGCGGCGCACGTGCTTTGGGCCGGCGGCGAGGACGGGCAGCTCTACCGCGTCGACGTCGAAGCGAGGACGTGGCACGTCGCTGCGCGGGCGCCCGGGTTCGTGCTCGGGCTCGCCGTGGACGGCCGCGGGCGCGTGGTCGCCTGCTGTGAGGGCGCCGGCTCGCTCTGCGTGCTCGACGACGGTGCGGTGCGAACCGTGCGCAACGGGTTCGTGTTCCCGAACTACCCCGCGTTCGCGCCCGACGGCACGCTCTTCGTCTCCGACTCCGGGCACTGGGGATCGGACGATGGTTGCGTGTACCGGCTCGGACCGGAGGGCGCACTCGACGTGCTCACCGAACGCCTCTCCCACTTCCCCAATGGGTGCGCGGTCAGCGCGGACGGCTGTCACCTCTGGCTGGTGGAGAGTCACGTGCCGACGGTGAGCCGGATCGACCTCGCGAACGGCGAGGTCGAGGAGATCTCGCGGCTCGAAGGCACCGTGCCCGACGGGATCGCATTTACCGCCGACGGAGACGTGATCGTCTCGTGCTACCGCCCGGACCGCATTGTTCGACTCACTCGCGACGGCTCCATCGAGGTCCTCGCCGAGGATCCGCAGGGCACTATCCTCGCGGCGCCGACGAACGTCGTTTTCATCGGCGAGCGACGTGAGCGGCTCGTCTCCGCGAACCTCGGGCGCTGGCATCTCACCCTGCTCGACGTCGGTCTCTGCGGCGCACCCCTGCACTACCCGGAGCGCTGGGCGGTAGACGCATGACGGACTTCGTTCCCCGCTACTTCACGATCGAGCAATCTCTGCGCACGCGGATCGCGGAACTCGACGCGCATGCACCGCTTCCGTCGGACGCACAGCTGTGCGACGAGTTCGCCGTCTCACGGATGACGGCGCGCGGAGCGGTTCAGCGTCTCGTGCAGGATGGGCTCGTCTACCGCGTGCCCGGCCGCGGCACCTTCGTGGCGGCGACACGGGCGAACCGTACGGCGAGCCACATCCTCTCGTTCAGCGACGAGATGCGGCGGCGCGGATACGAGCCGAGCTCGCGCGTCGTCGAGCGTGCGCAGCGCACCGCGACCGGCGACGAGGAGCAGCGTCTGGGGACGACGCACGTTTTCGTCCTGCGCCGCGTGCGAGAGGTCGACCGCAAGCCCGTGGCGCTCGAGACGGCGGTGTTTCCCGCCGCGCGAGTCGCCGGCGTCCTCGACGGCGAGCTCGAGGGCACGTCGATTTTCGCGCTGCTCGAGGCGGCGGGGATCGTGCCCACCGCAGGCCGAGGGGCGATCTCGGCCGAGGCGGCAACCGCGGAGGACGCGAGGCTGCTCGGCGTGAAGCGCGGCGCGCCGCTCCTCGTCGAGCGCAGGCTGATCCGAGATCAGGACGGAGTGCCGCTCGAGCTGACCGAGAGCCGGTACGTGGGCACGCGGTACGGCCTTGACGTCGAGTTCGAGGTGGAGCTTCCGCGGTGACCAGCCGTCGAATCGACGAGCTGAGGGCCGGAGTCGTCGGCACGGGCTTCATCGGCGCAGTGCACATCGACGCGCTGCGACGGCTCGGCGTCGAGGTGACCGGCGTCGTCGGCTCCACGCCCGAGCGCGCCCAGGCGAAGCGCCTCGCGCCGGTCTACGAAAGCTATGACGCGCTGCTCGCCGACGAGCGCGTGGACGTCGTCCACCTGACCACCCCGAACAACCTCCATCACCCGCAGGTGAAGGCAGCGCTCGAGACGGGCAAGCACGTCGTCTGCGAGAAGCCGCTCGCGCTGACCGCCTCCGAGTCGGGCGAGCTGCTCGAACTTGCGGAGCGCAAGGGACTCGTGCACTGCACGAACTTCAACATCCGCTTCTACCCGATGGTGCAGGAGGCGCGAGCACGCACGAGCGACCTCGGCGAGATCTGGAACGTGCACGGCGCGTACCTGCAGGACTGGCTCCTGTACCCGACCGATTGGAACTGGCGGCTCGAGCCGGAGCGAGGCGGCGCGCTGCGTGCGGTCGGCGACATCGGCTCGCACTGGCTCGACCTCGTCCAGTTCGTGACGGGGCTCGAGGTCGAGGCGGTCTTCGCCGATCTCGCGACCACGATTCCCGTGCGCCGGCGGCCGGTCGGCGACGTCGAGACGTTCGCGGCCGCCGACGACGTCGAGCGCGAGGACGCGCCGATGTCGACGGAGGACCTCGCGCACATCCTCGTCCGGTTCCGCGGCGGCGCGCGCGGGTCGTGCGTCGTCTCACAGGTGAGCGCCGGGCGCAAGAATTCGCTGCGCTTCGAGGTCGACGGGTCGCGCGCGTCGCTGTACTGGGACGCGGAGGCGAACGAGACGCTGTGGATCGGCCGCCGCGACGCGCCGAACGAGGTGCTGCTCCGCAACCCGGCGCTCCTCGACCGGCGCGCTCGTGACACGACGCTGCTGCCCGCCGGCCACGCCGAAGGCTTTGCCGATACGTTCAGAGAGCTGTACCGGACCGTCTACCGCGCGGTGGAGTCGGGCGACCCCGGCGACGACTATCCGACCTTCCGCGCGGGCCACGTCGAGAACGTGCTGGCCGAGGCGGTGGCGGCGTCCAATCGCGACCAACGATGGGTGGAGGTGGTGACGTGAAGCTCGGCTTGCTGACGGCGGCCTTTCCCGAGCTGTCGCTGGAGGAGATCGCGCGCTGGAGCGCGGAGAACGGCTTCGAGACGCTCGAGGTCGCGTGCTGGCCGTCCGGCGGCGGCGAGCGCCGACGCTACGCCGGCGTCACGCACATCGACGTCGACGCGTTCGATCCGGACGAGGTGCGCGGTATCATCGAGCGCCACGGGCTCGCTATCTCGGCGCTCGCGTACT
>JBJMJE010000047.1:0-6454 GCA_045806505.1 Gaiellaceae bacterium
ATCCTCCTACGAGCCCGAACACCAGCAGGAACGCCAACACGATGGCCGCGGCCGGAGCGAAAGCGCGCAGGAGGAACGAGTTGTTCCCGGGAACCAGGCCGCCGAGGGTGCTGATCAGCCCGTCGGGTACGTATCGCAGGAGGAAGTCGAAGGATTGCCCGGGCTGGCCCGCCAGCCACGCCGCTGCGAGCATCAAGGCACCTGCGAGCATGAGGAACCCGGCGTAGCTGAGGGTCAGTTTCAGGCGAGCGCTCAGACCGGGGGCTCTAGCCACGGTCTCCTCCGTCGAGCCCGGTGTCCGTGTCGATGTGGTACCCGGCGCCGGCCACGGTGCCGATGATCCAGGGTTCGCCGAGTCGTTTGCGCAGTCCCGAGACGGTGATGCGCACGGCGTTGGTGAACGGGTCTGCGTTCTCGTCCCAGGCTCGCGCTAAGAGTTCTTCGGCGCTGACGACGCCGCCTTCGGCCGCGACGAGGACCTCGAGCACCGCGAACTGCTTCCTCGTCAGCGCGACGTAGCGGCCGTCGCGGTAGACCTCCCGTCGGAACGGATCCAGGCGCAGACCTGCGATCTCTCGCACGGGAGGCCTGTTGTGGGCACGCCTGCGGTCGAGCGCCCTGAGCCTGAGCACGAGCTCCCGGAGGTCGAACGGCTTCGTGAGGTAGTCGTCGGCGCCGAGCTCGAACCCGCTGGCCTTGTCGTCGAGACGGTCGGCAGCGGTGAGCATGAGGATCGGCATGCCGCTGCCGGAGGCGACGATGCGTTCGGCGATCTCGTCACCGGTAGGTCCGGGAACGTCTCGGTCGAGGACGGCGATGTCGTAGGCGTTGACGCGCAAGAGCTCCAGAGCCGTGCCGCCGTCACTCGCGATGTCTGCGGCGATCGCTTCCAGGCGCAGCCCATCGCGGATGGCTTCCGCCATGTAGGGCTCGTCCTCCACGATCAGCACGCGCATGCTCCGATGCTACGAGCCGGCGCATGTCGTCCGCATATCGAAAACCGGATACGAGCCGGCAACACCTGGCTGCCTTGACTGGCGGCATGACCTACAGCAAACCAGCGCGAGCAGCGACCCGCCGGGTTCGGATTCGCTGGATCCGTGTCATGGGCCTGTTCGTCGTTGTGGCGATCGGCGCCCTCGGCTACCGGTCTCTGGCGTCGTCGTCGTCGACGGCCGCGTCGCCCCTCGACGTCTTTCTCGGCAAGCACCGCGGCGCGGGCGGCGAAGCGCTGCCGGGCACCGTGTGGCCGGCAGCCGGCCAGGCCGCGGTCCAGATCGGCCAGTCGCAGGTCCGGGCCGGCCCGAACCAGCACCGGGCTCCGATCGCGAGCGTCGCGAAGGTGATGACGGCCTACGTCGTGCTCCGTGACCACCCGCTAGGGCGGGGCGAGGACGGCCCGGCGATCACGCTCACCGAGGCCGATGTCGCCGACAACGACCGCCGGCGCGGACAGCAGGAGTCGGTCGTGCCCATCGCCGCGGGGGAGAAGTTGACGGAGCTGCAAGCGCTGCAGGCGCTGCTGCTGCCGTCGGCAAACAACATCGCCGCGGTTCTGGCGCGATGGGACGCCGGCTCGGCGGACCGGTTCGTCGCCCGGATGAACACGGCCGCACGATCGCTGGGCATGACCCAGACTCGTTACACCGATCCGAGCGGCTATGACGACGCAACCGTGTCGACTGCCGCCGACCAGGTGCTTCTTGTCGAACGCGCGATGCGCCTGCCGGCGTTCGCGAGCATCGTCGCGACACCGAGCGCAACGCTGCCGGTGGCCGGCACCGTGCAAACCACCAACGCGCTGCTCGGGCACAACGGGTTCGTCGGCGTCAAGACCGGCTCGACCTCTGCAGCCGGCGGCTGCTTCGCCTTCCGCGCCATCCGCTGGATCGACGGCAAGCAGACGACGATCACCGGCGTCGTGCTGGGCCAGCCCGGCGACAACCGGATCGGGGCGGGTCTTGCGGCCGCCGACGCCATGGTCGACCGCATCGCCGGTCAACGCGCTGTGCCGGATCTCCGGCAACGATCCTTGCCACCACCAGCCATCGGACGCTGACAATGTGATCATTTCGCGAGATGGAAGGCGAGGTGCCTAACCGGCGGGAGGTGGTCGAGTTCTCCTTCAGGCCTATGCGGCAGGACGACGCAGTCGCCATTGCGGCCTGGCTATACCCGGGCGAGTACTCGTTCTATGACTGGACGTCCGAGGAGCCGGATGATCTGGCCGAGTTTCTGGACCCGACTGCGCGAGGCGACGGTTACGTCGCGGTCGAGGAGCACACCGGCAGCCTGATCGGCTGGTTCCATTTCAAGCGACTGCACGGCGAGAGCGTCGAGATCGGCCTCGCCCTCCATCCGGAATGGACAGGACAAGGTCTCGGGAAGCGCTTCCTCGAGGCAGGGCTCGAGTACGCCCGCAGCCGGTTCGCGCCCAAGCAGTTCACGCTCTCCGTCGCTAGCTTCAACCGCCGGGCGATCATCGTGTACGAGCGGGCCGGCTTCGCCGCCGCCCGGGTTTACACCCACTGGACGAACGGCGCCGAATGGGAGTTCATCGAGATGACGCGTCCGGCGTGACCACCGCAGCCGGCGGACATTCGCAAACAGTCGGCGCGGACTCGTCAATCAAGGTGCGCTCGCCGCGCGTGACAGCCTGAGTGTTGGTGAGCGCTCAGGTGGCGACGCGGTGCGCCCGTAGGCGAATCGCGACGGAGGCGGCGACGCCGACGATCGCGGCTACGGCGGCCGTGCTGCAGAGCAGCAGGCCGGAGGCGAGGCTGAAGTTGATCGCCGCGTCTTTGTGGACCCCTAGCGCGAGCAGGATCGCGGCGGTGGCGCCGACGTTCGCGATCGCGCCGCCCGAGGCGATCGGTATCAACGAGGCGGCGGCGGACAGGCAGAGGACGACGAGCGCAAGCGGTGGTGAGAAGCCGACTCCGAGTGCGGCCAGCAGGAGCGTGCTTCCGAGCGCGCGCGAGGTCCAGCAGCCGAGCAGGAAGAGCCACGCTGCGATCGCCTCACGCGTGGTGGAGCGAGGATGGTTGACGACACGCGCCGCGAGCCTTGCGAGGCGCGCGCGGCGAGCGACGATCGGCAGGCGGGCCAGGTGGCGGCCGCCGACCAGCAGGCCGCAGCAGCAGACGCCGAAGAGCACGACTCCGATGAGCGGCAAGCGGAAGCTCCCCGAACTCGTCGCGGTTGCCGAGATCGAGAGCGGGAGGAACGCGATCGCGTCGACGACCCCGAGCGAGATGATCGAGAGCGCGATTGCCTCGAGGCCGAGCTTGGCGCCGCCGAGCCTGCGCAAGGTGCCGATCTTCACCAGGTAATCGAGCCGGAACGGGAGCACGGCTCCGCTGGCGGCGGCCGCGCCGCAGGCGGCCAGGCAACGTGCGCGATCCGGACGGCCGGCAGAAGGAAACAGCTTCTGCCACCCGAGCGCGCGCAGGACGAAGCTTGCGAAGTAGAGCGCGATCGTCGCGGCGACGAGGCCCATGTGTGCGCGCTGCAACGGCCAGCTCGTGTGCGTGAACCGCCGGCCGAGGAGCACGCAAGCGCCGACCGTCACCGCAGCAAAGGCAAGCGCGAAGAAAAGCCGACGGCCGGTCGGAAGCGACGTCATCGATCGATCATCGGCTTCCCGGCCTGCCACCTTGATGTCCGTGTGGGCCTGGGCTCCGAAGCTCCGACGCCAGCTCAAGGAAGCTCGCCAGCCGCTCCTGCGCCAGCGCTCCCTGCCGCACCGCAGCCTGCACCGCGCACCCCGGCTCCGAGTCGTGTCGGCAGTCGGCGAAGCGGCATCCTTCGGCGAGCGACGCGACATCGTCGAACGCCTTCTCGACCCCGTCCTCGGCCTGCCACAGCCCGACTTCGCGCATCCCCGGGTTGTCGATCAGCAACCCGCCGGCCGGGAGGGAGACGAGCTCGCGGCGGGTGGTCGTGTGCCGTCCAGCACCGTCGCGGCGCTCCTGCCCGGTCCGCAGATGCTCGCGGCCGAGCAGCCGGTTCACGAGCGTCGACTTCCCGACTCCGGAGGAGCCGACCAGGCAAATCGTCCGCCCCGGTTCCAGATAGCAGTCGAGCCCCTCGAAGCCCGCTCCTGTCACGCTCGAGACGGGATGCACGGCGACGTCCGGCGCGAGCGCCCACAGCTCGGACAGCAGGTCGAGGACGTCGGGATAGAGGTCGATCTTCGTCACAACGATGACGGGCTCGGCACTTGCTTCGCGGGCGATCGCGAGGTAACGCTCGATCCGCCGGGGGCTGAAGTCCCGAGCGTCGGTGACGAGGAAAGCGGTGTCGACGTTGGCCGCGATCACCTGCCGGCGGGCGACGCCTTCAGAGCCCGCGCGGCGGCGCGTGAACGTCGACGTGCGGGCTAGCCGCTCGACGACGAGCGCGTTGCCCGGCGATCCGGCCAGCGCCACCCAGTCACCCACCACGGGACGCTCGCCGCTCCGAGCCCTCCGATACACATCCGGCGCCAGCCCCACCTCCTCCTCTCCCGCAGCGGTGAGGACGCGCAGCGATGCGCCGAAATCGATCGCTACACGTCCGGCCCGGTGTCCAGCGCGCTCGAGCGCAACGAACGCGATCTCGAGGTCAGCGGTCCACCCGAGCGCCGACAAGCCAGTGCCAACCGCAACTTCCGAGATTGTCCCGCACCACCCTCTCTCTCGACGGATAGGGAGAGGGTGCACGAGCACACCATCGATACACGCCTAGTCTGCGGCCACTGTAGCCCGGTTCCGCGCCGTCCGGGGCAAAGCTTTCGGATCGGAGCGGAAACTCTCGCGCCGTGACGCTACTTCTTCGCCTTCTTTGCCTGCCGCTTCTCCTTCAACGTCTTTTGAGCCGGCTTCTTCTCCATGCTCTTCTTCGCGTTCTTGTCCTTGCTGGCCATGCTGTCACCTCCCCGGTAGGCGCTTCATGTGCGTCGCGGCTCCGCGGGACGCATCGTTGCGATTCCATCTTCGTTGACCTGAACCACGTAGCGTCCCGGGTCCGGGCCGCTCGTGAAGCGCTTGAGGCCTTTCGGTCGCCGGGAGATGATCGCATGGGTGTCGGTGCGGGTCTCGATCACGTAGCCCTCTTGCACCTTCTCGTCGAGGTACACGTCGAGGGCGTCCCTGCGAGTCCCGAGCGGGTCGATCTCTCCCATGCGTGCGAGTATCGCAGCGAGACGCGATGAGACGGAAGCGTCGCGGCGAGCATTCGCAAAACGCCTAGAGAGAGGGGAGTGGTCGGTTATGGGGCAGGCGATCGGTCAGGTGTTGCCGCTCGCCGTCGGTGTCGCGCTCAGTCCCGTGCCGATCATCGCGGTCGTGTTGATCCTCGTGGCTCCGCGTGCGCGCCTGAACGGGCCAACGTTCGTGCTCGGCTGGATCGTCGGACTCGGCATCCTCGGCGCGATCGTGTTCGCGGTCGCGGATCCGGCTGGAGCGACGAGCGACGGGCAGCCGGCGACGTGGGTGGACGTGTTGAAGTTCGTTCTCGGGTTGCTCTTGCTGGCGGTCGCGGTGAAGCAGTGGCGCGGGCGGCCTCGCGCCGATGACGAGCCGGCGACGCCGAAGTGGATGGGGGCGATCGAGGGCTTCGGTCCCGGCAAGGCCTTCGTCGCCGGAGCCGTCCTCGCGGGTGCGAACCCGAAGAACGCGTTGCTTTCGATCGCTGCGGCTGCGTCGATTGCGGCCGCCGCGGTCAGCAGCGGCGAAGAAGCGGTCGCTTACGGGGTCTTCGCGGTGATCGGAAGCGTCGGCGTCGCAGCGCCGGTCGTCATCTACTTTTCGATGGGGGAGCGTGCCGGCGCTTTGCTCGACGGCTTGAACCGCTGGATGGCACGCAACAACGCGGTGATCATGGCTGTGCTGCTGGTCGTGATCGGCGCCAAGCTCGTCGGTGACGCGATCAGCGGCTTCAGTTCGTAGATCAGCGGCTTAAGAACGTCCTACTCCGTCGTGCGCTCGCGGCGCAGAATCGCGCGCAGGTCGGCGACCGTGCCGAGGTGCGCGAGCTTGTCCGGGTTGGTGATTCCGCGAATCGTCTGGACGAGGCCGTCTGCGATCTCGAGTGACATGACGGCGGCGATGCGGCCCTCCTCGTCCGTGTACATGACGCCGGGCTGCCCGTTGAACTCGGTCGTCACCACCGACGCGCGGAGCCGCGCGACCTGCGCGAGCATGCCGACCATCAGCTTCGCGACGCGCTCGGGCCCGTAGATCGGCTCCGTCCAGGACGGCGCCTTGCCGCCGCCGTCGCCGTACACGACGACGTCCGAGGCGAGCAGCTCGACCAGCGCGTTCGTGTCGCCCAGCTCGGCCGCGGCGAAGAACCGCCGCGCCAGCTCGTCTCGCCGCTCGCGCGAGGCTTCGAACCGCGGCCGTCCCTCGTCGATGTGGCGCCGCGCACGGACGTACAGCTGCCGGCAGTTGTCCTCGCTGCGCTGGACGAT
>JBJMJE010000048.1:0-4760 GCA_045806505.1 Gaiellaceae bacterium
ATCAAGGGTGAGGACAACGACACGTACTACTCGCACATCGAGGCTGCGGTCGACCACAAGCCGCAGCTGACGATGGACGACGGCGCCGACGTGATCGGCGTGCTGCACTCCGCGCGCCGCGAGCAGCTCGGCGACATCATCGCGGGCACGGAGGAGACGACCACAGGCGTCATCCGACTGAAGGCGCTGGAGCGCGACGGCGCGCTCGGCTTTCCGGTCATCGCGGTCAACGACGCGGACACGAAGCACCTGTTCGACAACCGCTACGGCACGGGCCAGTCGACGATCGACGGCATCATCCGCGCGACGAACGTGCTGCTCGCCGGGAAGCGATTCGTCGTCGCCGGCTACGGCTGGGTCGGTCGCGGCGTCGCGTCGCGCGCACGTGGCATGGGCTCGCACGTGATCGTCACCGAGGTCGATCCGCTGCGCGCGCTCGAGGCCGTGATGGACGGCTTCGAGGTGCTGTCGATGCCGGCCGCGGCGAAGATCGGCGACATCTTCTGCACGGCCACCGGCGACAAGCACGTCATCTCGCGCGAGCACCTGGCCGAGATGAAGGACGGCGCGATCCTCGCGAACACGGGCCACTTCAACGTCGAGATCGACATCCCGGCACTCAAGTCGCTCGCGTCGGAGACGCGCCACGCACGCGAGTTCGTCGAGGAGTTCACGCTCTCCGACGGACGGCGCCTGTACCTCGTCGCGGACGGCCGGCTCGTGAACCTCGCGGCCGCCGAGGGCCATCCCGCCCTCGTGATGGACATGTCGTTCGCGAACCAGGCTCTCGCGGCCGAGTACGCGGTGCAGAACGCGGGCAGCCTGGAGCGGAAGGTCTACGTCGTGCCGGAGGAGATCGACAAGGAGATCGCGCGTCTGAAGCTCGAGACGATGGGCGTCGAGATCGACGAGCTGACCGAGGAGCAGGCCAAGTACCTCGCCTCCTGGGACGAGGGAACCTGAGCCAGCACGTCTCAGCGGGACATGGCAGGGGTCTGACCCCTGCCATGTCCGTTCTGGACGACACGTGAAGGCCCTCATCCTCGCGGCCGGATACGCGACGCGGCTCCGCCCGTTGACGGAGAACCGCGCGAAGCCGCTGCTTCCCGTCGCCGGGCGGCCGATGGTCGACTGGACGCTCGACAAGATCTCGGAGGTTCCGGACGTGGACGAGATGCACCTCGTCACGAACGACCGCTTCGCGGGTGACTTCGCGAAGTGGGCCGATGGGCGCGTGCGCGTCCACAACGACGGGACGACTTCGAACGAGGATCGCATGGGCGCGATCGGCGACATCGTCTTCGTCGCCGACGAGCAGGAGTGGGAGGGAGAGGACGTCCTCGTCGTCGCGGGCGACAACCTCTTCGACTTCAGCCTCGCCGAGTACGTCGCCTGGTGGCGCGCGAAGGACGGGAGCGCGATCGCCGTCTACGAGCAGCCGAACCCCGAGCTGGTCAGCCAGTACAGCGTCGTCGAGCTCGACACCGACGACCGGGTCCTGAGCTTCGTCGAGAAGCCGGAGAGGCCCGAGTCGAACCTCACCGCGATCGCGACCTACGTCTACAACCGCGCCCACCTGGCGCTGCTGCGCGCGTACCTCGCCGACGGAAACTCGCCGGATCAGCCGGGCCACTTCATCGCTTGGCTCCACACCCGGGCGCCGGTCTACGGCTACCGCTTCGGCGGCGAGTGGCTCGACATCGGCGACCGCTCGCAGCTGCTCGAGGCGGACAACCGCTACCGGCGGCGAGCAGGCCTGCCCGAGCGGGACCAGTACTCCGTCGAATAGGTCTTCCGGCCTATTCCAATCGGCCGGGCGAGGTCACATGATGCGGCGCATGGTGCTACGCGTTCTCGCCCTCGGGATGATCGCGATGTCGGTCTCGCTCGCGCTTCTTCTCGTCTCGAGCGGCTTCTAGTCCACAGCCGTCACATCTGGGTCACGCGCGCGGCCCTACCGTCGGCTCGTGCTCGAGCTGCTGCTCCCCGCGCGCTGCCTCGCCTGCGGTCGCGGCGGCGCAGTTGTCTGTGCTGCGTGTCTCGCGTCGTTGCCGCGCATCCGGCCGCCGCTGTGCGAGCGCTGCGGCACGCCCGCCGCGTGGCCGGTTCGCCGCTGCTCGGAGTGCTCGGGTCGGAGGATCGCGTTCGCGGCGGCGCGCGCCGCGGTGGCGTACGACGATGCCGTCCGCGCGATCGTCACCGGCTGGAAGGAACACGGTCTGCGACGTCTCGCGGCGACCGCTGCCGACGTCGTCGCCGGCACCCTCGAGCGGCCGGACGCCGACGCACTCACGTTCGTCCCGCCGGACCGCGGCCGCCTGCTGCAGCGCGGCCATCACCCGGCCGAGCGCCTCGCGCGCGAGCTCGGCCGGCGCTGGGAGCTTCCCGTGGGCGAACTGCTCTCGCGAACGAAGCCGGCGTCGCGCCAGGCGGGAGCGACGCTGGTCGAGCGGCGGCGGAACGTCCGCGGCGCGTTCACGGCCGGGACGCCGCCCGCAACCGTATGTCTAGTCGACGACGTGTACACGTCGGGTGCAACGGCGTCGGCAGCGGCCTCCGCGCTCCGGAAGAGCGGCGCCCGCACCGTGACGGTGGTGACGTTCGCCCGGGCGCTGCGCCTCCGTTAGGGTCCACGGAAGCCCAGGAGGAGGGGTACATGCGTCTGCAGGTGAAGGGCAAGAACGTCGAGGTCAGCGACTCGATTCGCAGCTACGCCGAGCAGAAGCTCCGCAAGCTCGACAAGCAGCTCTCCGACCTCGTGCAGGTCGAGGTGGAGCTGAGCACGGAGAAGAATCCATCGATCCGCGAGAACCAGGTCGCCGAGGCGACCGTCTTCACGAAGGGCCATTCGCTGCGGGCGCGCAACGCGACAAGTGACATGCGCGCTTCCATCGACGGCCTCACGGAGAAGCTGATGCGCGAGGTCAAGGAGTACCAGGACAAGCGGCGCCACGAACCGCGCCGCCGGGCGGACCGCAGCGGGCGTGATCTTCAGGCGTAGGACGCTCAACGAGAGGCTCAAGCAGCAGGCAGGCCTTTTCGAAGGCAGTGAGGACACGCGCCGGCCGTGGGACAAGGCCGGCATCCACGGCGTGCACCGGCCGCGCGAATGGGACGACGTCGCGACGCTCGCCGCCGAGCTCGAGGGCGAGCGCGCGGAGTTCGTCGTCCTCGAGGACGAGGTGATCGTCGAGTACGGGCCGCGCGGCATCGAGACGCTGGTCGGCGCGATGTCGCTCGACCCGCCCTACCGGGCCGAGGCCGTCAAGCGCGAGGACGGGCTCTGGGCCGTCGCGGCGCGGCGCATCGAGGTCGTGACCCTGCCGGGCGTCGAAGGGCGCGAGCTCGAACAGGCGCACCACGACGGCGAGCGCACGCTCGTGATCGACGGACAGCGCCGCTTCGGCTCCATCCCTGCGCTGGAGCGAGACGGCGACTACGCGGTCAGGGGGCGCCGGCTGGACGGCGATCGCTGGGAGATCGAGGCCTCGCTACTCTAGGAGACGAGAATGGCTTCGGGACTGGGCACTTTCGAGAAGGTTCTGCGCGCCGGCGAAGGCCGCCGGCTCAAGCGGATCGCCGGGCAGGCGGAGTACGTCCTGTCGCTCCAGCCGGACTTCGAGAAGCTCTCCGACGACGAGCTCCGGGGCAAGTCGGCCGAGTTCAAGCAGCGGATCGAGAACGGCGAGTCGCTGGAGGAGCTGCTCTTCGAGGCGTACGCCGCCATCCGCGAGGCGTTCCGCCGCGACCGGCAGGTCGAGCTGTTCAAGGTGCAGGTGATGGGCGGGATCGTCCTCCACGAGGGCGACATCGCCGAGATGAAGACCGGCGAGGGAAAGACGTTCGTCGCCACGCAGCCGCTCTTCCTCAACTCGCTGCCGGGCACCAACGTGCACCTCGTGACCGTCAACGACTACCTGGCCAAGCGCGACTCCGAATGGACGCGCGCCGTCTACGAGCGTCTCGGCGCGACGGGCGGTCACATCGAGAACATGATGCCGTTCGCCGAGCGGAAGGTCGCCTACGGCGCCGACATCACGTACGGCACGAACTCGGAGTTCGGCTTCGACTACCTGCGTGACAACATGGCCGTCTCGCTCGAGGGCGTCGTCCAGGGCGGCCACACCTACGCGATCGTGGACGAGGTCGACTCGATCCTCATCGACGAGGCGCGCACGCCGCTGATCATCTCCGGCGAGCCCGAGACCGCAGCGAAGGTCTATTACGACTTCGCGCGCGTCGTCAAGACGATGACGGCCATCCCGTCGAAGGAGGTGCAGAAGGGCTTCGTCCCCGACGCCGACTACGTCTACGACGAGAAGTTCAAGACCGTCTCGC
Organism: Gaiellaceae bacterium; assembly: GCA_045806505.1. Lineage (GTDB taxonomy): Bacteria > Actinomycetota > Thermoleophilia > Gaiellales > Gaiellaceae > DASVFB01. Next base: position 4,339 of record JBJMJE010000048.1, read on the forward strand.
CCGAGCCGAGCGCTATCGAGAAGATCGAGCGCGCGCTCGCGATCGACAACCTCTACGACCCGCGCAACGTGCAGCTCGTCAACCACCTGAACCAGGCGCTGAAGGCGCAGTCGCTCTTCCAGCGCGACGTCGACTACGTCGTCCAGGACGGCGAGGTGAAGATCGTCGACGAGTTCACCGGCCGGATCATGGAAGGCCGGCGCTGGAGCGAAGGCCTGCACCAGGCCGTCGAGGCGAAAGAGGGCGTCCGCATCCAGGAGGAGAACGTCACCCTCGCGACGATCACGCTGCAGAACTACTTCCGCCTCTACGAGAAGCTCGCCGGTATGACCGGCACGGCCAAGACGGAGGAGAAGGAGTTCGTCGAGATCTACGGCCTGCACGTCGCCGAGATCCCGACGAACGTGCCGGTCGCGCGTGCG
>JBJMJE010000049.1:0-3074 GCA_045806505.1 Gaiellaceae bacterium
CGCGCGTGAAGCTGCCGAGCTCCGACCCGGCGCCGCGGGTGATCGTCGTCGCCGTCGTGTCGACGTTGCCCGTGAACTGCGTCGAGTGGCGGATGCCGCCGATGACCGCGTACTGCGCGGGCGTGACGGCGACACCGTTGATCGACGAGACGTTGGCCTGCCCGTCGCCGACGATCGCGACGGTGACGTTGCCGGCCGGCTGCTCGGTGAGGCGGATCGTATAGCTGTCGCACGGCTTCGACGCGGCGCTGCACGCCAGGCCGTTGTTGAGCAGGACGGTGCTGCCGCCGGTCTCCGTGACGACGACGTTCGGCGTGTCGTCGTCGTACGTGTCGACCGCGAGCAGCTGCTGCGCCACGGCGTTGTAGCTCGTGTCCTGGTTCGCGTACGGCGTCGTGACGATCGTGTGCTTCAGGACGCTCGTCTGCGGATCCTGCGGCACGAAGTCGTTGACGGCGCGCACCTTGACGACGATGCCGCTCTTCCAGGTCGTGCTGTCGAACGTCACGACCGCCGTCGAGACCCAGTTCACGCCGCCGTCGACCGAGAACTGGAGCCTGCCGTCGGTTGACGCGTCGATCTGCACCTTCACGAGGCTCGTGCCGAGGAGCTCCTTCGCCAGCGTGAGCCGGTAGCTGTCGAGCTGCTGGGTGACGGCGGTGCCCTCGATCACGACCGTCGAGATGTCCACGTTGCCGGCCGTGTCGAGCTGCGTCATGACGAGGCCGGCCTGGTCGTTGTCGAGCACCGTCACCTCGACGTTGCGCACTGCGATGTTGTCGTAGTACGGGGCGTTCGGATGGGTCGGGTCGAACCGGTCGTTCGGTGCGATGACGCTGTGGCTGATCGTCACTGTCGTCGGGCCCTCGGCCGCGAGGTCGTTGACCGCCGTCAGCCAGACCGTCTGATCCTGCTGCCAGTTGCTCGCGTCGAAGACGAGCACCAGTGTCCGGTTCGGCACCCAGACGGCGGCGCCGTCGACCTGGATCGTCCGGTAGAAGTCGGCCGTCGACGGCGTCGCGAAGCCGCTCGCGAGGAGGATCGTGTCGGCCGCGGCCGGCACCGGGCCGCCGACCGGCCGGACGGCGAGGCACGTCCCGTTCGTCGAGTTCTGCACCGCACAGGCCGCCGAGACCGTCACGTAGACCTTGCCGAGCGGCGCCGCCGCGAGATGGACGAGGTAGCGGTCGACGAAGACGAGCGTCCCGTTGATGTCGAGGCCGCCCTCGCGCACGATCGTCGTCCCGTCCTGCACCGGCGAGCCCGTCGGCGTCACTTCGGTGATGACGACGCCGCCGCTGGCGGGAGTCGCGACGTTGTAGTCGATGCCGGGTGCCGGGAGCCCGTCGTAGCCCGAGTCGGTCGTCGACTGGACGAGATGGTTGATCGCGCCGCTCGCGCCCTCGAGCTCGCGGGTCTGGATGTCGGCGGTGACGCTCGAGGCGACGTTGATCGTGTCGCTGCCGAGCCCGCCGATCACGCGGTAGAGGACGCCGAACGCGGTGGACTGGACGAAGAACTGGTCGTCGCCCTCGAGCCCGTCCACCTCGACGACCTCGACAGTCGTGTAGCGGACGTTGAGGCCGGCGCCGAAGATCGCCTTGTCCGTCACGACGATGTGGTCGGCGAACTCGGTTCCGAGCACGACGACCTTGTCGAAGCCGTTGCCGCCGTCGACCGAGACCGGCGCGTTGATGTTGTAGCTCACCTGGTCGGAGCCCTGGCCGCCGCGGATGAGCGTCTGCTCGGCCGTCGAGAAGCCGCCGGTCGTCTTCGGCACGGCGACACTTGAGCCGTCGGTCGCGCACTGACCGTTCGCCGTCTGGCACCTGATCGTCCCGTCCGGGTTCGTCTCGGCGAGCGCGAAGCCGCGGACGACGAAGAGGTCGCTTCCGTCGTCGCCCTCGAGCCGCAGCTCGGCGTGGTTCGAGTAGACGGTGAAGGCGTCGTCGCCGTCGCCGCCCTCGGCCACGAGCGGCGCGCTCGTGCCCTCGCTCAGGTAGCCGCGCGTCGTCGCGATGGTCGCGAACGCGTCGTTGGGGTTGTCGACGTTCGTCGCGCTCCGGAGCAGGCCGTAGATCTGGCCGATCTGGAAGGTGTCGTTGTCGGCGCCGCCGTCGAGCGTCGTGATCGCGCTGTTGTCGTCGACTGCGAAGAGGTCGTTGCCGCCGAGGCCGTAGACCTGGAGCCGTCCGTTGTCGTCGGCCGAGTAGTTGATCCGCTCGACCGCGAACGGCCCGGTCGTGACGATGCCGGTACTCACGTCGGTCGTGCCGCGCGCGCCGGCGATGTCGGTGTGGAGCACGGCGACGAAGGCAGGCCTGAGGGCGGTGCTCTCGTTCGTGCAGTGGTCCGGGCCGACGCAGCCGATCGCAGTCACGCTCCGGAGCAGGAAGATGTCGTCGTACGGCTTGTTGTTCTGCTGCGCGTCGACGCCCCTGTGCGCGTCGTCCGTGCTGTCGAAGCCGTAGATCGCGATCACGTCCGCCCCGCCGGCCTGCGCGTCCGCGTTCGCGCCCGGATCCGGGCTGGCCACGGGCTCGGCGCGCGCGCCGGTGTCGAGGACGCTGATCACGTAATTGCGTGCGGCGCCGAGGCTGCCTTCGGTGAAGATCCTGTAGACGTCGTTGTTGGCCTGGCCGTCGAGCATGAGCGTGTCGCCCTGGTCGACCGCCATCGTCTGCAGGTGGTCGACGACGAACAGGTCCTCGCCGTCACCGGCCGGCCCGGCGTCCTGCGCGATCTCGTTGTCGCTGCCGAAGACGCGGGTCTTCGCGCCGAGGAAGGTGTGGTCGAAGTCGAAGTAGTCGACGTCGAAGTTGCCGAAGATCAACGTCAGCTCGGTCTTGTCCGTCGAGCCCGCGCCGCCCAGGAGCACCGGATCGAACAAGCCGCCGACACGGCCGGCGAAGTGCATGTTCGTTCCCCACCCAGGGTCGACTCCAGTCGCCGGCTCGTCCGGGACGTCCTGCGCCGGGTCGGTCGCGTCCGCCGTGTTCGAGCGGTTCGCATCCCCGTGGATGTAGATCGTGCCGCCGGCGACGATCTCGTACGTCGCGGGCTCGTCGCTGTCG
>JBJMJE010000050.1:0-7569 GCA_045806505.1 Gaiellaceae bacterium
GACGAGGAGCAGCGTCCCGGCCATGATCACCTGGTAGTCGCCGACGCCTCCGCCCTGCGCGTTGAAGCGGTCGAGAAGGATCTTCATCCCCTGCGGCGCGGTGAAGAGCGCCTCGTTGCGCAGGTAGATGAGCGGCGTCATCAGGTCGAACCACTTCGCCTGCACCTCGAAGATGAACGTGACGATCAGCGCCGGCTTGGCCAGCGGGACCGCAATCCGCCAGAACATCGACCAGTAGCTGTCGCCGTCCATGCGCGCGGCTTCGAAGTAGTCGCGCGGGATCCCCATGAAGAACTGTCTCTGCAGGAAGATGTAGAACGCGCTGCCGAACGCGTTCGGCACCCAGAGCGGGTACTGCGTGTTCGTGCCGATGTGCGGCAGGATCGGGTGGGCGAGCGTGAACTTGCCGATGTGGTTCCAGAGCAGGTAGACCGGGATCATCGTCACTTCGCCCGGCAGCATCAGCGTCGCGAGCAGGACGCCGAAGAAGAAGTTCCGAAGCGGGAAACGGAAGTAGGCGAAGGCGAACGCGACCAGCGCGCTGGCGAACGTCGTCAACGCCGCGCCCAGGCAGCTGATCCAGATGCTGTTCCACATCCAGCGCGCGACCGGCGCGACGTTGAAGAGCTTCTGCGGCGCGGGGCTCGGAATCGCCTCGCCGCTGAAGTTCCACGACCAGGTCTGGGGGAGGAACGCGTTGTCGAACGTCTCGCCGCGCGGCTTGAACGCCGCCGCGGCGAGCCACTCGAACGGATAGAGGAACAGGATCGCGAGGCCGACCAGCAGCAGGATGAAGAAGGCCTTGACGATCCAGCTCGAATCGGGCCGGGACCGGTACCAGGGCCCCTGCTCGCGAACGGTCGGGAGCGGAGCCGCCGCGCCTGCGGTGAGCGGAGGCGGCGCGTTCTGTTGCGTGCCGACACTCATCGAGACGACCCCTGGTAGTAGACGAAACGGCGGCTGACGAGGATGTTGATCACCGTGATGACCATGCTGATCGCGAAGAGCAGCCAGGCCATCGCGGATGCGAAGCCCATGTTGAAGAACTCGAACGCGTTCTTGAACAGGTAGATCGAGTAGAAGAGCGCGGCCTCGGGTTGCGAGCCGCCCGCGCCGAAGTACGCGGTGTACGCCTGCGTGAACTGATTCAGGCCCGCGATGGTCAGGATGATGAAGACGAAGAAGAGGGCCGGACTGATCATCGGCAGCGTCACGTCCTTGAACCGGCGCCATCTGCCGGCGCCGTCCATCGACGCGGCCTCGTAGAGATGCTTCGGCACGCCGTAGAGCGCGGCAAGCAGGATGACCATCGTGCCGCCGCACGCCCAGATGTCCATGATCGCGATGCTCGGCTTGATCCAGCTCGGGTCGGTCGTCCAGTAGGGACCCTGGATGCCGATGAAGCCGAGGGCCTTGTTGACGATGCCGACGGCGCCGTTGAAGAGGAAGAGGAGCATGACGCCGATCGCGACCGGCGGCGTGATGTGCGGCAGGTAGAAGATCGTGCGGAAGGCGCCGGCGAGCTTCTCCGTGACGCGCATGAGGAGCATCGCGAGCAGGAGCGCGACGATGATCTTCCCCGGCACCATCATCACCGTGTAGATGAAGGTGTTCTTCAGCGACGACGTGACCTTGGGGTCGTGGATCAGCTGCTCATAGTTCTTGAAGCCGACCGTCTTCGTCGATTCGAGGCCGGCGATCTGCTGCAAGCCGTAGTTCGTGAAGGAGTAGTAGAGGCTGAAGAGCATCGGCCCCAGCGTGAGGACGAGGAAGCCGAACAGCCACGGCAGGATGAACAGGTACGCGACCCAGGTCTCTTTCTCCCGGAAGCCCGCAAACCACCGCCGGGTCCTCGAAGGGCCCGACGCAGCCTTGGATCGCACCGCCACGCTGGTCACGCTTCGGGATTATTGCGTGTATTCGGCTGTCCAAAACCGTGTCGGGCTCCCGAAGGAGCCCGACACGTTTTCATTTACTCCGCGCGCTCGTCAGGAGCCCGCGAATAGTCCGGTGCTACTTGTTCGCGTTGATCGCCGTCTGGGCTTCCTTCTGGGCCTGGTTCAGAGCCGCGCTGACCGACTGCTGGCCCGCGAGGACGCGGTTGATGGCGTTGGTGTAGGCGTCGACGAACTGCTGCCCGCCCGGGTTGGCCGGGAGCTCGAAGCCGTACTTGGACGCGTGCACGAGCGTCTGCACGGCCTTGTCGAACTGCGGATGGCCGAACGACTGGTACACGTCGTTGAAGATCTTGGCGTCCGCGACGGAGTTCCCCGTGTACAGCCCGGTGAACGTCGAGTGCGAAGCCTTGCGAGCCGCCTCGCGGGTCTTCGCCGCTGTGAGCCACGCGTTCACCGACGTGACGGCCTTCATGTACGCACAGGCGTCCGCCTTGTTCTTCGAGCCCTTCGGAACGACCCACGCGTTACCGCTGAAGTACGTGATCGGGCCGCCCTTGCGGTTCTGGAAGAACTTCGCCTGAAGGTCGACGTCGGGCGAGTTGTTCGAGAACACGTTGTAGATGAAGCTCTCCATCGGCCAGAACCCGAGCTGGTCCTTCACGAGCGGGTTCTGGCGGCCGAAGAAGTCGAACGTGTCGCGGAACGACTTGAACTTGTTCCAGCCGCCCTCCGCATTGACGATCGACACGGCGTACGCCAGCGCCTGCTTTGCATGCGGCGTGTTCAGCTGCGCCTTCAGGCCGTTCTTGGAGATGATGTCATCGCCGAACCACTTGACCCAGAGCGGGAAGAACTCCGGGATCTTCGGGTCGAACCCGATTCGCGTCAGGTCGCCGCTCCCGTTCATCTTCGTGAGCTTCTTCGCCGTGGCGAGCAGCGCCTTCTTGTTCTTCGTCTGAGCCGCGCTGAGCGGCACACCCGCGTCCTTGAACGCGCTCTGGTTCACGATCAGCGTGATCTGGTTCGTGAACTCGGGCAGGCCGTAGACGTGGCCCTTGTACGTCATCGCGTTCATTGCGCCGGCGCGGTACTGCTTCTTCACCGACTTGACGCAGGAATCCATCGGCTGCAAGACGCCCTTCGACGCGTACTGCGCGACGCGCGGGCGGCTCATGCGGACGAGGTCGGGCACGTCGCCCGACGCCAGCCGCGCGAGGAAGACCTGATCGTTGAAATCGCCTGCAGGCCTGTTCACGTTCGTCGAGGAGAGCACGCCCGCGGCGTACTTCGCGCGGTTCTCCTGGACGTCGTCGCCGGGCCCGTAGCCGTAGATGTTGAGCGTGCCTGCACCGGACTTGACCGAGTGCGCGATCGCCGACGTGACGACGACCGCAGACAGCGCCGCAGCGACTGCGAGCAGCACTGCGAGACGCTTCCTGTGACCCTCCATGCTTTACCCTCCGAACTTCGTGATTGCGCCGGGTAGTCGGCGCCCCTTTTTGAAGGTTTTCGACCGCTCCGCCGAGTCTGCGGTCACCGTTGACTTTAGCTCAGGTTTCCGGCGACTTCGAGCGTCCGTGCGGAGAACTTTACAACCTTTCGGGCCTAACTTTTTCCGCCGTTTTTCGTTGCTCGACCCTCAGTCGGGACCGCCACGCCCAGAAGCCGGGATTCGATCCCGCGACGATCATCCCTGCCCCCCAGTCGACGTGCGCCTCGACGCCGTCACTCAGAAGCGGCGGGTCTGCGGGATCGCGGTACTGGAAGAGGACGTTCCTCCGCGTACGCGTGCTCCGGTTGACACCCGAGCCGTGGATCGTCAGGTAGCTGAAGAAGAGCACGTCGCCGGCGGCGGCCGGGCAGGCGACGCCGCTCTCCAGCGTGTAGTCCACCGTCTTCGAGTCGCCGGTCGCCTCGAGCGGGCCGAGGCGGTGCGAGCCCGCGACCACGTGGAGGCAGCCGTTCTCCTCGTCCGTGTCGTCGAGATGAACGCTTGCAGCAAGGACCGAGTGCCGCTCGTGCGGGAAGTACGGGTAGTCCTGGTGCATCGGAAACGGCGCGCCCTGCTCGGGAGGCTTGACGAGCATCTTAGTGTGGTGCAACTGCACGTTCGGGCCGATCAACTCGGTGAGCACCGCGACCAGCCTTGGCTGCGCGACCATCCTCGTGAACACGCCGTCGTGGTACGTCAGGTCGTGGAACCCCTTCAACTGGAGCGACTGGTCGACACCCGCCCACGTGTGGCTCCGGTCGTGCTCGGTAGCAGCGACGCTCTCGAGGATGCCGTCGATCGCGCCCCGCATGTCCTCCACTTCGCGCTCGTCGAACACGCTGCGAACGAGGACGTAGCCGTGCTCGCGGTAGAAATCGGCGTCGGCCGTCACGCGCTCCGATCCTTCCACACAGACCACACGTTGCGCAGCGCCGCATAGTCGTCCTCGTCGAGCTCTTCTCCGGTGGAGTCGATGTGCGTCGCGTAGTAGAGCGACGGCACTCCGATCTCCGGCTTCCGCTCGAGGAAGGACCGCCACTCGCGCTTGTTCGGCACGCGCCAGTCGTCGGTGTCGATCGGCAGGTCTGAACACGCGGCACGGACGATCTCCGCGCGCGCCGTCATCTGCTCGACGACGTCGCCGCTGATGATGTCGTTGAGGCGGATCATGTCGGTCACGTCGACGAAGCCCGGGTGCGGCGTGTGCGTGATGATCAGCGCCTCCGGCTTCGTCTCCTTCGCCGCCCGGTAGACGATCGACAGGAGCTCGTGCAGCAGCGCGATGCCGGACGTTCCGCCGGCCGACGTGAGCGCGCGACCGGCCGGCGTGCGCGCCGTGAAGTCGACCTTCAGGCCGTCGGCGTCCAGCCCGCCGGAGCCGAGCATCCGCCCGACGATCGCTTGCAGCTCCGCGCGCGCGGCCTCGTTGTTCGGGTCGATCGCGAGCGCCTCGCCGTTCGCGTTGGTGATGCAGAGCTCCGTCGGCAGGCCCTCCGGGTCCCATGCCTTCCACCACAGGAGAACGTGCTGGCCGCTCGCGTGCCGCTCCGCGATCCAGGCTCGCAGGTCGGGCCACTTCGCAGTGTCCGGCTCGTTGCCGCCGTAGGTCGCCTGCCACTTGTCGTCGAGGACGACCGTGCCGGGGACGAGCCCGTGGCCTTCGAGGTGCGCGAGGAATCCGTCGTAACGCTCCTGCGTCGCGTAGTCGCGTGCCAGCCCGCCCTCGACGACCTCGAGGTGGCACTGCGCGCCCCAGCCGCAGAAGATCGGCTCACGCCACCACGCCGGCGACGCGCGCGGCTGCGGCTCCGGCGCGGCACCCCGCTTTGCGAGGTCGCCCCGGTGGCGGCGAAGGCCCGCGAGCGGTTCGGGCACGTTCGGCGTGAGGACGACGGTCGGCATCGCGAACTCGCCTTCGACGCTCGTCCGGCCGTCGTAGTCGAGTCTGAGCGCGAAACCACCGACTGTCGTCTCAAGTGCGAGCTCGGCGACGCGCAACTCTCCGACCGGTGCGGCGACACCGAGATCGAGCCACGTCGTTCCGTCGCCGAACGCCACGTAGAGCGGCGCCGGTGTGAAGAGCCACCGGCCGCGACCGGGCTCACCGTCGCCGACGACGCCGATCGTGGTGCCCTCTGCGAGCGGGCGAACGTGGGCCGCGCCGTCCTCCGGGCTCGGCGTGAAGAGCGTCTGCAACGCGCTCCGGCTCCACACGCGCCCGAGCGGCGCGCCGCGGATGAGCGAGCGCCCGCCGAGCAGACGCGCGTCGGCGATCGCGCCGCGCCCGCGTACGAACGACTGGAGCTCGATGCAGGTGTCGAGGCAGCGGAGCTCGAGCCGGGCCTGCTCCCACAGCGTCGAGCGCCGCTCGACGACGAACGCGCCGTCGCCCTGCTCCGGCGGCGACAGCGACAGCGTTTCGTCGACGGCAGCAACGGTGTCGACGGCAGCGAGGAGCGAGAGCGTGAGCAGCGGGCTTCCTTCGACCGACGCGAGCGTGACGTAACGGCCGTTGGCCGCGAAGTCGAGGCGGTACGCGTCGTTCGCGAACGTCAACGGACGTACACGACTGCGTCGGCCTGCTGCCCGAAACGCGCCTCGCCGACCGTCAGATCGGCGGCGACGCGGCCGGACGCCGAGCCGGCGGCGACCTCGAACCTCACGACGGCCTCCCCGCCCGGCTCGAGCTCGACGTCGTGCGTCGCGGGCGCGGCGCTCCAGCCTTCGGGAACGACGAGCCGCACGGTCGCGGTCTCGCCACGCTCGAACGGATTCCGGACGGTGACGTCGAGCGACACCGCCCCGCCTGGCGCAACCGTCGAGCGATACGGCTCGATCCACGCGCCGAAGCCGCGCTCGCCGAAGCTCTCGGCCGGCAGCAGCTCGTCGTGCAACTCGGCAAGGCGGTGAGCGTCGGCGACGAGCGAGTCGAGATAGCCGTCGTGCACCTCGTGGGGGAAGAAGTGCCCGCCGATCAGCAGGTCCGGCTGCAAGCTGCGCAACAGCTCGCCGGTTTGGATGAAGTCGTGCCGCTGGAAACGGTTGCGGTACTGGTAGTTCAGCGCCGTCGGCGTGTACTGGTCGCCGATCGCGACGACGCGGCGCCCGTCGACGTCGAACGCGATCGCACAGGCGAAGTAGGTGTGGCCGGGAAGCGGGTAGAGCGTCAGCTCGTACTCGTGCCAGGCGATCGGCGTCTCGAGCGGCAGCGCGCGGTCGACGGGGATCGGCTCCGGCCAGAGGCACGGCAGGTCGTAGCGCTTCGGATCCTCCAGCACCGGCGCGATGTGCTCCGCCGTCCAGACCTCGGCGCCCTTGACCGCGCGGATCAGGTTCAGCCCCGCCACGTGGTCGTCGTGGAAATGCGTCACGACGACGGCCTCGACGTCGACGCCCTCCAGCGACCAGAGCAGCGGCCGGCGCCACGTCGCCATGTCGTAGCCGAAGTCGATGCCGAGGGCGGCGCCCGTCTCGGAGCGGAGCAGGTAGCTGTTCGCGAACGTGGTGCGATTGCGAAGCAGGTGCGGCGTGATCGGGTCGAACGGATCTGCCAGACGATCCTCGACCCCCGACGGCTGCCCGAGGCGGAGCGCGACCAGTTGGCCCATGCGCTCCCGAACGGTCGCGAGCGCGGCCGGCGGATCCTCGAGCGGCTCGCCGTGCGCGGGCAGCAGGACGTCGGGCTCCAAAGCAGCGAGTCTCGCGCACGAGACGATCGTCGACTCCTGTCCCTCGACGCCGCTGTACGACCACTGCGTCGCCGCGAGCGACCAGACCTTGCCGTCGGCGTGGACGAGATCGCCCGCGAATGCCAGCCGGCGCCCGTCGAGCTCGACGAGGTAGGTGACCGAGCCGGGCGTGTGGCCCGGCGTCGGCAGCGTGTAGACGTCGACCCCGCCGTAGCGGCGCGTCCGGTACTCGGCGACGACCCCGTCGACCGCGACCGGCTCGAGCAGCGAGAAGCGGTCCTCGCGCAGGTCGTAGTCGTTCAGCGTCTTCCGCCGGAGCCAGTGCTCGTCGACGCCGGCGATCAGGCCGACCTCGAGCGGCGGCACCCACACGCGGATCCCGGCGGCGACCGCACGCGCGAGGCCGCCGACCTGGTCGCGGTGGTGGTGCGTGACGAGGACGTCCGTGACGCGGTCGACCCCGAGCTCGTCGAGGTGGTCGAGGACGTCT
>JBJMJE010000051.1:0-10234 GCA_045806505.1 Gaiellaceae bacterium
GAACGAGTTCCTGTTGCACGTGCCCATTCCGGTCGAGCTGGCCCGAGAGGCCATCGCCGCCGTCCAGGACTCGGGACACGGCCTGAACTGCTACGTCGACGACGAGCTCTACGTTGCGGAGGTGACGCCGGAGGCCGAGCGATACGCCTCGTTTCAGCACCTCGAGCTGCGCGTGGTCGGGCCGCTGCTCGACTGGCTCGAACGACCGCCGACGAAGCTCGTCGTCGTCGGCGACCCCGAGCGGCTCGACGCGCTCGGGGCGACGCTGCGCGGACATTTCGGTGACCGCCTGTTCATCGCGAAGTCGCTGCCGTTCTTCCTCGAGCTCGCGCATCCGGATGTGTCCAAAGGCTCGGGCCTGCAGTTCGTCGCCGACCGCCTCGGCTTCACACGCGGGCAGACGATCGCGTTCGGCGACGGCGAGAACGACCTCGAGCTGATCGACTGGGCCGGCTACTCGGTGGCGGTCGGAAACGCGCACGCGGTGGTCAAGGCGCGCGCGGATCTCACCTGCCCGCCCGCAGACGAAGAGGGTGTGGCGCAGGTGCTTGAGGCATTCTTGGCGCGATGATCGACGTCCGCGCGGCACGCAACGATCCCGAGCGCGTCCGCGCGGCGCTCGCGCGACGCGGTGCTGCCGAGGCCTTCGACGACCTGATCGCCGCCGACGCGAGGTGGCGCGAGCTCCTGCCGCAGGTGGAGGAGCTGCGCGGCAAGCAGAAGCTTCACGGCAAGCCGACGCCGGAGCAACTCGAGGAGCTGCGGACGCGCAAGGAGCGGCTGACGGAGCTCGAGGCGCAGCTCGCGGCCGCCGAGTCGGAACGCGACTCCGCGCTCGGGAAGGTGCCGAACCCGCCGCACGAATCGGCGGCCGACGGCATGACGGAAGACGAAGCGGTCGAGATCACGCGCTGGGGCGAACCGCCGCAGATCGCCGAGCCGAAGGAGCACACCGAGATCGGGAACTTCGACCTCGAGCGCGGCGCGAAGGTGTCCGGCTCGCGCTTCGGCTTCATCCTGGGCGACACGGCGCTCCTGGCGCTCGCGCTGTATCGGCTCGCGCTCGACCGGCTCGTGCGCGAGGGCTTCACGCCGGTCCTCCCGCCCGTGCTCGTGCGCGAGGACGCGATGTACGGCACCGGCTTCTTCCCGTCGGACAAGAGCGACTACTACGAGATCCCCGCCGACAACCTCTACCTCGTCGGTACGTCCGAGGTGCCGCTGATCGCGATGCACATGGACGAGATCCTGGAGACGTTGCCGCTCTACTACTGCGCGTTCTCGTCGTGCTTCCGCCGCGAGTCGGGCGCCGCCGGGCGCGACACACGCGGCATGTTCCGCGTGCACCAGTTCCAGAAGGTCGAGATGGTCGCCTACACGCGCCCCGAAAATTCGTGGGAGATGCACGAGCGGATGCTCGCCATCGAGGAATCGCTCGTGCAGTCGCTCGCCATTCCGTATCGCGTGGTGAACACGGCGGCCGGAGATCTGTCGTCGGCGGCCGCAAAGCGGTACGACATCGAGGGCTGGTTCCCGTCGCAGGAGCGCTACCGCGAGCTCACGTCGTGCTCGAACACGACGGATTACCAGGCGCGCCGCTCGCGGATCCGCTACCGCAGCGGCGACAAGTCGCTCGACACGCCGCACACGCTCAACGGCACGGCCGCGACCGACCGCTGGGTGCTCGCGCTGCTGGAGAACTTCCAGGGCGACGTGCCCGAGGCGCTGCAGCAGTTCGGGGCCCCGCCGCGCGTCTCCAGGGACGCGTAGCCGCTGGCTACGATCGGCCGACGGCGGGGTGCCGGAGTGGCCGAACGGTGCGGTCTTGAAAACCGTTGACGGCGCAAGTCGTCCGTGGGTTCGAATCCCACCCCCGCCGCTGACTCCAACCGCCGCGTGCCGATTCGCGCATTCCCTGTGCCACACTCGAGACCGTGAACGCCAGGGCCTCAGCCGACAGCGCACCGGCACCCGGTATGCGCTTCGTCCCCGGCGGCCGCTTCGACATGGGCGACGAGCGCTTCTATCCCGAGGAGCGCCCGATTCGTCGCGTCGAGGTCGACGGATTCTGGATGGACGAATGCGCAGTGACGGCGGCCGAGTTCCGGCGCTTCGTGCGCGCGACCGGCTACGTCACCGTCGCCGAGCGGCCGCTCGACCCGGCCGACTATCCGGACGCCGACCCCGAGCTGCTCGTCCCGGGATCGCTCGTTTTCCGGAAGACGCCCGGCCGCGTGAACCTGGACGAGGTTCGCAACTGGTGGGATTACGTGCCCGGCGCCTACTGGAAGCGACCGGGTGGACCGGGTACGACGATCAACGGCCGCGATCGTCACCCCGTCGTGCACGTCGCACACGAAGACGCCGGTGCGTACGCCCGCTGGGCCGGCAAGGACCTGCCGACCGAGGCGGAATGGGAACTCGCGGCCCGCGGCGGGCTCGAGGGCGCGGTCTTCTCCTGGGGCGACGACCACACGCCCGGCGGAACGCCGATGGCGAACACGTGGCAGGGCGAGTTCCCCTGGCAGAACCTGAAGCTTGACGGCTTCGAGGGCACCTCGCCGGTTGGGAGCTTCCCGCCGAACGGCTACGGCCTCTACGACATGTGCGGCAACGTCTGGGAATGGACGAGCGACCGGTTCGCGCTGCCCGGATCGGGCCAGCCGGCGTCACCGTGCTGCGCACCTCGTCATCCACATGCCGCGCCCGGGGACGGCGACGCCGCACACATTCCGCGCTACGTCATCAAGGGTGGCTCGCATCTCTGCGCACCGAACTACTGCCTCCGCTACCGCCCGGCCGCACGCCAGGCAGAGGCGATCGACACGTCCACCGCTCACATCGGCTTTCGCTGCGTCGTTCGACAGCGGTGACGCCTTCGCCGGCCTCTAGCCGGGCTGAACGAGGATGACGGCGATCGTGCCGATCCCGAGGAGCACTCCGAGGGCCGCGAAGACGAGGGCCGCGCGCGTCTCGAACGGCGCGTCGTCGCCGCGGGCGAGCGCCTCGTCGACCCGCTTCTGGCGGACGTACGCGTACGCGATGAACAGCAAGCCCACGAGCGCGAACGCAATGCCCAACACCTCGAACGGCCAAGCGGCTCCGGAGGAGAGCGCCGGTACGAGCTTTCCGGCCGCGACGCTGACTGCAAACGTCGTGAGGCCCGTCCGCCACCAGGCGAGGTAGGTGCGCTCGTTCGCGAGGCGCGTCCGCCGCGTCGCGTCTCGCGCCTCGTCGAAGCTCGACGGCCGTTTCACCGCAGCCCGGGTTCGGCCGCGCCCGCTGGCGGGAGTTCCGGCTCGGGCTCCGTCGGTTCGGTCGAGCGTGCCGCGTCTTCGGTGTGGTACCGCTCGAGCAGCTCCTGCTCTTCCTGCTTGCGCGGGAAGAGGAAGAAGACGAGGACGGCGCCTAAGAGGATCGCGACGACGCCGGCGGAGTAGGCCCACTGGTCGCCGTGCAGGAAGGCGGTCTTGGCGCCGGCGACGATGTTCTCCTGCACGGAGGGCGGATACGAGGACGCCGTGTTCGCAGCGCTCGAGAACGACTTCGTCAGCTCGGCCTGCGTCGCGGCCGTGACGTCCTTGCCCGAGCTCGCGATCAGCGCGCCCGCTGCCGAGGCGTAGCCCGCCGTGAGCAGCGCCCCGAAGATCGACTGCATGATCGCGCCGCCCAGGTCGCGCTGGAGATCCGCCGTTCCCGACGCCATGCCGGCACGCCGCACCGGCACCGAGCTGGTGAGCGAATGCGACGCCGGCGTACCCGCGAACCCGACGCCGACGCCGATCAGCGCGTAGGCGATGAAGATCTCCCAGTACGAGCTGTTCTCCTTCCAGACGAGCAGCATCATCAGGAAGGCGAGCAGCAGGAACACGTAGCCGCACAGGAGCGTGAAGCGGGCGCCGCGCGCCTCGACGAGCTTCGCGGAGCGCGGCGCGACGAGCACCATGCAGAAGACCGCGGGCAGGAACGCCGCGCCTGCCTCGAGCGTCGAATACCCGAGCACGTTCTGCAGGTACTGCTGGCTCACGAACGCGGCGCCCATCAAGGAGCCGAAGACGATGATCCCCGCGCAGGCGGCGACCCAGAACGTCGGCCGCGCCGCGACCTCCAGGTCGTACAGCGGGTTCGCCGCCCGGCGCTGCCGGAAATAGAAGAAGGCGAGCGCGGCAAGCGCGATCACGGCGAGGACGGCGGTCAGCTTCCCCTCGTTCGGCACGGGCGCGAAGTTGATCGAGAGGATCAGCGCCCCGACGAGGACGAGCGAGAGGATGCCGCCGAGGTTGTCCACCGGCTCCGTCGACTCGTTGACGTGCGCCGGCACGAGCCACCAGGCCATGACGATCGCGACCACCGCCAGCGGCAGCGTGATCAGGAACACCGACCCCCAGTAGAAATGCTCCAGCAGGAAACCGGAAAGCAGCGGCCCCAGCGACGCGATCGCGCCGCCGAGCGCCGACCACAGCGCGATCGACTTCGTCCGCCCGGGCCCCACCCACAAAGCGGCGATCAACGCCAGCGTCGTCGGATACGCCATCCCCGCCGCGACGCCGCCGCCCACGCGCGCCGCGAACAGGACGACGTCGTTCGGCGCATACGCCGCCAGCAGCGACATCGGGATCGCGAGCGCCGTCCCCAGGACCAGCATCAGCTTCCGTCCGTAGCGGTCGCCGAGCGCGCCCAGCCAGAGCACCGAGCACGCGAGGCCGAGCGAATAACCGACCGCGATCAGGTCAAGCGTCGTCTGCGACGAATCGAAGTGCTTGCCGATGTCCGGCAACGCCACGTTCGCCACCGACAGATTCAGATTCGCGACCCCCGCGACGATGATCAGCGCCGCAAGGACGAGCCCGGCACGCGCGGGCGCTTGCGCGGTGTCGTCGCGCCGCGGCGCGGCGTCGCTGACCAGGTCACTCACACGACGATCATCGCACCCGCACCCATGGTTGGCTACGTAACGAAGTGGTGCACACCCCTTTGGCCGTGACTGGCCGCCCGATAAGCTCTCCCGACCGGGGCGAGTCGATAACGGGAGAGGGACCGTGGGCGAGCAAACGGGGGTGCGCGAGCCTGTTCGGCTGCCACCTCGATGGATCGGCTGATCGATGTTCTTCTCGCTCTCGAGCTGGGCGGTCGGGCTCGTCCTCTTCACAGTCGTCGGGACTGCGACGGCTGCGGGCTATGCCGCCGGCTACTACCTGCGCGAGCACGAGGCGAAGGTGCGCGAGCCGTTCGGCGTGCTGCAGGGAGCCCTCCTCGGCGTGGTCGGCCTGATCCTCGCCTTCGGCCTGACGCTCGCGGTCGGCCGCTACGAAGACCGACGCGCTGCGACCGTCGCCGAGTCGAACGCGATCGGAACGACCTATCTCCGTGCCCAGCTCATCGCCGAGCCTGCGCGCACTCGATCGCTGGAGCTGCTCCGCCGCTACACCGACCTCGCGTTGCAGGTCACGAAGGAAGTGCCGAACAGCTCCGAGATGCGCCGCACGAGCGCAGCCGAAGGGGTTCTCCAGCGGCGGCTCTGGGATCTCGCCGGGCAGACCGTCGACGCCGCCCCGCTGGCGAGCGCGCCGCGGCTCTACATCGAGACTCTCAACGACACGATCGATGCGCAGGACTCCAGGCTCTCCGCGCTCAACAACCGCGTGCCGGGGGCCGTGCTCGCGCTCGAGGTGTTCGGCGCCGCCGCCGCGCTGGGCCTGCTCGCACTCCATATCGCGGTTCTGGGTCGCGGCCTGTTCCCCATGATCGCCGCGGCGGCGCTCGTGACGCTTCTCCTGCTCGTGACGTTCGACCTCGACCGCCCCACCCGCGGGATCATCACCGTGCCGGCGACGCCGCTCGTCGCCCTGCGCGCTTCGATGGTGCCGCCTCCCGCGGCCCAGAGCCCGACACACCCCTGACCGAAAGGAAACAGCGATGAGCAAGCAGTTCAAGGGCAGGATCGACGTCGACGACCGCGACTCGGTTCCCGACTGGGAGCCGTACCTGCAGCCCGCCGCACCGGAGGGCGCGCCGAACGTCCTCTACATCGTGCTCGACGACGTCGGCTTCTCGGCGATGGAGCCGTGGGGCGGGCTGATCGAGACGCCCAACATCAACAAGCTCGCGGAGAGCGGCCTGACGTACACGAACTGGCACACGACCGCACTCTGCTCGCCGACGCGCTCGTCGCTTCTCACGGGTCGCAACCACACGACGAACGGCATGGCGTGCATCGCCGAAGCGACGACCGGCTTCCCGAACTCCAACGGCCACATCCCCTTCGAGTGCGCGACGATCGCCGAGGTGCTCGGCGAGCGCGGCTGGAACACCTACATGCTCGGCAAGTGGCACCTCGTCGCCGCCGACGAGATGAACATGGCGTCGACGAAGCGCAACTGGCCGGTGGGCCGAGGCTTCGAGCGCTACTACGGATTCCTCGGCGGCGAGACGAACCAGTGGTATCCCGACCTGATCTACGACAACCATCCGGTGGAGCAGCCGTCGACCCCGGAGGACGGCTACCACCTCACGACCGACCTGACGGACAAGGCGATCGAGTTCGTCAAGGACGCGAAGGTGATCGCGCCCGACAAGCCGTTCTTCATGTACTTCTGCCCCGGGGCATGTCACGCCCCGCACCACGCGCCGAAAGAATGGATCGACAAGCACGCGGGGAAGTTCGACATGGGCTACGAGCGTTACCGCGAGCTCGTCTTCGCGCGGCAGAAGGAGCTCGGGATCTTCGACGACGACGCCGAGCTCACTCCGATCAACCCGTACGTCAACGAGACGAGCGTCGAGGGCCTGCCGTGGAACGCCGTCGACGTCGTGCGGCCGTGGGACGAGCTCTCGGACGAGGAGAAGAAGCTCTTCTGCCGGATGGCCGAGGTCTTCGCCGGCTTCCTCTCGCACACGGACTACGAGATCGGGCGGCTGCTCGACTTCCTCGAGGAGACGGGCGAGCTCGAGAACACGATCGTCGTCTTCGTCTCCGACAACGGCGCGAGCGGCGAGGGCGGGCCGAACGGCTCCGTCAACGAGAACAAGTTCTTCAACGGCATCCCCGACACGATCGAGGAGAACCTGCAGTACCTCGACGACCTCGGCTCGACACGGACGTACAACCACTATCCGGTCGGCTGGGCGTGGGCGTTCAACACGCCGTTCAAGATGTGGAAGCGCTACAACTTCGAGGGCGGCGTCGCCGATCCGCTGATCGTCGCGTGGCCGAAGGGGATCGAGGCGCGAGGCGAGCTCCGGCACCAGTTTCTGCACGCCACCGACATCGTGCCGACGATGTACGACCTGCTCGGCGTGGAGCTGCCCGAGGTGGTGAAGGGCTACCCGCAAAAGCCGCTCGAGGGCGTGAGCTTCCAGTCGACGTTCGCCGGCGACGACGTTCCGACGCCGAAGGAGAGCGCGTTCTTCTCGATGCTCGGCTCGCGCGCGGTCTGGCACAAGGGCTGGAAGGCCGAGAGCGTGCATCCCACGATCGCCGGCTGGGGCCGGTTCGACGAGGACCGGTGGGAGCTCTACGACACCGAGAACGATCTGACGGAGTCGCACGACCTCGCCGCGCAGAACCCGGTGAAGCTGCAGGAAATGATCAACCACTGGTTCCACCTCGCCGGCATGTACAACGGGCTGCCGCTCCTCGACAAGACCGCGGTCGAGGTCCTCGCCGACCCGACCAGGCCGCAGGTCGCGCCGCCGCGCGACCGCTACGTCTACTACCCGGACGCTGCCGAGGTGCCGGAGGTCGCGGCGGTGAACATCCGCAACCGCAGCTATTCGATCGCAGTTGAGGCGAACGTCGAGGACGCAGATGCTTCAGGCGTGTTGTTCTCGCACGGCGCCCGCTTCGGCGGTCACGCTCTCTACGTCAAGGACCGGAAGCTCAAGTACGTCTACAACTTCGTCGGCTCGAAAGAGCAGATCGTCGAGTCGACGAGAGAGATCCCGACCGGCAAGGTGCTCCTCGGCGCGAGCTTCGTGCGCGAGGGCGAGTCGATGCCGACCACCGGAACGCTGTCGCTGTTCGTCGACGACGAGCTCGTCGGCGAGGGAACGATCATGACGCAGCCGGGCAACTTCTCGCTCGTCGGCGAGGGACTGAACGTCGGCAAGGATCCGGCCGAGCCGATCACGGACGACTACGCCGGTGTATCGCCGTTCGCGTTCACCGGCGGCACGATCAAGGAAGCCGTCGTCGACGTGTCCGGCGATCAATACATCGATCTCGAGCTCGAGGCGCTCGCGATGATGAAGCGCGAGTAGTCCCCGATCAGGTGAAGGCGTTGACGGCGCGCGCGACGATCAGGCCGAACAGCGCGAGCGCCACCGTCGACTGCACGAGCATCGTGTACTTCGCACGGTGCGTCAGCGGCATGACGTCGGTCGGGCTGAAGGCGGTCGCGTTCGTGAAGCCGAGATGCAGGTAGTCGAGGAAGACCGGCCGCCAGCCCGGCGGCGCGAGCTCGGGGCTCATCTGCTGCGTGAACGCAAAGTCGACGGGCAGCGGGTTTCGCACGCGCGCGATCGGCCCGCCGCTGTCCAGGAGCCAGTAGAGCAACGCGAAAGAAAGGTTGTTGCCGAGCCACACCAACGCACCCGCGGCGAGCAACTCGCCCGGCGACTGCGTGACGCCTATGCCCTTGATCAGGTCGTACACGAGCAGCGTCGTCGCCCACAACGCTGCGACGACGAGGATCACCACGATCGCCATCACGACACGGCGCACCCACGGCGTGCGCCGCGCGAGACGGCCGGGATCTCCGAACAGCAGGACGGCGAGCAGAACGGCTTCCACCGCAGGAACGAGCCACGGAGTGCGGATGGCCGAATCGCCCGGTAGCCAGACACGCGCGGCGATATTGAGCACCATGTAGACGAGCAGCGCGGCGACGGGCGGCCAGCGCGACTCGCGGATCGGCTCCGCTGCTGTCGCGTCGGCGACAGGCGGTGCGGCGTAGGCGTCGCTCGGCGCAGCCACTAGCCGATCCTGCCACATCGCTTCGCGAACGCCGTCATCGCCGACCTTCATGCTGACCGGGGTGGACGCGAAGAACGAGCGGCTGCTCGAGCTCGCCGCGACGGCGCTCCTCGCGCTCGCGACCGTGGGAACGGCGTGGTCTGCGTACCAGGCGCGCGAGTGGACGGGCGAGCAGGCCCAGGGGACCAGCCATGCCACCTCGGCGCGGATCGAGGTGAACCGCGCAGCGGCGCTCGCGAACCGGCAGGTGCAGATCGACGTCGCCACCTTCATCGAGTGGGTCGACGCGCGCGCACAGGGCCGATCCGCGCTGGCGAGCTTCTACCGCGCCCGTTTCCGGAAGGAGTTCGAGCCCGCGTTCGTGGCGTGGCTGGCGGCGAAGCCGTTGACGAACAGGGCCGCGCCGAAGACGCCGTTCGAGCTGGGACGGTATCGCCTCGCTGCCGACCGGCAAGCGCAGCGTCTCGAGTTGCAGGCGGCTGCGGATTCCGCACACGCGAAGGATGCGAACGAGCGCGCGGACAACTACATGCTCGCCGTCGTCCTCTTCGCGTCCTCGCTCTTCTTCGCCGGGCTCAGCACCAAGCTGCACACGTCGACGGCGAGGCTCGTGCTCCTCGCCGTCGCCACGCTGCTGTTCCTCGGAACGGCGATCTGGCTCGCGACGCTGCCGACGCAGCTGACGGTCTAGTGGCTGAAGCCCGCGGCGGTCGACTCGTCGTGAACCGGCTCCGCCTGCGCCTGCAGACGCGGTAGCTGGCGCTCGATGTCGCCGATGAGCAGGTCGGCCATGTCGTGGCCGAAGCCCTGACGCACGACGACGCGGAGCGCGGCGAGGTCGGTCCGGTTCGCGGGGAACGTGTACGCGGGCACCTGCCAGCCGCGCTCGCGGAGGGCGTTCGAGACGTCGAAGACGGTGAAGTTGTCCACATCGTCCTTGAGCGTGAAGGCGAACACGGGCAGCTCGTCGCCCTTCGTGAGCAACTCGAACGGCCCGAGCTCGGCGATCCGCGCCGAGAGGCTCGTCGCCACGTCGCGCGCGTAAGCCTGGACGCGTTTGTAGCCGTCGAATCCGAGGCGGAGGAAGTTGTAGTACTGCGCCACGACCTGCGCGCCCGGCCGCGAGAAGTTGAGCGCGAACGTCGGCATGTTGTCGCCGAGGTAGTTCACCCAGAAGATGAGGTCCTCCGGCAGAGCGCTCGCGTCCCGCCACACGATCCAGCCGACACCGGGGTAGACGAGCCCGTACTTGTGCCCGGA
>JBJMJE010000052.1:0-7319 GCA_045806505.1 Gaiellaceae bacterium
CCCCGGAGCCGCCATGCTCTCTCCGCGCGCGCGGCCGAGATACGTCTCTGGCGTCCGCAGGTGGTCCCAGTCGGCCTCCGCCTCGACGCCGAGCCCTTCGACGGAGACGGGCTCGCGGTCGATCCCGAGCAGCCTCTGGATGACGCGCTCCGACTCTTCGTAGCGTCCTTCGCCGAAATGCTGGTCACGGATGATGCCCTCCGCGTCGACGAAGTACAGCGCCGGCCAGTAGTGGTTGTCGAAAGCGCTCCAGATCTCGTAGTCGTTGTCCAGCGCAACCGGGTAGTCGATCGCTCGTTCGGTCGTCGCCTGCCGTACGAGATCGATCTCGTGCTCGAACGAGAACTCGGGCGTATGGGCGCCGATCACCACCAAGCCGTCGTCGCGGTAGGCCTGCGACCACGCGCGGATGTACGGCTCGGTGCGCAGCCAGTTGATGCACGTCAGCGTCCAGAAATCGACGAGGACGACGTGGCCTCGCAGGTCGGCAGGGCCGAGCGGCTCGGAGTTGAGCCACCCGGTCGCGCCGCCGAGCGAGGGCATGGTCAACGGAGTGACTTGAATGCCGCCCGCGCCTCGGTCGTGAAGAGTTCCGGCTCTTGCCAGGCGGCGAAGTGGTTGCCCTCGTCCACTTCGTTGTAGTAGACGAGGTTCGGGTAGGCCCGCTCCGTCCAGCTTCGCGGCGCCTGGTAGAACTCGTTCGGAAAGACGCTCACTGCCGCCGGGACGGTGACGCCCTTGACGTCGAAGAAGCCGAGCTTGTTCTCCCAGTAGAGACGAGCCGACGAGATCCCGGTGTTCGTCAGCCAGGTGAGCGTGATGTTGTCGAGCACCTCGTCTCTGGTGAGCCCGCCGACGGCCTGTCCGCCGACGAAGGCGCGCGTGATGTCCTCGTAGCTGCGCGCGTCGTGGTCGAGCATCCAGGCGGCCAGGGCGATGGGCGAGTCCGCGAGGCCGTACAGCGTCTGCGGGCGCAACCCCATCTCGAGCGCGTAGCCGATGCCCTTCGTGAAGAGGAAGCTCAGCTGCTCGTACGCGCGTTGCTCGTCGGCCGCCAGATCGGACGGGGGCGGACTGCCGGTCCCGAACACGTTCGACGTCAGCGCGTTCGACACGTCGGGTGGAACGGTGCCGGGCATGTTGGAATGGATCCCGAGCAGTTCCGGCGGCGCCTGTGCGCCCATCACGTCCGTGACGATCGCGCCCCAGTCACCGCCCTGCGCGACGAACTTCGTGTAGCCGAGGCGCTTCATCAGCACCACCCAGGCGCGTGCGATGCGCGCGGTGTCCCAGCCGGTGTCCTGCGGCTTCGCCGAGAACCCGTAGCCGGGCAGCGACGGGATGACCAGATGGAACGCGTCCCCGGCGCTGCCGCCGTGCGCCTGCGGATCGGCGAGCGGGCTGATCACGTTCAGCATCTCGACGACCGAGCCGGGCCAGCCGTGTGTGATGACGAGCGGCAACGCGTCCTCTTGCGGCGACCGGACGTGGATGAAATGGACGTCCAGGCCGTCGATCTCCGTCATGAACTGCGGGAGGACGTTCAGCCTCGTCTCGACCCTGCGGAAGTCGTACTCACTGCCCCAGTAGCGCGCGAGCGCCTGCATCGTCGCCAGCTGCACGCCCTGCGTCTGATCCGTGACGGTCTCCTGCTCGGGCCAGCGCGTCGACGCGATGCGCCGCCGAAGTTCGTCGATCTCCGCCTGCGGGACGTCGATGCGGAAGGGGCGGACCTCGACTTCGGTCTCGACGGTGGTGCTCATGACGACCTCCGTTCTCGCGACGAGACCCCAGCGCGACCTTACCTGCCGGGTTGACTTCTCCCCGCTGATATCGGAAGGTCTCCCTACTCCGCTGCTGGCATTTGTGGAGTTCGGGTCCTTTTACAGGGAGGGAGAATGCGAATTTCGCACCTCAAGAGGGTTGCCCTCGTGGCGACCCTCGGCGCGCTTGCTCTGCCGGCGACGGCGTTCGGGGCAGCGCAGATCCAGGAACGCCCGGACGGGCTCGCGGACTACGACGTTCGCGCGGGCGCACTCCCGCCGAGCGCAGTCCAGCGCGCCGCGGTCAAGCGGCTCCAGGCCAAGGTGTCGTGGAACCAGTTCGGCACACCCGCGTCGCTTTCCAAGCGCGGCAAGTTCCTGGCCAAGGGCGTCGACGGCAAGAATGCGGCCGTCGCCGCCGAGCGGTGGCTCAACGGCCAAAAGGCACTGTTCGGGCTCCGCTCGACGGATCAGCTCGTGCTCGCGGGCGACACCAGGATGTCGTCCAGCCGCGGTCACGCGGTGAACTTCCGCCAGGTCGTGGACGGCCTCGCGACCACCGAGGGTGGCCTGGTCACGATCGGCATCACGGGCTCGGCGACGAGCGGCTGGAACGTCGCGTATGTCTCGTCCGGGCTCACCCGCGACCGCGCGCTCGACGGGACGGCCAAGCTCTCGGCCGAGGAGGCCTGGGTGCAGGCAGCCAACTCGGTCGGCGAGCAGGTGTCCGTGCCCGAGGTGCTCGCCGCGAAGACGACGCGCGGCTGGAGGAATCTCTCGGTGGCCGGCATGGCCGACCTTCAGCGCGTGAAGCCCGTCGCGTTCCCGACGATCCGGTACGGCGTCGTGCCGGCGTTCGAGACGCTGGTGCTCAAGACCAAGGACGGATTCGCCTACAACCTGGTCGTCGACGGCCGCACCGGCACGATCCTGGCCCGGAAGAACCTCGTCGAAAACATCTCGGACGCGAAGCAGGCGAACGAGAGCTACACGTTCAGCGGCGAGCTCCCGGCGACGGACGCCGCCTGCGGCTCGCACGTGTTCGCGATCGCCGCGGGCAATCGTGCCCTCGACGGCTTCGCCGCGGCAACGGTTGCGACGAACGACGTCGTGCTCGAGCTCTGGAAGGACGGTGTCCTGCTCAAGCATGCCGACACCTTCTTCTCGCCCGAGCAGTTCCGCTACGAGCCGGCCGGCGGCGTCGCCGCGGGCGACTACGAGGTCAAGGTCTGTGACTTCCCGGGCGGCGGCGGCTTCGCGGCCCCGAGGACGTATACGGGAACGCTCAAGGGCGACACGTCTCCGCCTCTACAGCCGTACCTCGCCCGCTGGAAGGCGTTCCCGGCGAACCCGCCGCTGCACGTCCTGCCGAGTGACCCGTGGAGCAACCCGAGTGTCGACACGCGCAAGACGTTCTGCTGGCGGACCGCTCCGGACTGCGACCTGGTGATCGGCAACCTTGCCTCGCGCGGCCCGTGGGATCACGACCACAAGGCGAACGACCCGACGCTCACGACACGCGGCAACAACGCGAAGGCGGCGACGTCCTGGGCCGACGCCTCGCTGCCCAGCGCGCCGGGGTACATGCCGACGTCCACCACGGCCGCCCGCGACTATTCCTTCCCGTGGACCAACGACTGGTTCACCAAGGACTGCAACCCGACGGCTCCGACGCCCGGCTCGGGCTGGGACGACGCGGCCGCCGTGACCAACCTGTTCGTCGCGCACAACCGGATGCACGACTTCGCGTACTACCTGGGCTTCACCGAGCAGAACTGGAACGCCCAGGACTACAACTATGGCCTGACCGAGAAGCGGCAGGAGAACGACGCCGTCATCGGCAACGCCCAGTCGGGTGCTCAGACGACCACGCGTAACAACGCCAACATGACCACGCTCGACGACGGTCAGTCCTCGATTACCAACATGTATTTCTGGGGGCCGGCCGCCGCGAGCTTCTACGCCCCGTGCGTCGACGGCGACTACGACATGTCGATCGTAGGCCACGAGTACGGCCACATGATCGAGAACCGCATGATCGGCAAGGGCGCCCAGCGCTCCGGCTTCCACGCGGGCGCGATGGGCGAGTCGTTTGGCGACCTGGATGCGATGGAGTACCTGGACGAGAACGGCTTCGTGCCGACCTCCGACGAAAATCCGTACTCCGTCGGCCCGTATGCCACGGGCAACAAGGAGCAGGGGATCCGCGACTACGCGCTGAACTACCCGATGGCCGGCGGAGTCCCTGAGCAGAGCAAGCAGCTCAAGATCAACTCGCTGAACTTCAGCGACATCGGGTTCGACGTCACCGGCAACGAAGTCCACGCCGACGGCGAGATCTGGAGCGCTACGAACTTCCGGATCCGCGCGGCGCTGATCGAGAAGTACAAGAAGGACTTCCCGTTCAGTGACAAGGACCTCCAGGCGTCCTGTGCGGCGGGCGAGCTGCCCCCGCAGAACTGCCCGGGCAACCGGCGCTGGATCCAGCTCGTGTACGACGCGTTCCTGCTGATGCCGACGGCCCCGTCGATGCTGCAGGCGCGAGATGCGCAGCTCGCCGCCGACCTGATGCGCTTCGGCGGTGCGAACCAGAAGGAGATCTGGCACGCGTTCGCTGCGAGCGGGTTCGGCGTGAACGCAACGAGCTCGAACGCCAGCGTCAACTCGGACACGGATCCGACGCCGGACTTCAAGTCGCCGGTGGAGGATCCCGCCACGCTGACGTTCGTGGCGAAGACGAAGGACGGAACGGTGATTACGGACGCGCGGTTCTTCGTCGGCCACTACGAGGCCCGCATCTCGCCGATCGCCGACACCAACGCGGCGACGACCGGATCGGCGAACCTCGACGATACGGCCGAGTTCGTCCCCGACACGTACGAGTTCGTCGCGACGGCCGCCGGCTACGGGCACCTTCGCGGCCGGCTCGACCTCCACAAGGGCGAGACGAAGGTCGCGGTGTTCACGTTCTCGCCGAACTACGCGTCGGCGGCGGCCGGTGCGACCGCAACTGGGGACGGCACCGCGGCAGCACTCGCGAGCCTGATCGACGGCACCGAGGCGACGAACTGGGCTGCTCCGCTGACGATCACCGCCGGAAACATCACGGCGGACGGAAAGAAGGTCACGATCGACCTCGCCGGAACCGCGCCGGTCAAGATCAAGACCTTGCAGGTCAGCGCCATGCTGGCTGCGGGGAACAGCCGGTTCTCCGCCCTCCGCCAGTTCGAGGTGTGGGCGTGCAACAGCACGCTTGCGGACTGCAGCACGGACGCCGGCTACACGAAGGCGTATACGAGCAACGCCGATGCCTTCCCCGGCGCCCCGCCGCGGCCCATCGCGCCGCAACTGATCCTGCGTTCGTTCGACATCCCGGACGTCACCGCCACGCATCTGCGCCTCGTCGCCAAGACGAGCCAGTGCACGGGCACTCCGGCGTTCCAGGGCGAGCAGGACGCCGACACGCGGAGCACGACGGACTGCGACTCGAACGTTCCCAACGGCAGCTCGCGGGCGTTCGTCCGCGCTGCCGAGTTCCAGGCGTTCGGCGACAAGGGAAGCGTGAAGAAGGAAGGGCCGTAGGCAAGGCACAGAGACGCACGATCGGAGGGGGCCGGCTTGCCGGCCCCCTCCACGTTCGGGATCGGCGCGCGAGATTCCCGGCGTTGTCGCGGCGAACGGACGGTGATACGGTCGAGCCCGCCCAACCGAGGAGGCTCTCCATGACTCGTTCTTCGCTTACCAGGTTCGTCCCCGGCCTTACCGCCCTTGCCGTCGTCGCCGCGCTTGCGGCCACCGGCGCGGCAGCGGGCGCCACGTACGCCGGTCTCGGCGACAGCTACTCGTCCGGCGTCGGCACCGGCAGCTACACGGTCGACAGCGCCTGCAAGCGAAGCGTGTACGCGTACCCGTACCTCTGGGCGCAGAAGCATGCGGGAAGCGCGTTGTCCTTCGCCGCCTGCTCCGGCGCGAAGACGTCCGACCTGCTCTCCACACAGATCCAGGCCGTGACGAGCGCGACGACGCTCGTGACGATGACGATCGGCGGGAACGACATCGGCTTCGCGAACCTGATCTACCAGTGCACGCTGTCCAACTGCTCCACCGCGCTCGACAGCGCGCGCCTGAACCTCGAGGCCACCCTCGGCGCCGCACTCGACAACGTCTACACGACGGTCAAGTCGCGCGCTGCGATCGGCGCGAAGATCGTCGTTCTCGGGTATCCCCGCGTCTTCTCGGGCGCGAGTTGCTTCGGCTCGCTGGGGATCAGCTCCACCGAGGAAGCGAAGGCGAACCAGCTCTCCGACGCGCTCGACCAGTTGACGGCCACGCATGCCCTGGCCGACGGCGTCACGTACAAGAGTGCGATCACGCCGTTCACGGGACACGCCGTCTGCTCGTCGAGCGCGTGGTTGAACGGGCTGAATCTCTTCAACACCGGCGAGAGCTATCACCCGAACCGAACCGGGCACAGCTCCGGCTACCTCCCGCTCGTCAACGCGGTGACCGGGTAGTCGCAGCCTCGACCTCAGGCTGCGCCGCCGTTTGGCGGCGCAGCGGGTAGCTGGACCGTGACGCGGAGCCCGCCGGCGGCCCGGGGGCTCAGTGTGAGGGTTCCGTCGTGCGCTTGGGTGATGCTCTTGGCGATCGCCAGTCCGAGGCCGACACCTGCATGGTCGGTGCGTGTGCGCTCACCGCCGCGAAGAAACGGTTCGGAAAGCGTCGAGACCAACTGTGGGGTGAGCTTGCCGCCGGTGTTCTCGACGGCGAGCACCGCGCGCTCGGGGTGCGCGCTCGTCGTGACCCACACGCTGCCGCGTTCGGGCAGGTTGTGGACGATCGCGTTGTGCAGGAGGTTCGTCGTCAGCTGCAGCAGGAGCGCGTGCGAGCCGAGCGTGGGGGTCAGGTGCCCGGAGGTCTCAATCGTGACGGCGCGTTTCTCTGCGAGCGGGAGGAGCGTCTCTGTGGCTTCCTCGGCCAGGAGCGACAGGTCGAGGTGTTCCGAAGTGAAGGACCGTTGGTCGGCGCGACTGAGCAGGAGCAGTGCCTCCGTGAGGTCGATCGCCCGGGTGTTGACGGCGCGGAGGCGGTCGACGAGCTCGCCGCTGTCGCGATCCGGATCGTTGCGCGCGACGTCGAGAAGCGTCCGCGTGATCGCCAGCGGCGTGCGCAGCTCGTGGGAAGCGTTGGCTGCGAATCGCTGCTGTTCGGCGACGTGCGCTTCGAGCCGCGCGAGCATGGTGTCGAAGCGGTCGGCGAGCTCGCGGAACTCGTCGCTGCGGCCCGGTAGCTGGATTCGGTGCGAAAGCGATCCGTCCGCGGCGGCGCGTGTGGCGTCCGTGATGCGACTCAGCGGGGCGAGCATCCGGCCGGCGAGAAGCCATCCTCCTACGAGCCCGAACACCAGAAGTAACGACAACACGATGGCCGCGGCCGTAGCGAAAGCGCGCTGTTGGAACGTGTTTGTCCCGGGAACCTGGCCCCCGAGGGTGCTGATCAGCCCGTCGGGTACGTATCGCAGGAGGAAGTCGAAGGATTGCCCGGGCTGGCCCGCCA
>JBJMJE010000053.1:0-12583 GCA_045806505.1 Gaiellaceae bacterium
AGGAGCTGCATTACCGCTTCCGCGGCAAGCCCCAGATCAGGACGTACACGTACGACGTGCGGCAGGTCCGCCCCGTGCGGCTGACCGCTCGGCTGCGAGCCTGCCCAGCCGGTAGCGGCTCATTCGACCGCGTAGGCACGCACAGGCCGAGGGGCCCCTCTTGCAGGAGCCCCTCCACCCGTTGCTGCCTCCCCTTGGCAACCTCGTGCAACTTCGTGTGCGCTACGCAGGCTTCACCGTCCCGTGGCTCTTGCCGTGACCCTGGATCGCGAGGGCTCCGACGCCGACGAACAGGATCCCGATCGCGGCGAACATCGCTGTGACGAGGCCCCAGTTGGTCTCCTCCGACGTCGCAGGTGCCGCAACCGGCGAGCTCTGGGCGATGGGATTCACGGTCACGTCGCGGGTGTCGGGCGCCCGAAGGTCGCCCAGGCGCTGATGGCCGGCCATCGCCGTTGCGAGGGCGGGATCGAGGCTCCCCAGCTTCTGTGCGGTGACATCACTCGTGTCGGGCGAGCGAAGGTCGAGGAGAACCGCGGCGCGAGACGTATCGTCGCCGCCTTCGGTGGCGGGGTGGGCGAATGCGGTCGGGACGGCGACAGCAGCGACGACAGCTGCAAGGCCGGCGAGGGAAGCGAGACGACGGATTGTGTGGGCCGAGAAGTTCATATCTGTCTCCTGTCTGTGGGATCGCCTGGTGCGATCCGATGCGACGAAGCTACGACCGGCCGCCTAACCGCCGGTAAGGGCCGGGTTAGGCGAGCGGAAAGCGTGCTGCAAATCGGCTGATTTGCAGTGGCACAGTCGCCCCGAGATCGAATTCAGGATCCTCGGCCGTTGTTGCCCTTGCGGTGAGACGGCCGGCCCTACGCGTGTGCCAACTCGACAAACCGACACAGCGCATTTGCCAGCCGCATGTGGTCGATCGTCCGGCAGTCGACCTCGAGCAACCGAGGAGAGCACACGAGATACGCAAGGCACTCGGCCCGCGAGATCGCGACGTTGAAGCGGTTGCGGGAGAACAGGAACTCGAGGCCGCGCGGGACGTCCTCCCCGCTCGAGCTCGCCATCGAGTAGAGGACGACGTCCGCCTCCTGCCCCTGGAACTTGTCCACCGTACCCACGCGGACATTGGCCGGGAGCGCCTCGCGCAGCGCGTTCACCTGCGCGTTGTAGGGCGCGACGACCATCAGGTCGCGCACGCCGGCCGCGTGCAGCCGCTCTACCTCGGCGCGGACGGCGTCAACCTCCTCGCGCGAGTCCTGCCTGTTGCCCTCGTGTGCGACTTCGATGTAGCGGAGGCCGGTGCCGAACGGCGTCGTCCGCTCGGTCGTCGACGCGTCGGGCTGGAGCCGCCCGTCGTAGAACTCCTCCGAGATGTAGGCGCAGACGTCCGGGTGCAAGCGGAACGTGCGCTCGAGGAAGACGCCGCGGTCGGGCGGGATCGTGTCGGCGTCTCCGAGCAGATGAGTCAGCACCGACGCAGAGCTACCAGGCGGATGCGAGCCCTGGATCACCTGCGCGAGCTGCTGCGGATCGCCGACGAGAATCACGTTGCGCGCGCACGTCGCCATCGCGAGCGCGTCGGCGAGCGAGACCTGCCCGGCCTCGTCGATGAAGAGATAGTCCAGCGTGCGCTCGTGGTCTGGATCGGAGAAGAGCCACGCTGTGCCTGCGGCGACGTCGCAGTCGACGACAGCGTCGTTGTCCGTGACGTTCTCGACGTTCGCGCCCTCGTAGAAGGACTCGGGGTTGCCGCCGCTCGCCTTCTTCTTGCCGACGATCGGCGCGTCGATCGCGTCGAGGACGTTGTGGATCGCCTTGTGGCTCTGCGACGCGACACCGACCGTCTTACCGGCCGCGACGAGCGCCGGGATCAGCCGGCCGATGGTCCATGTCTTGCCGGAGCCGGGCGGGCCCTGGATGACGAGGTGGCGGCGGTCGAGCGAGAGCACGAGCTGCGTGAGGTCGTCGTGCTGCACGTCGCGCTCGAACGGCTCGCGTCGCAGGATCGACTCGACCGCGGGGTAACGTCGATCGCGCGCGAGCAGCGAGTGGCCGATGCGCTCGAGCGCGTCCTCCTGATCGTTCGTGCGGTAGACGTCTTTCGGGATCAGCGCGTCCGGCAGCGGCACGTCGTCGAGCGACGGCCCGCGCTTGAGCACGAGCGAGCGCGCGTCGCGGTCCAGCGCGGTGATCTCCCCGGCGTTGTTGCCGGTCGTCGGCTCGGCGACGTCCTGGTTCGGCCCCAGCTTGTGCTCCTGCGGCGGGAACGTGAACGTGTATGCGTGCGAGCGCAACACCGGCTCCGGCCCGCCCGTGAGCTCGAGCTTGCCGATCGACTCCGCGTCCTCGACGAGCTCGTCCGCCGACATCTCGAGCCGGTCGAAGAACGCCCACCAGACGGGCTTCCGCTCGCGGTCGTGGTAGTCGAGCAGGTGCGCCGCGAGCTCCTCCCCCGCTTCGAGCAGCTGTGCACGGAGCGCGGCGCGCTCGGCCTTGCGTGGCGGTGTCTCGCGCGGCTCCTTCGGCTCGGGCTGCGGCAGCGGCCCGAAGCGCGCGACTGCCTCGGCACGTAGCTCGAGCAGCCAGTCGCGCAGGAGCCTCGTCGCGATGCAGTCCTCTCTGTTGTACGCGTCGAGCTGCTCGATCAGCGCCGGCTCGCGCGACTGCATCCACTGCTCGAAGACGATGATCGAGGTGCCGCCCTCCTTGATCTCAGCGCGACGCTCGAAGTCGAGGAAAGCCTCCATCTCCTTGAGCCCGTAGCCGCGGCGTGACGCGCGGAGGCCGTTGCGCACGACCTTGAGCAGATCGACGAAGACGCCGCGGCGCAAGAGGTCGTCGAGCTCTGCCTCGCGCGTGCCGTGGCGACCCATGAGCCGGCGAAGCGCAGTGATCTCGTACGCGGCGTAGTGGTAGACGTGCAGGTCGGGGTGACGCGCGAGCCGGTCGCGCACGAGGTCGATGAACGCCTCGAACGCGGCGCGCTCGGTGTCGTGGTCGTGCGCGTGCAGCGGCGTGAAGTTGCCGTCGACGTCGAGGATCCCCCAGAGGTACTCGAGGCTGCCCTCGCTGTCCCAGAACGGGTTGCCCTCGAAGTCGAAGAAGAGGTCGCCCGGGGACGGGTCGGGCAGGAGCGCGAAGCCGAGCTCGGGTTGCGGCTGCTGGAGGACGTACTTGTCGGCGTTGTTCTCCCGCGCCCAGAGCTGGAGCTCGGCGTGCTCATGGATCCTGTCGAACTTCTCGGGAAGGCCTTGGGCGTGTGCAAGCTCCGCAAGCGTCGAGACGCCGAGGTCGGCCAGCTCGCCTCGGTTGTTGCGGCGCATCCCGTAGACGCGAGAGAGGCTGTCGGTCTCTTCCCAGTACGCCTCGCAGAGCGAGCGGAAGTCGCAGATCGCGCAGTGCTGCACGGGCCACGGCTCCGTCGGCGGCGGGTTTGCGACGAACTGTTCGAGGCGCTTGCGAACGCGGCGGTAGTACGCGCCGAACTCCTCGGGCCGGAACGACGCGCGCTCGCCGGACCCGAGGACGACGTGCATCTGCCGCGGCGCGCGCCCCTGGATGCGGGCGACCTGCTCGGAGTAGAAGCAGAGCTGGAGGATGTAGTACGGCTTCGCGTGGCGCGCGAGCTTCGTGTCGACGACCTCGTACGTGCCGCCGGTCTGGAGCTCGAGAAAGTCGGCGCGGCCGCGCCAGCCGGCGGGATCTTCGAACTCGGGCTGGTAGATGACGTCGGCGGTTGCTTCGCGGATGAGACGCGCTGCGTCCTCGGCATCGTCGGGCTCGACGACGGTTTTGCCGGCGACGCGGAGTGAGGCGAGGTACGCAGCCTCGTGCTCGTCGCCCTTGCGGCGGATCAGGTCGGCCTGCGGGTTATCGACGAGCGGCGGCGACGTGCCGGCAATCTCGAGCGCGACGAGGTGCTCGCACTCGAGGAAGCTGTTCAAGAGGGACGGCGACACATTCAGTGGAGCTGGAACAGAAGCCATTGCGAACATTGTCGTTGCTCGGCAGGCGTCGCCTTACCGCCGGCGCGACAGAACTAGGCCGGTTGCCTGCGCTCCACTCCGTCAACGATCTCAGCGAGGACTGCGGCATAGTCGTCGGCGCCGAGGCCCGCGGCTTCGGCATCAACGAGCCAACGGCGCGCCTCCGGCACAAGCCGTAGGTCGACGGCTACGCGCTCGGCCGCTTCGAGGATCAGGTCGGCATCTTTCCGCGCCAGTGACAGCGCAAAGCGAGGCGGGTACGCGCCGGTCTCGATCGCCACGCGTCGACGCTCGGCCTGCTGCGCCAGCGGTGTCGTAGCGAGAACATCGAAGACGACATCGCGCGGAAGACCGAGCCCTGCGCCGAGCGCGATGGACTCGCCGAGCAGCGCGATCATCCCCACGAGCGTTGCGTTCGCGACCAATTTCGCCGCCGACGCCGCGCCGAGCCCACCCACGTGCGCGACACGCCCGAGCTGCGCCAACAACGGCGACCAGGCCTGGATCAGATCGTCGTCTCCGCCGGCGAAGATCGTCAGCTTTCCCGACTCCGCCTCGGCGAGGCTGCCTAGCACCGGCGCATCGACCAGGCGGGGAAAGCGAAGACGCGCCACCGCCTCGGGCCCGACGGTCGACATCTGGATCAGCGTCGTCGAATCCGGCGGGACGTCTTCCAGCACCGCCTCGAGCGCGGCCGGATCGGTCACCATCGTGATCGTTGCGTCCGCCCGCGCCGCAGCGTCTGCGGGCGACTCGGCAAGCGCCGCGCCGCGATCGACGAGCGCCTTTGCCTTCTCTTCGCTTCGGTTCCACACGACGATCTCCTGATCGGCGTCGAGGAGACGCGCGGCGATCCGCGAGCCCATCGCACCGAGACCGATGACGGCGACCGTCATCGCTGCTCCGCCGCGAGGCGCACGCCGAGTGCGATCAACACCGTGCCGGTCACAGCTTCCATCGCGCGGCGGACTCGTGCTCGACGGAAGAGCGCACCAGCCCTCGCGACGGCGAGGCTGTACGCCGTCAGCCACACGAGCGTCAACGTGCAGAACGTCAGTCCGAGCGCGAGCAGGCCGCCGAACGAGCTCGCGAACTGCGGCAGCAGACTCGTGAAGAACGCGAGCATCTTCGGGTTGCCGAGGTTGCTCAGGACGCCCTGGCGGAGCGCGGCCCGACCCGTGACGCGCGAGCCTTCGCCGAGCGCGGGCACGCTGCCGCGACCCCAAAGTGCCTGCACGCCGAGGTAGATCAGGTACGCAGCGCCGGCGAGCTTCAGCGCGAGGAACGCGGGCTCCGAAGCGACGAGCAGCGCGCCGACGCCCAGCGCCGTGCACACCGTCCAGACGGCCTGACCCGCGGAAACGCCAACGGCCGTGCACACACCGGCCGCGCGGCCGCCGAGCAGCGTGTTCCGGATCGTGAGCGCCGTGTCCTGCCCCGGCGTCACGATCACGAGCGCAGACACGCCGAGGAACGCGACGAGCTCAGTCACGTAGATACGGCGGCAGCGGCACGCCCTGCGAGTCCGCCTCGGGTGCGCCGGTAACGAGCCGCAACGGGATCACGCCCGCCCAGACCGGCAGCTCGGCGTCGCGGTCGAAGTCGTTCGACGGGCCCGAGCGCACCTTCGCCGACGCCTCGTCCAGCGCGAGCGCGAGCACCGTCGTCCCGTCGACCTCGCCCTGCGTGGGCTGCCGTGCATCGGACCACCGCCCGGGAACCATGTGCTCCACGACCGCCTCGAGCGCGCGGAGCTTCTCGTCCGCATCGGTGACCTCGCGCGCGCGACCGAGCACGACGGCCGAGCGGTAGTTCATCGAGTGGTTGTAGACCGAGCGGGCGAGGACGATGCCGTCGAGCAGCGTCGCCGTCACGCACACGTCGACGCCGTCGCGCAGCGTGCGCAGCATCCGGCTCGCCGGCGACCCGTGCAGGTACAGCACGTCCCCGACCCGCGCGTGGATGGTCGGGATCACGAACGGCTGCCCGTCGACGACGAAGCCCACGTGACAGATCAGCGCCTCGTCGAGGATCGCGTCGATCGGCTCGCGCTCGTACGCCCCGCGCTCGGGATGCCGGCGGACTCTTGTGCGATCCGTCGCGCTCACGAAAACCAGTATGGCCGCGGCGCGCGTACTCCCGTCCAAGTCAGGTGTACGACCTAAGGGAGGGACCGATGAGACTCGGGCTACGGGTGGCACTCGCATGCGCCTTTGTCGGCGCGACGCTCGTCGTCGGCGGCGCAACAGCCGCGACGAAGGGCAACTGGTTCAACGTCTATCCGCTCATCTCGGACAGCGGCGGCAGCACCGCGCTGCGCGCCGACACGTCGCTCGTCAACGGCTGGGGTCTCAGCGCCGGGCCGACGACACCGTGGTGGACGTCCAACAACGGCACGAACACGTCGACGCTGTACAGCGGCGCCGGAGTGAAGTCCGCGCTCACCGTCAGCGTGCCCGGTGGCCCGACGGGAACGGTGTTCAACGGCAATGCCGCCGCATTCGTCGTGACCGCCGACGGCAAGAGTGGCTCCGCGCGCTTCCTCTTCGCGACGCAGCAGGGGAAGATCCTCGGCTGGTCGCCCACGGTGAACGGCACCGTCGCCGTCACGGCCGTCGACAACTCCTCGAAGGCCGCGCTGTACGACGGGCTCACGACGCTCAACGACCGCCTCTACGCGACGGACT
Source organism: Gaiellaceae bacterium (assembly GCA_045806505.1). Classification (GTDB taxonomy): domain Bacteria; phylum Actinomycetota; class Thermoleophilia; order Gaiellales; family Gaiellaceae; genus DASVFB01. The sequence goes on from JBJMJE010000053.1 coordinate 6,680, forward strand.
TCCACAACGCCCGCGTCGACGTGTTCGACTCGAAGTTCCAGCCGGTCACGACCGCGAACGCGTTCGTCGACAAGGAGATCCCCAAGGGCTGGGCGCCGTTCGGCATCCAGGCGCTCGGCGGGAACATCTTCGTCACCTACGCGAAGCAGGATCCCGCGAAGCGCGAGGACGTGGCCGGCGGCGGGCTGGGATACGTCGACCAGTACTCGCCGGATGGGGTTCTCCTCGCACGCGTCGCGAAGCGCGGGCTGCCGAAGGCGCCGCTGAACTCGCCGTGGGGGCTCGCGATGGCGCCGTCGACGTTCGGCGGCTTCGCGGGCGACCTCCTCGTCGGGAACTTCGGGAACGGCAAGATCAGCGTCTACCAGCCGCCCGCGATCGCGCCCGGCAAGTGGGTCTACAAGGGCCAGCTTCGCGTCGCGACGGGCGAGATCATCAAGATCCCGGGCCTCTGGGCGATCGCGTTCGGGAACGGCGGCGCCTCCGGCCCGACGAACAACCTCTACTTCCTCGCCGGGCCGAACGGAGAGAAGGCCGGGCTGTTCGGCTTCGTCACCGTCGGCTGAGGACACGGCTGAGGGACAGTCCCCGCGACATGCACCGGGGACTGTCCCGCGCCGCGGCTACGTCATCTCGCCGCTGAGCCAGGGATCGACGCCGGGATCGCCGCCGCCCGCCGCGATCTTCAGCCGCTCGAGGTAGTGATCCCAGCCGTGCGTGTGCGACTCGGCCGCCTCGGCCGACGGCAGGTCGCGGTGCTTGAAGCGAAGCCGCGTGCCGTCGCCTTCCGGCTCGAGCTCGATCTCGATCGTCGACGACCCGGGACCGACCGCGCTCGCGTCGGCGCCGGCCCGCGGTTCCCAGCCCCACGTGTAGACGAGCCGCCGCGGCGGGTCGATCTCGACGAACTCCCCGCTCGCGATGTGCGACGGGATCACCTCCATGCGGTACGCGCCACCCGGGCGCACGTCCGACGTCACGTCCTGCCCCATCCAGCGCTGCTGCTTCTCCGGGTCGACGAGGAAGTCCCACACCGTCTCCGGGCTCGCCGCGATTGCGACGTCGCGCTCGATCACAACCTGCTCAGCCGTCCTGGGCATGCTTGCTCCTTTCTTCCTGTTCCGCCTCGTGCTTGAGCGCCTCCAGCCGCTCGTCCCAGAACTCCTCGAGGAAGGCTTTCAGCTCGACGAGCCCCTGCGGACGCGCGCGGTAGAGGCGCCTGGTGCCGTTGCGTCGCTCGCTCACGAGCCCCGCCTCCTTCAGCACGCTCAGATGCTGCGAGATCGCCGGTCTCGTCAGGTCGAAGTTCGCCGCGATCTCACCGGCGGACAGCTCCGACTCCGCGACGAGCCGGAGAATCGTCCGCCGGTGAGGCGCGGCGATGGCTTTCAGCGCAGCCTCCACGGCCGTTATTTAAGCAGTTGCTTACGTTAGAGGCAACTTAACCAACGAGAAGCCTCACGCCGTGGCGCCCGACTGCTGCTGCTGTGCGGGCGGCGACCCGCCGAATCCGCCGTGGCCGCCGGGGCCGCCGGTGTCGACGCTCACGAAGTTGAAGTCCTTGTCGACGTAGACCGTCACCGGCGTTCCGTCGGACTTCACCAAGTGCGCCTCGTACATCGCGTTGCCGTCGGCGTCGGTCTCGACGCGGATGACCGTGCCGCCGGGCACCTTCTCCTTCGCGATCGCCGTCACCTTCGACGCAGCGTCGCCGGTGAGGACGGTCTCTTCCGAACGCTGGTGGCCCCACGGCTGGCCGCTCGGGGCGGCGGGGGCGGTCGGCGCGGACTGCGTTGTCGACGGGGTGGTGGTGGTCGTCGTCGAGTTGCCGTTGCCGCTCGCGGCGCTGGCGATTCCGTAGCTTCCTGCCGCGACGCCGAGGACGAGTGCGGCGGTGATTGCGAGGCGATGCTTGTCCACTGGAGGACTCCCTTCCTGTCGAGGTTTCTTCGTGGGTGTGCCTCCAGAGTCGCGGCGCAGGCTAAGGCGAGCCTGAGGCCGAGCTAAGACTCTGCTGTGAGTGCAAGCGCGTTGATCGCACGCAGCGGGTCGCCCTCGAGCGCACAACTGCCCCACGTGTCGCCGCGGTCGTCGCTCTGCCAGAGCGTTCCGTTCGCAAGGCCCGCGAACAGCCGCTGCTCGGCCGCGACGAGCGCGTACGGCATCGCCGGAAGCGGCTCGGGCAACCCACCGTTCAGCGCCTGCCACGGTTCGTCGCCGCGCCGCCGGTAGATGCGCGCCTGCGGATCGCGTCCGCCGTGCGCCGCGAACGGGCCGGTGCTCGCGGAGACGTACCAGCAGTCGGGATCCCGCGGGTCGACGGCGACGGACCAGGTGTAGTTGCGGTCGCGCCCGTCGTCCGCACGCTGCCACGTGTCGCCGCCGTCGTTGCTCCACGCGGAACCGCCGCCGCCGGCCTCGTACGCGCGCCCCGGCTCGTGCGGATGCCAGGCGAGCGAGTGGACGTCCGGCTGCGCTCCCGGCCGATGGTCGTGCCACGTCTCACCGCCGTCGGTCGAGCGCATGAGCCCGCCCAACTCGATGCCGACGAGGAGCAGGTCCGCGTCGTGCGGGCTCGGCGCGATCCACCGCACGTGCGACGTCCACGGTCGCGGCGGGAAGCTCCAGGTCGGCCGCGACGGAAGCTCGAGCAGAGCGGTGAGCTCGCGCCACGTGTCGCCGCCGTCGTCGCTTCGGAACAGGCGGCTCGGCTCCGATCCCGCGTAGACGGCTCCGTCGACAGGCCCGACGGCGAGCGAGAAGACGCCCGGCTCGGGCAGCTCGCACTCGCGCCATGTGGCGCCGGCGTCGGTCGTTTTGCGGATGCCGGACTCGCGGAGCCCGACGTAGACCGTGTCGGGATCCGTGGGATCGGCGGCGAGGCACTGCGCCTTCGTTCCCTGGAGGAAGAGCTCGACGCGGCGGCCGTCGCCGTCCTCGTCGAGTCGCGCGGCCGCGTCGCCGGTCGTCGCCCAGAGACGCGCCATGACCGCATTTTGCATCTCCGGAAAGCGAAAAGGCGGACCCGCCGCAAGGATCCGCCTCTTCTCTGGGGAGAGACCAAGCCCCCGCCGCATCGGGGCCTGATGTCATGTGCCGTTGGGTTCACCTTGGCAGAGGCCCGCCGCTTGATCCCTCCCCTTTTTGGTGGTTCATCGCGCCGGTTCACTCGCGATCGCATACAGAGCCCCGGCGCCGATGACGATCAGCGCCCACGCGATCGACAGCTTCGGGTTGAGCACGTTCGGAATCGCCCACGTCGTCCACCCTCGCTTGACGATCTGCTCGGACCAGAAGTCGTTCGCGGCGTTCGCGATCCCGTACGCCGCCATGAGCGCGACGTAGAGGCCCGTTCCGACGCGCAGGATTCGATGGCGCATCGACGGCACCGCGCGCGAGAGCAGGAGCGCGGCCAGCAACAGCAGGACGCCGTCGATCCCGTGGTGGTGGCCGTGGTGCACGCCGGCAAGCGCGACGTCTGCCGAGCGCCGTCCGGTCTGGAACAGCCGGCCGAGCAGCGGCACACCGTCGAGGAAGAAGCCGACCTCCGCTGCCAGCCACGGCAGCGCGAGGCAGAGAGCGACGACCGCGACGACGACGCGCACCGGGTCGCCTCGCTGCCGCGGACTCCACTCGGCGCCGCCTCTTAAGGCGAGCGCCGTCAGCACGAGCGCGATCAGCACGCCTGCCGCGGAGACGGCGTTGATCGCGCGCGCGTCGAGATCCGCCTCGTCGACGACACCCGGCCAGACGACAGCTGCGCAGAGGACCGCGCCGACGATCGCTGCGACGACTGTCCGCCGAGCGGCCGCTCTGTCCGCGACGAACGCGAGCACGGCGATCGCCACGAGCGCCACCGGGAAATTCGATAAGACGAGCGCGCGGCCGAGGCCGCCTTCGAGGCCGCTGCCGGACACGTGGTACAGCTCGCGCGCCGGCAGGCGCGCGTACGTGATCACGACCTCGGCCGCAACGACGAGGAACGGAAGCCAGACCGCCGCGACCTCGAGCGGCAGCGAAGACGAATGCGGGTCGTCGCGGGCCAGAGCCGGCTACAGCGTCGTGAGCCCGACGTAGTTCTCGGCGAGCGAGCGCGCCGCGGCCTCGGACGACGTGACGTACCGAAGCAGCGAGAGCTGCAGCTTCGAGTCGAACGGATCGTCGCCCTCGAGCCGGTGCAGCATCGTCGTCATCCACCACGAGAAGTGCTCCGCGCGCCAGACACGGCGCAGGCACGTGTCCGAGTACGAGTCGAGCCCCGTCGTCGAGCCGCCCGCGTACCAGTCGACGATCGCCTCGGCGAGCACGCGCACGTCCGCCATCGCGAGGTTCAGCCCTTTGGCGCCCGTCGGCGGAACGATGTGCGCGGCGTCGCCGGCGAGGAAGAGGCGCCCGTGCTGCATCGGCTCGGCGACGAAGCTGCGCATCCCGGTGATGCCCTTCTCGAGCACCGGCCCCTCGTGCAGCGTCCAGCCGTCGAGCGCGGTGCGGAGCTGCAGCTCTTCCCAGATGCGCTCGTCGGGCCAATCGCCGAGGGGGTCGTCCGGGCGGCACTGGACGTAGTAGCGCGACAGCTCGGGCGAGCGCAGCGACAGCAGCGCGAAGCCGCGTTCGTGGTGCGCGTACACGAGCTCGTCGATCGACGGCGCGACCGAGGCGAGGATGCCGAGCCACGCAAACGGATAGTCGCGCTCGAACGTGCTGAGCACGCCGGCGGGGATGCTCGTGCGGCAGACGCCGTGGAAGCCGTCGCAGCCGGCGACGACGTCGCATTCGAGCTCGTGCCGCGTGCCGTCACGTTCGAAGCTGATGCGTGGACGCTCTGACTGGAGCTCGTCGACCGTCACGTCGTTCACGTCGAAGAGAAGCGGCAGCCCGCTCTCGATGCGCGACGCGACGAGATCCTTCACGACCTCCGTCTGCCCGTAGATGACGATCGAGCGACCGCCGCTGAGGTCGGTCAGCGGCACGTGGTGGCGCTCCCGGTCGAACTGCAGGTTGATGCCGTGATGGACGATTCCCTCGCCGTCCATCCGCTCACCGACGCCGGCCTCGCGCAGCAGCTCGACCGTCCCCTGCTCGAGCACGCCCGCCCGGATCCGCTGCGCGACGTACTCGCGGCTGCGATTCTCGAGGACGACGCTCTCGATGCCCGCGACCTCGAGCAGGCGCGCCAGCGTCAGCCCCGCGGGACCCGCGCCGACGATCCCGACCTGCGTGCGCACTGCACGTTAGTTTCCCACCGTGGTCGACGAGGCGCCGCTCGAGGAGACGGAGCACGGCCGCGTCGCGGAGGGCGACGGCTGGTTCGTGCTCAACGCGCGCGACGCGGTGTGGATCGACCGCGTCGACCGCGGCGTGCTCTGCCACTTCGAGCACGGGCAGGACTTCCCGCAGCTCGGCGTCCACATCTACGTGCTCTGGCCGAAGCAGCCGATGAGCATGTACCACTGGGAGGCCGACCAGGAGGATTTCCTGGTCATCTCGGGCGAGGCGCTGCTGATCGTCGACGGGCAGGAACGGCCGTTGCGCGCGTGGGACTTCGTGCACACTCCGGCGAAGGTCGCGCACACGTTCGTCGGCGCCGGCGACGGGCCCTGCGTCATCGTCGCGGTCGGTGCACGCGTCGAATCCACAGGTCCGAACTGGGGCGCGTATCCCGTGGACGAGACGGCGCTTCGCCACAACGCGGGCGTCGAGCAGGAGACGACGGACCCCGAGGAGGCGTACGCAAGGTTCGAGCGGCGCGGCCCGACGCGCTATCAGGACGGGTGGCTGCCTAGAGCCACTTAGCGTTCTTCGAGGACGCGCCGGAGAACGGCGAACGCGCTGTTCGCGGCGGGGACGCCGCAGTACACCGCGCTGTGCAGCAGCACCTCTGAGATCTCGTCGTCGGTGAGCCCG
>JBJMJE010000054.1:0-25364 GCA_045806505.1 Gaiellaceae bacterium
GTGGGCGCGTCGCCGAGGTGGATGTCGAGACGCTCGAGCGTCCCGTACGCCATCGAGCCGCCCGAGGCGAAGATCCCCGACAGCAGCGTGCTCGTGAGCGTGCCCGCGTCATCGACGTTGTCGTTCGTGTCGTCGACGTCGACGTGGTCGATGCCGGTGCCGCCGTCGATCGAGAGCAGCGCCGCAATCGAGTTGCCGTCGCCGCGGGTGTTGATGAAGTTGCCGCCCCAGAGGCCCGCCTCGCTGCCGACGTACACGAGGTCGTTGTCCGCGCCGGTGTTGATGTTGGTCGGGCCGACGATCGAGCGGACGGCGACGCGGTCGTTGCCTGCGCCGGTGCTCACGTTCGTCGTGCCCGTGTGGGTGCCGACGATCGTGAACGTGTTGACGCCGCTGTTCAGCGTGACGTCGAGCGTCGTCGTCGTCGTTGCCGGGATCTGGCCGGACGCGTTCGGGAACGTGCGGTCGGTGAAGTAGACGGCGACGTTCGGGCTGTCGAACGTGAGCTGGTGGACGTAGCGCGCGTCCTGGGTCGCGTCGGTCGACGTGTAGTAGACGCGCTCGCCGCCGAAGTAGATCGCCGCTTCGTTGCCGACGAGCCGCACCGGCGCCCCGACGACCGCAGGCGTCTCCTGCCACTCGTCGCCGACGAGCTCGAAGACCGGCGCGCCGCGCTTCTGGAGGATGTGGTTGCCGCGGCTGTCGAGCCAGAACACCTTCGTCGAGTGGATCGCGGCGGCCTCGTCCTCGTCGTCCGTGTAGGTGAGCACCGTCACGCCGTCCTCGGCCAGCGCGAGGATGAAGTCGCCGCCCTGCTGCAGCACGACCGGGTCGCCGACGGAGACCTCCTCGTCGCCGAACCAGCGCTGGACGTCGCCCTCGCCGCCGGGATGCATGAGCTGCAACGCGAGCGTGACGGTCAACTCGACGGTTCCGGCGATCCGCGACGGGTCGATCGCCGCGAGCGTCAGCCGGCCGGTCGCCCGGTCGAACGTGAAGCCGGCGCCCTCGTAGAGCGCGAAGGTGCCCTTGTCGCTGCGCACGATCACCGCGACGACTCGGTCCGGTGCGTCGTTCGGCCGCATGATCGTGGCGGAGCGGCTGAAGTCGAGCAGCCAGCCGGTGACGTCCGCGTTCGGCTCGTAGTGCAGTGCGGCCGTCGCGGCGAGCAAGCGGCTGCCGGAGGCGTGAGCCGCCGCGGTCGTGCCGTTGGCGCCGCGCGTGACGACTGTCAGCGCCGTGGCGCTTGCGCTCGCGGCCGTGACCTCGATCAGCTCCGTCCCGATGCGGACGATGAAGCTGCTGCCGGTCGTCCAGGAGCCGGCCGGCGCGGCGACGGCCAGAGTCGTGTCGTCCGCGTCGATCGACGAAGTCAACGAAGAGAGCGCCGCGCCGTACAGGTCGAGCGTCAGGTGGCTCGAGTCGTACGTGAAGCTCAGGTAGTCCGGCTCGAACGCGAGGTCGCGGCGGTTGTGGATGACGGCCTGGCCGGCACGCGCCGTCCAGTACGAGCCGTCGGCGTTGAGCACCGGCCGGCCGAGCTCGTCGACGATCGGCTCGCCGCCGAGGTAGCGCTGTACCTCGCCGGCCGTGTGCAGCGCCGGGTCGTCGGCGAAGTGCACGAGCGGGGTCGTGGACGAGTACTGGAGCTGGAAGCCGAACGGATCGTTGACGGCAGCGTGCGTGTACGGGTCGTAGATGCCCGCGCCGTCGCGCTGGAAGGACGGCCTCAGGACGAGGCGACCTTCGGAGTCCTCGGTCACCTCGAACGCGCGCTCGCCGCCGAAGTACGTCCGCTGCTCGGCCGGCCGGTTCACGACGAGCGTGCGGCCGGCGGTCGACGACGGCACCGTCAGCGTCGCGCCCGAAACGGTGAAGGCGGTCACGACCTTGTAGGTCGTCACGGTGACCGCGCCGCTGTCCGCGACGTCGTTGCGGAGCTGGAGTATCGCGCTGTCGCCCGCCACGAGCGAGAAGTTCTGCGTCCGGTTCGTGCTGCTGCCCACGACCGGATAGCTGACGCGGACGACCATCGGCCCGGTGATCGAGCCGGTGAGCGTGACCGTGTTGGCCGCCCTGTCCGTCGTGAAGTCCGTGACCGGGGTGAGCACCTGCTCGGCGATGACGGTGACGAGCGACGGATCGAGCGGCGTCAGCGACAGCGCGACGCTGGTCACGCCGGCGGCGACCTGGAGCCGCTGCGTGATCGTGCCGTCGTGGAACTGGATCGCGCCGTTCGTCGCGGGGCTCGAGCTCGTGTCGATCCGGTCGAACGCCTGCGAGACCGTGTCGAGCGTACCGCCCGCGCCGGAGTTGAGCGTCGCGTCGATGGAGAGCGAGTCGTTCCCGCCCGTGTACGAGACGCGGACGTCGCGCGTCTGCGTGAACGGGATTGCCGCGACGCGGTTGACGCGGATCAGCGCCGGCAGGTCGAGGCCGTTCGAGCCGAGGACGAGGACCAGCCCGTTGAGCTCGGTGAAGACGCCGTTCGGGGCGCCGACGCCGCCTGCGACGGCCTGCGTCGGAACGGTCGTGAAGCCTGCGCCCGTGACGACGACGGTCGGGAACGCGGTCTGAAGCGTCGAGTTCTCGGACCCGCCGTGGCCGGGCACGATGCCGACCGCGTCGAGCTTGAAGGCGCCGGTGCCCGTGATCCGGATGTACCGGTAGAGGGCGCCGTTGTTCAGGCCGATGTCGTAGGACTGCACGTTGACGGTCTGGCCGCCGTCGCCGGGGATGTAGCTCGTGGACGCGACCGTTGCGGCCCTCCACGTGCCGGTGACCGGGTTGTAGGCCTCGACGGTGATCGGGAAGGCAGTCGACTCGGACGCCAGCTTGTAAACCGTGATGTCCGCTCCGGCGTTGTCGACGACGAGCGTCGTAGGCGACGTGTCGGTGCGCAACCCGTGCGTGTCGACGAAGAACACCGGGAACGACACCTTGTCGCCGAGGGAATGAGCCGCCGCCGTGGTCCCGTCGGCGCCGCGCTGCACGACCGACAGCACGGTCGCCGTCGGGCTCGCGGCGGTGACGCGGATCCGCTCCGTGCCGATCGTGACCGTGAAGGTTCCGGCGGTCGCCCACGTGCCGCCGACCGGTACGGCAACTGTCAACGACGCGGCGCCGGCGGTGGCGGCGACCGTGAGCGCGGAGGTCGCGAAGTTGGTGACGAGCGACTTGCGGTTCGGGAAGTTGATCGCGCCGACGACCGACACGGCGCTCCCGGCGTCGTGAGCGGCGGGGGTGGTCCCACCGGCCCCACGCTGCACGACCAGGAGCGTCGTCGCGGTCTCGGTCGTGGCGGTGACGACGATTCGCTCGGCCCCGATCGTGACCGTGAAGTTCATGCCGGTGACCCAGGCGCCGCCGGTCGGCACAGCGACGATCAGCGCCGCGTCGTCGGCGTCGACGGCCTGCGTGAGCACGGAGGTCGAGGCGGTCGCGCTGAACGTCTTGATGCCCTGCGCGTCGATGTAGACCGGCTGCGCGCCCGAGGTCGTCATCGCCGTGACGATCGAGGGGCGCATGCCCGTGCAGGAAGCGCTCGCGTTGAGGAAGCGCTTGCCGTCTCCGTCGAGGCAGACGAACTGCACGTCCCCCGACTTCACCGAAGAGCCCGGAGCGACGATCACCGGTGCGAGGGTGCCGTCGGGGTTGCTGGTGGTGGTGGTGAAGTCCTCCTTCAGCCACAGCGGCCTGTCGAGCGAGTCCCAGCGCTGCTTGCCCTGCTCGACCACACCGAACTCCTGCACGCCCTGCTCGCGCACGAGGTCGGTGACGATCTCGCCGTCGTTCCGGAGGACGACCGAGTTGACGAAGAGCCCGCCCGTGCCGGGGAAGACGATCGGCTGCAGCGTCGCGTTGGCGTAGCGGATGGTGTGGCCGCCCGCGTCGATGAAGCAGCTGGCGGGCGTGCACGGCCCCGTCGGCGCGGTGTTGACGAAGACGTTCGGCAGCGCGAGGTCGTTCGGGAGCCCGAGCTCCGCGAGCGAAGCGACCTGGTGCGTCTGCTCATCGATGTGCGCCGAGCCGTCGAAGCGGATCTCGCCGCCGATCTGGCTCACGCTCTGGCCGTTCGTGACCACGACCGAGTCGTCGCCGTCGCCGCCGAGCACCGTCACGCTGCCGGTCGTCTGCTTCAGGAAGACGTGGTCGTCGCCGTCGCCGAGGACGATCTGCAGCGCGACGTGTGGCACGGCGTTGCCGGTGACCGTGCCCGTGACCGTGTTGCGGTCGGCGGACCCGCGGAGGTCGAGCAACGCGACGGTGAAGTTGTCGTCGCGGGAGATCTGCGGGAACGGCCGCGGCTGCTCGTCGGCGAGGCGCAGGTCGATGTTCTCGACGCCCTTGACGAGGACGCCGAAGGTCTTGACGCCGTCACGCCCGGTGAAGCCCTCGAGCGGGATGTTGAGGCCGAGGCCCTCGAGCGAGACGTACTTGTCGACGGTGTTCTGCGGATCGGCCTGGTAGATCGGCGCGCCGTTCGCGTCCTGGCCCACCTGGACCATTCGCGGTACCGCGCGATTCGTCAGCAAACCGCTCGCCGCGAGACCGGCGCCGTTGTGGACGAAGAGCGTGTCGCCGGACGTCTCGAACGCGTCGCCGCCCTCGACGATGACGCGCCCCTGGATCCCCTCGAGCGTGAACGTCGGCGCGAGCTTGAACGCAAACGGCGGCGGGTCGACCTCGATCGGAGCCGGCCGGACCTCCGCCGTCTGCTGGACCAGCTGGCCGCGCTCGTAGGTCACGACGAGGTTGCCCGTCGTGATGCGGTAGCGCACGTGCCTGATCAGCCCGAAAAACTCGGTCGTGACGATCCGCTGGATGGTGATCCCGCCGCTCGAGATCTGCGGGTTGCGGATGTTCGGCTGCGACTGCTTCCAGGTGGCGAACCACCGCTGGACGGTGTCGTTGAGGATCGCCTCCGCACGCTGGATCAGGGTCGACGTCGAGATGCCGAAGAAGAGGCGCAGGATCAGCGAGTCCCAGAAGTCCGCGCCGATGTCGATGCTGAAGCGGCCGAACGTGCGCGACTCCTGGACGAACTCGAGCGTCGGCGGCAGCTGCACGGTGATCGCCGGCGGCTGATAGGTGAACGGCGGCGGGTCGAACACGAGCGGCGGGTGGTCGCCGCCGAGGTGGATCGCGTCGTCGCCGGAGCCGCCGTTGATCGTCAACGTGAACCCGTCGTCCGTAGAGAGGACGTAGATCTGGTCGTCGCCACCGCCGCCGTCGATCTCCACGGCCTCGATGCCGCGGAAGTTGACGATGCGGCCCGCGCCGGCGATCAGGGTGCTGGTGACGACGAAGACGTCGCCGATCGGCGTGCCGACGACGACGAGCGTGTCCGTGCCGGGGCCGCCGTTGATCGCGACCGGCCCGTTCTGGAGGTACTCGTAGCGGTTCGAGCCCTCGCCGCCGAAGACCTTGGCGAGGTTCGTGATCTCGTCCGGATCGTCGGCGTCCTCGCGGAGCACCAGGAACGTCTTGAGCAGGAAGCGGTCGTCGCCCGCGCCGCCGTGCAGGAAGAGCTGCGCGCGGTTGAAGTTGACCTCGAAGTTGTCGTTGCCCCGCTCGCCGAGCATGAACAGCAGGTTCGAGTTGCCGTTCGTCAGGTTGTCGAGGTCGACGACGGGCACGCCCTCCGGGAACTCGAGCGTCCGATTGCCCGGATCCGGCTTCAGCGGGACGGTGCCGACGACGATCGCGTCGTCGCCCTCGCCGAGGCTGACGAGCGTCACCGACGCGGTGTCGTTCGAGAGCACCGTGTCGTTGCCGCCCAGGGTGTTGATGCTGACGAGGGCGATGCCGCGGTAGCTGACGATGTTGCGGTTCGGGTCGTTCACGTCGCCGAACGTGATGGCGCCGGTGCGCGTCGAGCCGGTGCCGACCGCGTTGAGCGTGACGTCATCGGGGCCGGGCGTCCCGTTGACGATCAACTCGTCGTTGCCGAGGCCGAGGCCGGTGTCGCGGATGAAGACGCGCCCGCCGCCGAGGCCGCCGCCGAGATTGACGATGTACAGCTCGTCGAGGGCGCCGAGGTCGCCCGCGTTGGAGACGTTGTCGAGGGTCACGATGCCGCTGAACGGCTGCGCGGCGAGCTTCACGCCGCCGACGCTGATCTCGCCGTCGGCGTCGCCGACGACCAGCGTGTTCCGGCCCGTGCCGCCCGTGATCGACGCCTTCTCGAAGATCCCGTGCAGGTCTTCGACCACCGCGCCGGCGGCGTACCGATCGCCGGCGTCCGGCAGCCGCATCGACGGGTCGTCCTCCTTGAAGCTCTCCGAGAGCTCGTCGGCCGTGGCCGAGTTGCCGATCACGCCGCCCGGCGTCAGCAGGGCGTCGTCGACGCGCAGCTGCGGCATTGCGACCGGCCGATGGTCGGTCGACGTGTCTGTGAACGTGATCTCCCAGCTCCACGGCGTTGTCGAAAGCCGCCGCACCGAGGCGTCGACGCCGGGCGCGAGGCTCTCGATCGCGGCCTCGAGCTGGGCGGGCGTCGCGTTCCACACGACGGGCACGCGGTGCGACGGATTCGAGTCGAGGTAGAGCGTGAAGCTGCCGCCGGCGCCGCTGTGCTGGAGCCGCTGCACCTCGGCCTTCGCATCGTTGTCGAGCACCGGACCGACGACGGTGTTGATCCGAACCTCGGTGTCGTCGCCGGTGAGCGGAGTGGTGCCGGTCGCGGCTTCCATGATCGGCACGTCCTGCGGCCGGTCGTTGGCGCCCACGGCCCGGAAGGTGACGTTCCACGTGTAGATGCCCGTGGCGGCGTTGAAGGTCCGCGTGACGTCGACGGTCGGGTTGCTGGACAGCGCCTCGAGCCGCGCCTTGACCGTTGCCGCACCGGCGTCGAACGCGATGTCGGCCGTGGTCTGACCGTTGAACGTCAGCCGGAACTGCCCGCCGGTCGCTTGGTGCTGGATGCGCTGCACCTCGTACGTCGGGGGCACGCCGTCGGTCGACGTGATGACCTGCACCTTGCCGTCGCCGATGATCTGCCCGACCACGAGCGAGTTGTCGAAGAGGCCGATGTCGGAGTCGAACTGCTCGATGAGCGTGTCCTCGCCGCCGGAGTCGATGAAGGTGTCGCGGCCCTCCCCGCCGGTCACGGTGTCGTCGCCGTCGCCGCTGTTGAGGACGTCGTCGAACGGCGTGCCGACGAGGTGGTCGTCGCCGCCGCCGCCGATGAGCGTGACCGCGATCTGGTTCGTGCGCGAGATGCCCTCGTCGGGGCTCGAGGCGCCGAGGCCGGACGCGTCGAGGACGTCGTCGCCGGTGCCCGCGTCGATCGTGACCTTGTCGCCCTCGGCGAAGACGCTCTGGAGCAGCGTGACGACGTAGTCGGTCGCGCCGCCGCGCGACCGCGTCACGACGACGGACGTGTAGCGGCCGGTCGCCTCGTCGGCGCCTTCGGCGGTGACGAGGAACGCGTCAGCGACGCCGTCGGAGCCGTAGATCGTGACGCTGTCGGCCGCGGCGTCCGGGGACTCGAACGTGTTCGGTACGACCTCGGTGAAGGACTCGCCGTCGACGACCTGCGTGACCTTCTTCGTGCCGTTGACCGTGACCTTGTGGCCGAGGTCGAGCGTGACGTCCTTGGTGATCGAGCCGTGGAGGTCCTGGATCGTGAACGAGTCGCCGCCGCCCCGGCCGTCGAGCTCGACGTGCTCGAAGCCGTTGACGAGCTGGTCGATCTCGACCAGGGAGACCGCCGCGCCGAGCGGGTGGGCAACCGCCGTCGTCCCGCCGACGCCGCGCGTCACCGTCCACGTCGACGTGCCCTGCCCGCCGGTGACGAGCATGATCTCGTCCTCCACCTTCACCTTGAAGGTGCCGGTCGGGAAGCCGGTCGCCGACGAGATCTGCAGCGTGGTGGACGCGGCGCCCGGAGCGGCCGTCGTCGCCGTGGCGACCCCGCCGGCGGCGACGCCGATGCTCAGATTGCTGCCGGACCTGCTGACCTCGACCGTATCGGCGGAGTCGGTCAGGTGGAGCACGAGGCGGTCGTCGGTGCCCGTGTCCGTGCTCGAGCTGCCGCCGAGAATCGTCGGCGTCGACGGGTCGTAGAAGAGCTCGATCAGGTCGTTGCCGTTGCCGCCCTCGATCTTCGCGGCCGGGCCGGTGATGTGGTCGTCGCCGTCGTCGCCGTACAGCTCGTCGGCCGCGGATCCGCCGATCAGCCGGTCGGTGTCGCCGTCGCCGTGCATGATCGCCTTGCCCGGGCCGTCGTTGACGAGGAAGTCGCCGTCCGCACCGCCGTTGACCGTCGTCGTCGTACCGGCGGGCGCGAGGGTCTCGACGTAGTCGTTGCCGGCGCCGCCGCCGATCGTCGCGTTCCCGGAGCCGGCGTAGACGACGACGTCGTCACCGTTGCCCATCGTCAGCGTGACCGGGATCTTGACGCTGTCGGCGATCCTGACCTGGTCGTCGCCGTCGCCGAAGTCGCCGAGGATCGACGTCACCCCGGTGAAGGTGTTGCTCCGGCCGAACGCGCTGACGCGGATCGTGCCCTTCGTCGCGTTGCCGTCGAGCTGCTCGACGAGGTACGACTCGTCCTGTTCGGTGCCACCGAGGGTGCCGTCGGTACCAATGCCGCGGAAGATGCCGCGGTCGCCGACGTTGAGCACGAGCTGCTGGCCCGCACCCGGCGGCGTCCACGTGTGCGCGGCCGTCATGGTGCTGCCCGGGCTGGCCGCGAGGTAGACGAGCGGCGGGAGCTCCAGGTAGCCGACGGTGAAGTGCGCCGTCTTCTTGATCGTGACGAACAGCAGGTGGATGCGGACGGTGACGCTGAGCTCGATCTTCGTCCGGCCGGCGCCCTGCGCGGTGAACGCGAAGTCGAGGCCGACTCCTGCGAGCGTGATCCCGAAGACGCGCGCTTCGACGGAGGCGCCGCCGCTCAACTCGAAGATGTAGGTGTTGCCGAAGGGCGTCCGCTCGAGCACCTGCGACCGCACGCGGAAGTGGAAGTCGCCGATCAGCCCGAACGACGAGGAGCCGATCACCATGTGGCCGCGGAGCTGGACGTCGAAGCCGCCCTCGGAGTCCAGGTCGATCGAGCCGCTCAGCTTGGCGATGCCGAAGAAGTCGAGGCTGGCGTCGGCGTGCAACGACCAGCCGTTGCCGGTCACCTCGACGCGGAGGCCCGCGTCCAGCTTCAGCACCTTCAGCAGCTCCAGCTTCCCGTGGAGGTCGAGGAGGAACGACTTCGGAGCGATGCCGAGACGCGTGGAGGCGGACGTGTTGATCTGCAGCGTGCCGCTCGCGTCGATCGAGAAGACGAGCGCGTCCGCGATCGCGCGGATGTTCAGCTTCAGCGCGAACCCGTCGGACACGACCGCGGCGCCGCCGTCCGCGTGGAAGATCAGCCCGCCGAGGTTGAACGAGACGGCGAAGAGCAGCTGGAAGCCCGCGGGCGAGATGGTGATGTCGACGAAGCCGCTGCCCTTCGCGAAGCCGATGAACGAGACCTCGCCCTCGATCCGCAGCCGGAAGCCCGGGTCGACGGTCGACGAGCCGAGCGTCTGCACGCGCCCCGTCGTGTTCAGCGCGAGCAGACCGCCGACCGAGAACTTGAGGCCGATCGCGGAACCGAAGTCCGCCTTGATGCCGATCTGGACGCGGGCGACGAGACCGTCGCGGTTGATCCGGAAGCCGCTGTCGACGATGTCGAGCCCGCCGATCGGATCGAGGTGCATCGTGCCGTTGACGATCAGCTCGAGGCCGGGGTCGGCGCCGGCGAGCTCGAGGCGGAACTGCACCTCCGCGCTGATGCGCAGCGTATTGGCGACGAGCAGGTTCCCGGACATCAGCAGCTTGAAGCCGCCGACCGTCTTGATCTGCTCGCTGGCGACCACGAGCCTGCCTGCGGCGTCGTGCTCGAAGCCGTCGAAGACCACGCGTTCGTCGGGCGTGCCGGCGAAGATCGTCTTGCGCTTGACCTTGAACGTCTCGATCGTCTGCGCCGTCGTGAACGTGTTCAGCTCGAGCAGGAAGACGCCGTCCAGCTGCACGCCCGGAATCGAGCTCGAGTTCAGCGACAGGAAGACTCGGCCGACCACGCCCGTGTGCTGCGCGTCGCCGATGAAGACGGTCAGGTTGAGCGTGCCGGCGAGCGATCCGAGGAACGGGATCTGCGTTCCGACCGCGCCCGTGATGTTCAGGCGCAGCCCGCTCGTCGGGTCGATCGAGGCCGAGATCTGGATGAAGCCGTTGAGCGTGAGCGCCCCGCCGATGGTGATGTTCGCCGCGATCGTGGCGACGATGTAGATCTCGCCGCCCGGCGGCGCGTTCGCGCGGCGCGACCCGTCGAGGCCGGGCGCGGAGCCGTAGATCGTGATCGACGTGGGATCGCCCGGCTGGAGCAGCGGCAGGAACGAGTCCGGGATCTTGAACGTCTGATCCCGGAGCGTCGTGTTGAACATGACCGTGACGGTTCCGGAGGTCTGGAGGAGCGTGCCCACGCCCGGGATGCCGATATCGCGGGCCTTTCCGGTCGAGAGCATTCCCGCAACGCCCGGGATCCCGCCGCCGAGGCCGGTCTGGACGATGATCAGGCCGGTCGTGTTGCCGTACGAGATCTGGGCGTCACCGACGCCGAAGGACATCTCGCCGGTCTCGTAGATCTGAATGGTCGTCGGGTCGAGCGTGATGAAGAAGCCGCCGTTGATGCGGAGCAGATCGGTCGTCGTTCCCGGCACGCGGATCCGCAGCTGGGCGAGGACCTCGAGGGTGAAGCTGAGCGGCCGCATCGTGAAGGTCCTCGCGCCGAGCCCGGGCAGCGTCAGCGTCTCGGTCTTCGTGAACTGCGTGGTGTTGATCTGCAGCGTGCCCTTGCCGAAGATGAAGACTCCGAACGGCTCGAGGGCGGACAGGTTCGCCTCGATCGTCGCGACCCCCCAGAACTGCGGGATGTTGCTGAGCGTGTTGCTCGTGTCGAGCACGAACTTGCCTGCCGTCGCGCCGACCGTGCCGAGCAGGATCAGCTTGAGCTGGCCGGAGAACGTGAGCGTGAAGACGCTGCGCTCGGCGTCGATGTCGAGCCTGACCTGCGCCTTGATCTCCATCAGCGGCTCGCTCGTCAGCCCGGCCGCCTGGTAGAGGATCCCGCCGGCCAGCTCGATGAAGAAGGACTTGCCCTGGGTGATGAGCGCGAACTGCTGGCTCGACGCGGCGTTGCCGTTGCCGGCGCTGTCGCGCCAGGAGTTGGCGGCGAAAGTCGCGGTGACCTTGCCCGTGTTGAGGCTGCCGCGGAAGAGGTAGCGGAACGTCGTCGCGTCGATCTGGGTGACGCCGTCGGCGATGAGGTTCTCCGTGCCCGCGCCGCTCAGGTGCAGTGCGCCGACGATCGTCAAGACGTCGACGGTCGCGCCCGTGGTCGGCGTCAGCGTGACGTCGAGGTACAGGCGCGACGCGATCGTCTGATCGCTCGCGTTTTCCTTGTGCGCCGCGGTCGGGGCCTGCGCCGCGGTGACCGCGGTGCCGGCGCTGTCCGTCCAGCTGCCTGCGATGAAGGCGACGGTGAGCGCGCCGCCCGTGTGGCCGGTGAAGAAGTAGCGGTACGTGACCGTGTGCGCCGTCTCGTCCTGCGACACGAAGACCGGCGTGCCGTCCACGACGATCGTCTGTGAGCCGCTCGTCAGCGTGAGCTCGGCGCCGGAGTCGGTGATCGAGTCGGCGCTCACCGGGAGGCTGTTGATCGCGTCGAAGGTGACGTCGATCCAGCCGCGCGACTCGACGGCTTCGCGGTCGAGGACCTGCTTCGGGCCCGGGTCGAGGATCGTCGCCTTCGGAACCTCGACGATGAACGACTCGCTCTTCGCCTGGTTCGGGATGCCTGCGGTGTCCGCGAACGTCTCGGCGAGGAAGTTCACCGTGTACGTGCCGGCGGCGAGCGTGCCGGCGAAGGAGTAGCGGTAGATGTCGGTCGTGCCGACGCGGACCGGCGAGCCCGTCAGCGGGACGACGTTGCCCGCTGCATTGCGGAGCTCGATCTCGTTGCCGTCGATCGTCGCGCGGTCGATCGAGTTTCCGCTCGACGGCCGGAACCTGACCTCGATGTAGCCGAGGCCGTTCAGGACGTCCGCGCCGACACCGGATCCCGCGAGCGTGACCACGGTCTCCGGCCGGTCGCCGCTCGCCGGAATCGTGCGCACGACCTCGGCCGAGGCGCCGGCGACCAGGAAGGTCGAGGTGCTGGCGAGGTTGCCCGGAGGCCCGCGCGCGGGCGCGAAGTTCCAAGTGCTCGCCCGGAAGTTGACCTCGACCGCGCCCGGCCTGAACGTCCCGTCGAGCATGAAGCGGTAGACGCCGTTGCCGAGGCTCAGCACCGGATGATCCGTCGTCCGGAGCGCGACGCCGGCGCCGCCGAAGCCGCCGATCGTGAATTCGTCGCCGAGCGTGCCGAGATCGACGCTCTCGTTCCCGGCGGTCGCCGCAAACGCGACGTCGACGAAGGTGCGGTTCGTCGCCGACGACAGGTTGTGCAGGTTCTGCGAGCTGCCGCCCTGCGTGCCGCTCGACGTCGTGCCGGTGTAGCCGAGGCCCTGCGTGTCGAGCACCGGCGAGAACGTGATGCTGCGCGCGGAGCCGACGGCGTCGATGAGGATCCCGAAGGTGTACTGGTTCGTCGTCCCGATCCGCGTCGGGAGGCGCGTCTCGTCGAGCGTGACGACCCAGCCGCCCTGGCTGTAGATCTGGATGCCGTCGCGGCTCGGGTTCCCGTCGAAGAAGATCGGGTCGCCGCCGAGCACCGTCACCGGGTCGAGCGTGAAGCCGGACGTGACGCCCGCGTCGCCCGTGCTCGGCAACGTCAGGGTCAGCGACGACGTGCCGGGCGTGACGAGCGTGAAGGTCTCGGTGCCGGGCTCCGGCGCCGTCGTCCACGTGACGTCCGCCGCAGCGGCGCTGCCGTCTTCGACCTGCCGCTGCCAGGTGCCGCTGACGAAGGAGTACTCGACGATGACCGAGGCGAGGCGCGGCGAGGCGTCGACGGCGATGATGAGCTTGTAGCGGAAGACGTTCGTGTCGAGCTGCACGACGGGAGTGTTCGTGTCGATCGAGACCGTCCAGCCGGACGTGGCCGTCGCGAGGTTCGTCGCCGGGTCGAGCAGACGGAGCGTGATCTCTCCGTGGTTGACGCTCGAGGTGAGGATCGCGTAGCCGTCACCCGGATCGGGGAAGACGACGTCGAGGTACTGCGGGCCGATCGTCGCCGCCGGCACCGTCGGCTGCGACGCGAGGTTGAACGACCAGCCGTTGGCGAGGTAGGTCAGCCTCACGTCGCCGGTCGTCGCGAAGCGGCCGGTCAGCCAGTAGCGGTACGTGAGCGTCGCGCCCGCCACGCCCGGATCACCCAGCACGAGGGACGGTGCGCGCGTCGCGTCGAGCGTGGTGGAGCCGACGCCGGCGCCGGTGAGCGTGAACTCCGGATCGAGGTCGGCGATGGAGCCCGCGTCGATCTTCAAGCCCGTCGGAGCGACGAACTCGACGTCGATCCAGTTGCGGTCGTTGAGGACGTTGACGTCGATCGAGCCGCCGGCGCCGGGGTCGACGAGGCGCGCGGTGCCGCCCTGGACGGTGAAGGTCAACGTGAACAAGGTGTTGGACGCGCCCGGCGTCGTCGTGCCGTCGGCGAGGGTCGTGTTTGCGTTCTTGAACGCATCGGGCGCGAAATCGACAGTCACGACGCCGAGCGCCCAGTCGACGCTGCCGAGGGCGTAGCGGAAGCGGTTCGTGCCCGTCTTCGCCGCGGCGACCGCCAGGAGCGCGTTCTCGGACACGGCTGTGCCGCTCGGAAGATCCGCCGCGGTGGCGACGGTCTCGCGCGCGAGCGCGGTCGTCTTGCGCTGCGCCGAGATGACGTGCGTCATCGGGTTCTCGACGTTGACGTTCTCGACGCGGCAGCCGACGCGCACGGCGGCGATGCAGGCGGCGAGGGCGCTCTCCTCGCCGTAGACCTCGCGGCTCGGGCCCCAGCGCCAGACGGTGTTCGTCGCCGGGTCGAACGTCAGCGGGAGCACGGTGAGGCCGTCGTCGAGCGAGAGCGTCGCCATCGGCGTCGGCCTCGCAGTGACCGCCAACGGAGTGCTGAAGCCGGCGCCGCTCAGGGTGAAGTGTGTCGTCGTCGCGTTGAGGATCGACGAGTAGTCGAGCGACGCACCGCTCGGCGCCCGGTAGACGACGTCGAGGTAGTCCTGCGCGGCGCCGGCCGGATTGGTCGCGGTTCCCGTGACGACGTTGATGTCGACCGAGCCGCCTCCGGGCGCGGGGCTGACGAGCTGCGCCGTCGGCGTTGCAGTCCCGGCCGGCGCGGACGTCGGCGCGTCGACGACGTCGAACGCGACTTCCTCGCCGGACGCGTTCGTGAAGCCCATCTTCAGCTTCCCGTAGATCGTCAGCAGCCTGACCTGATCCGGGATGTCGGCGAGGAAGAGGACGGTTGCGTTACCCGAGCTGATCTTCGAGAGGTCGGCGTACAACCTGCCGCTGATGCTGATCAGGTCGTGCGCGAAGTTCAGCGTGCCGATGATCAGGATCTTGCCGTCGGTCGAGATCTTCACCGTCACCTGGCCGTTGAAGATCTCCTGCGACGTGTAGATCGTGAAGATCTTCGCCGAGCCGGTGATCAGCATCGGCGAGGTGAAGGCGGCCGCGAACCCGCTCTGCCCGGGGTTGTCGTGCAGGGTCTTGGCCTGTCGCGCAACCTGCCCCTGCAGCGACGTCAGCCAGTCGGCGACGCTGATCTGCGTCGGCAGCTGGAAGTCGGGATTGCGGAGCGCGAACGGGTCGTCGATCGACGGCAACGTCTTGAAGAACTCGACGCCGGCGACGAAGTCGTTCATCGACAGTCCGGTGATCGGCTCGAGCAGGAGGCCGCCGGGCACCTCGACGTTGATCAGCACCTGGAGCGGCCCGAGCTCGCTGAGGCCGAGGCGGATGGTGAAGCCGGCCATGCCCGCCATCGAGAAGCCGCCTTCGATGCCGAGATAGAAGACGCGCTGCGCCACCGGCGTCGTGTTGTCGAACGTCCCGATGATGTTGTAGTTCTTGTCGAGCTTCAGGACCCCGCCGATCAGCTGCGCGTCGAGCTCGCCGCCGAACATGTCGCCCTTGACGGAGACGCCGAAGGCGTCGATCGAGATGATCGGGAACTTGCCGTCTGCGAGCAGCGAGGGCTGGATCTTCATCCCCTTGATCGCGCCGGAGACGACGAGCCCCGGAATGACCTTGACCTCGGTCACGCTCGCGGACACCGTGAGGACGAAGTCCTCCGGGTGGTGCTCGATATCCACCCACTGAACGCCGATCTCGTCGATGCGCACGCCGAGGATCGACGGGATTCCGAATGCCGAGCCGGTGGAGGAGCCGACGCTCAGGAACACGCCGAAGTCCTTCTTCGTCTTGAAGGTGCCGTCGCCGAGGAACGCGAAGTTCCGCGCCTCGCCGGTGACCTCGACCGGACCGATCTTGACCTTCGCGCCGACGGACACGAAGGAGACGAGCTCCTCGTTGGCCGCCGCGCCGGTGTTGAGGCTGAAGCCGGTCGCCTTCAGCGTGACGAACGTCGACAGCTTGACCTCGAGCGTGTCGACCTGGAACTGGAACGAGTCGACCTTGCCGTGCGAGAACGAGAGCTGGAGCCGGATCGCCTCGTCGTTGTCGCTGCCGTCCGCGTTGCGGTCGTCGGCCGTCTTGCGGTCGCTGATCGAGACGGAGAACGCGCCGCCCGGGAAGAGCTTCGCGCCGCCCGACGCGACGTAGATCGAGCCGTTGAAGTCGATCGCCGTGCCGAAGGTGACGGAGAAGTTCTGGACGCCGATCCGGATGTCGTCGAACTCGAGGACGCTGCCGAGCCGGATCTTTCCGTCGCCCGCGGTGGGGGTCGCCGCGGTGCCGTTGGGCGCCGGGACGCCGCCGATCCGGAGCTCCACGACGCCGAGCGAGAAGCCGTTGCCGCGAACGACGAGGCCGGGGATGATGCCTTGCGCGTTGCCCGGATCGGTCACGTTGCGGCCGGCGTTCGGGTCGAACGGCCGGATGATCCCGCGCACGTTGAACTTCGGGAAGACGATGGTCGCGCTGTTGACGCGGACGAGCTCCTGGCTCGCCGGTCCGGCGGGGTCGTACTGCACCTGGATGCCCTCTGCGTTGACCGTCACGACGTCCGGAACCTTCACCTCGAGCCCCGCGATGCGCAGGCTGAACTTGCCCGGGACGTTGACGCGGAAGTTGCCGCTCAGCAGGCCGAACACGTCGACGGCGACGTCGAAGGTGCCGAGGATCCCGGTCAGGTCGACCGTGACGCCGCTCTGCTGCGCCTGCGCCGCGCTGCCCAAGGCGAGCGTCGCACGGTCGAGGCCGATCGCGACCGTGAGCACGACCATGCCGTCCTTGAAGCCGAAGTCCGCGAGCCCGACGGTCGGGCCCTGCAGGCGGAGCGGCCCGAGGTTGACGACGCCCGTCGCGGTCGCCGCGCCCGGAGCCGCCGCGCTGAGCGTGAAGGACTGGGTCATGCCGGCGCCGTTCGCATTCGCGGCGTCGCACGTCACGGCGCCGGGGTTCGCGCCGGTGCAGAACGAGGTGGTATCGAACGCGATCGTGACCGCGCCCGGCTGGAAGAGGTCGATCGCGTTCTGCGCGTTCTTGTCCTTCAGGAAGTAGCGGTACGTCACCGAGGTCGCGGAGTTCGCCGTCCCTGCGACGAGGCTCGGCTCGCCGACGAGGATCGGGTGGTTTGTCGCATCGACCGCAAGATCGGCGACGCCTGCGCCCGTGATCGTGAACTCGCCGGCCGCGTCGATGATGCTCTGCTTGTTGATCGCCACGCCGTTCGTGCTCTGGTACGTGATGTCGATGTACCGCCGCGCGTTCAACGCCTGCGCGGTGAGGGACTCGCCGTTCGTCGGGCTCGCGAGGACTGCGACCGGCGGCGGCGGTGCCAGGGCGCCGCCCGGCAGCGTATTGACGAGGTAGAACTGCTCGGTCTCGCCGGCGTTCGGCGTGCCCGTCGTGTTGAAGTTGTCCGAGAACCGGTTCGCGATGAACCGCACGGTGACGATGCCGGTCGCGCCGGTCGGGAAGCTGCCGGTGAACCTGTACTGGAACGTGTTGCCCGAGACGCGCGTCGGCGCCAGGAACGTCACGCCCGGTACGACGCTGCCGTTCAGCAGCACCTCGAACTCGGCCTCGTTGTCGATGATCGAGGCCTCCTTGATGCCGGTGCCGCTGCGATCGTTGAACTGGACGTCGATGTGGCCGAGTGTGTTGAGCTGTGACGCCGTCAGCGACTTGCCGTTGAACGGGTCGGCAAGGTCGGCGGTCGGCGGCTTCGCCGGTTGCTGGCCGTAGTTGCTCGGCGCGTCGGGACCCTCGCCGAAGATCTTGAAGCCGTCGACCTTGAACGTCGAGAGCCGGAAGCCGGTGAGCGGGCTGATCGAGAAGCTCGCGGAGCCCTGGAGGGACACGACCTCCTGGCCGCTGATCGTCACGGCGACCGAGGCGGCCGACATGTTGATGTCGAGCGTCCCGTTCGGCTGGCGCGCCACCGAGAGGTTGCCGCTGACGGTGAAGACGCCCGCAACGGAGAACACGATCTGCGTGCCCTCGAAGGCGAACGTGTTCGGGTTGATCTGATGGCCGTTCAGGGTCGACGGCTGCGACGTCGTGTTGATCTGGAACGTGATCGTTCCGCGAACCGTCAGCCCGTCGAGGCCGACGAGCGCCAACGTGCCGGTCGCGTACAGCGCGTAACCGCCGGTGAGGCTCTGGAAGTCGGGGGACGCGTTGGTTACGAGCAGGCCGATCGCATCCGGGTTCGGGTTGCCGTTGATCAGCGACGGGCCCTTGCCGAGGAAGATCTCGAGTCCTTGACCGCTGAAGCCGCCGCCGCTGTCGAGGCTGAAGTCGCCGCGCACCTCGAGCACGTCGCCGAAGTTGAAGTTCGCCTGCAGGAGCGCCTGGAACCGCTGGTGGCCCTTCGCCTGGATGTGCACGTCGACGTCGTTCACCTTCACGGTCTCGTCGACGTCGACGCAACCCGGGTTCGGGCGCGTGGCAGTCGTGCAGGCCACGGGGTCGCTGAGCGTGTTGAAGCTGAACCCGACTGACGCCGTCGATCCGAAGTGGCCCATCACGACGCCGGCCATCCCGGTGCCGCTGTTGTTCCAGTTCGGGAGGATCAGCAGGGCGCCGCTCGCACCGGTGATCTGGCCGGCGATGTCGAGGTTCGCGACGCCGATCTTGGTGACCGTCGTGTTGTTCGCGCGCGTCGCGTTCTCGAAGAAGAAGTCCGCCGTGACGGCGGTGCCCTCGATCGTGATCGTCAGGTGGTTCGCCGCGACGCGCACGTACGGGCCCGGATCGAGCACGAGCGCGAAGCCGCCAATCGACTCGTTGACGGCGACCCTCGAGCGGTTGAACTGCACGTCGACGTTGCCCGTGATCGTGAAGCCGGGCAGCGTCACCGTCGGCGTGCCGGTCAGCTTGCCCGCGATCCCCTGCGGCGTGATCAGCAGCGCGCCGTTGATGTTCGTGAACTGCAGGTTGGCGTCGTCCGTGCCGATCCTGAGGTCGACGCCCGTGAGGCCGACGCGGACGACCTTGGTGTTGGTGGCCGTCGTCGTCTGCTCGAACGTGAACTCGTCGACGTGCAGAGACTGGCCGACGACGGTGAGGTCCACGTTCTGGATGCGCACGCGCAGCGTGCGTCCGGGTACCATGGCCGCGAGCTGCGTCGTGCTCGTGGTGTTGATCTCGAACGTGATCGACCCGAGACCGAGGTCGATGTCGAAGTCCTCGGTGAGGCTCGGCGCCAGCGCAATCGTGGCCGTGATGCTCGCCGCGACGCCGTCGTTCAGAACCCTGATCTGCCCGGTGGTGATCGTCACCGTCACGAGCGTCTGGCTGCCGTTGCCGAGCGCGAGCGTGACGTTCTCGAGGTCGACCGAGATCAGGTTTCCGACCCTGGTGAACGTGAAGGTGCCGCTCAGCCGCTGGCCGAACGCCTCGAGGAAGACGTTCGACCCCTTGATCGCGATCGCGCCGGCGGCGAGCGTGACGCTGTTCGTCCCGTCCGGCAATGCGACGGCGTGCGAAACGCCCGTCGTGTTCAGCCGCACCTCGAACGTGCCGCCGACGGAGACGCCCGGGATGCTCACGACGACCGTTGCCGAGATGCGGCCGTAAGCGCCCCTCTCCTGGGCGTTCGCGCTCTCGCTCACGATCTCGAGCACGCCCTGGCCGTTCGAGACCGTCACGAAGTCACGCTGGTCGTTGCCGATCTTGAGCCCGAGGTTCGCGATCGTGATCCGCAGGTGCGTCGCGTCGGCGTTGGCGCCAGAGCCGCCGAAGGCGTTGTCCGCGCCGAGCAGCGTGATTCGCTCGACGGTGAAGTCGCCGCGGACGGTGAAGCCGAAGATGTTGATCGCGAGTCCGGTGAGCGCGACGCGGATGTAGCGGCCCGCCTCGAGCGACAGCGTGTCCGTGACGCCGTTGACGGTGAACTGCTCGTTGACTGCGAGCGGCGCGTTGTTCCGCGCCATCGTGTTGATCGTCACGCGAATGTCGTCCACGTGCGCGCTGATCGACGACGTGAGGTTGAGCGTTGCCGTCGCGCTGATCTCGCCGGCGATGCCTTCGGGCGTGATGAGCAGCTTCGCGCTGCCGTGCTCGATGTGGATGCCGGCGTCCGCCGCGCCGAGCCGGAGCTCGATCTCGGATGCCGCGATCTTGAGGATCTTCGTGTCGTCGGACGTGTTGAGCCTGCCGTCGAGACCGGCGCCCTTGACCTGCTCGAACGCAAAGGCGCCGCTGATGCTCTGGCCGAAGATGACGATCGGAGCCGCCGCGTCGACGACGACCTCGACGCGCAGGAACGGCCCGGCCGGGAGGTGCAGCGCCCCGTCGTCGACCGCGCGCGTCGTGTTGTTGATCTGCAGCGAGACGGTGAACTGCGGAATCGAGAGGACGCCGTCGAGCGCGCTCGGCAGGTGCGCCTCGAGATGAGCGGAGACCTCGCCGGCGATCCCCGCGTTCGTGACCAGGAAGTCGCCGTGGCCTTCCGTGATCTCGATGCCGGCGTCGGGCGCGCCGAGGAAGATCCTGACGTTGTCCGCAGTGAGCCGGATGACGCGGCCCGTGCCGGCCCCGGTTTGCGAGAAGAAGAAGTTCCCGGAGAGCTGCTGGCCCGCGACGTTCAGCTTCAGGTTCGTCGCGCCGATCCGCAGGGTGTTCGGCGCGATGCCGTTGAGCGTCGCGGTCGGCGAGGTGTTGAGCTCGAGGCGCAGCGTTCCCTCGAACGTGATGCCCGGGATGTTGAGCGTGACGGTGCCGCTCAACGTGCCGGCAATTCCACCCGAGACGAGGAAGTTCGCCGAGCCGTTCGTGATCGTGATCAGGTCGGTCGTGCCGGTGCCGATCCGCAGCGTGACGTTGCTCGCGACGATCCGCGTCGCGATCGCGCTCTGCTCGATCGAGAAGTCGCCGCTGAGGCTCTGGCCCATGACGACGAGCTGGACGCCGGTGCCGAAGATCCGGACGAACGGCCCGGCGGGCAGGTCGAGCGAGAGCGTGCGGGCGCCGACGGTGACGCTCTCCGTGACGCGCGCGTTCGTCCGGTTGATCGCGAGCCCGAAGGTGCCGAGCAGCGTGACGCCCGGGACGAGCGACGAGAAGTCGACGTGGCCGCTGACCTGGCCGGCGATGCCGGTCGGCAGGACGAGCAGCACGCCCTCGCCCTGGTCGAGCACGGTCGTGCTGCCGAACTTCACCGTCAGGTTCGCGACCGCGATCGTCAGCCGCTTCTGGCCCGCCGTGTTCGTCGTCTGCTGGACGACGACGTCTGCGCTGAAGCTCGCGGTGTCGAAGCTGAAGCTGACGCCGGTTCCCTCGATCCGCAGGAAGCTGCCGGCGGGAAGCCTCGTTGCGGCCATGGACCACGTGAGGTTGGATGCCGTCGCCGTCGCGTTCCGGTCGAGCGTGACCGCCGTCGGCGAGACGACGGTGCGGATGACGTACTGCGCGCTGCCGATCGTGATCGTCCTGCCGAGGTCACTCGTGGTGAAGTTGCCGGACAGCGCGGTGAACGTCGCGGAATTGCTCGTCGTCGCGCCGTCCGACGCGCCCTTGCCGTCAGGGAGCACGACGGCGGTCGTGGACGTGTTCAGGAGCAGGTGGAACGTGCCGGTGAGCGATACGGGGCCGAGGACCAGCGGGTCGCCCTGCGGCACGCTCACGATCAGGCTCCCGGCGATGCCGGCCGGCGAGATCTGCAGCGAGCCGGCTACGTCGAGGTCGATCAGGCCGTCGGCGAGGCTGATGTGCGCTGACGGCACGTCGATCTGGACGATTCGCGTGCCGTTCGCGAGCGTGCGCTGCGTGAAGCGGAAGCTGCCCTCGAGCCGCTGGCCGGCGACGACGATGACGACGTCGTCGCCCTCGACGCGCAGGTACGGGCCGCCTTCGAGTTCGAGCTCGAACACGCCGAGGTCGGCGCCTGCGGCAAGTCCCGACGTGCCGTCGTAGATGCGGGTCGGCTCGTTGTTGTTGCCGGAGACGAGATCGGCCCGGCCGTCCGCGTTCAGGTCGCCGGTCGCCAGCGCCTTGGTGTGCGTGGTGTCGCCCGTGAACGCCGTCGTCGAGGCGGTGAAGCCGTTCCACGTGCGGAACGACCAGGCGAGGCCCGTGGCCTCTCCGCCGGTCGCGTTGCGGTCGAGTGTCAGCGTTGCGTCCGTCTGCACCGTCGGCGGTGCGGCCGGGACCTGATCCGTGAACGCGGTGACGACGTACCGCGTCCCGGCGATCGTCACGACCTGGCCGACGGGGCTCTCGGCGGAGCCGAAGTCCAGTGACGGCGAGCTGAACGCCGCCGAGCTCGCATGCGTCACGCCGTCGGTGCCGCTCTTCGCAACAGCCGTGCCGCCGTTGAGGAAGAGCATGTTCGCCGCGCCGTCGACTCCGACGACGAGATCGAGGTCGCCGTCCACGTCGACGTCGAGAAGCGCGAGCGACGTGGTCGCCAGCGCACCCGTGCCCGTGATGTCGAACCCGGTGAACGCGAGGTGCGACGGCGTCGACCCGTTGAGGTAGGCGCGGCTGACCTGCTGGTCGTTGCCGACGACGATGTCGGCGAAGCCGTCGCCGTCGAGGTCACCGACCGCGAGCGCCGTGGTGTTGTCCGTATCGCTGCCGAGCTCCGTGGGAGTCGCTGCGAAGCCCTGCCAGACGTTCGACGCGACGCCGGCGTTCCGGAAGACCTTCGTCTTCGCGCCGTGGCTTCCGGCGACGAGGTCCAGCTTGCCGTCGCCGTCGAGGTCCGTCAGCACCAGCGCACGCGTGTCGGTCGTCGCGTTCTGGAACGTGCCGGTCGTGAACGCCGTGAAGCCGTTCCACGCCTGCGTCGTCGAATCGCGGCCGCCGTTCAGGTAGATCGCGTTCGCGCTGTCGCCGTTGCCGCCGAACACGACGTCCGCGAAGCCGTCGCCGTTCAGGTCGCCGACGGCGACTGCGTTGGCGCCGGTGCCGAGCGACGCCGTGGCGAGCGTGAAGACGCCGGCGCCGTCGTTCAGGTAGAGGCGGTTCGAGTCACTCCCGGCGTTGCCGACGATCAGGTCGCGATCGTTGTCGCCGTCGACGTCGACGAGCGCCAGCGACGTCGTGTCGTCGTCCTCGTTGCCGATCACGAGGCCCGGCAGGCTCGAGAACGGGTTCGCCGTGCCGTCGTTGATGTACAGCACGTTCTTGCCGCCGAACAGACCGACGATCATGTCGGGCTTGTTGTCGCCGTTCACGTCGCCGATGACGACGGCGCGCGTCGCGCCGGGCGCCGGGCCGTAGGCGATCGTTTCGTGCACCGCCGCGCTCGTGTTGTTGATCGCGAGCGTGAAGTGACCCTGAACGCTCACGCCCGGGATCGCGATCGCGACGTTGCCGCTCACCTCGCCGGCGAGGCCGGCGGTCCGCAGCACGAGGAAGCCGCTGCCGCCGGAGAGCGTGACGAAGTTCGTCGTCCCGTCGCCGAAGGCTGCGCTCGCGTTCGTGATGAGCACCCGCACGACGCTCTCGACCCCGACGGTTGCCTTCTCGAGGACGACGTCGGCCGAGGCGCGCTGGCCCGCGATGTCGATACGGATGCCGGTGCCCTGCACGCGGAGGTACGGGCCGGCCGGGAGCGTGAGGGTCTCGGAGCCGAGCTGCTCGCTGATCGCGCGCATCGACGTGTTGATCGCGACGCCGAAGGTGCCCGTCAGGAACGGCGCCGTCACGGTCGCCTCGAGCTTTCCAGCGATCCCGGTGTCGGTGATGACGAAGATTCCGTGCCCGCCGGCGACCGTGACGACGCCGGCGAGGTCGAAGTGCACGTTGCTCGCCGCGATGCGAATCGTCTTCGGCGGGAGCGTGCCCGGCGGCGCCTGCGGGCTCAACGTGCCGGTGACCTGCTCGAACTCGAAGTCGCCGCCGAGCGTGATGCCGCCCACGGTGATCTCGAGCCCCTGGGCGCGGACGCGGATCGTGCGCGCGGGGATTGCGGGCGACGTGGATGCCACCTGCGTCGTGTTGATCAGAAGCGTGAACGTGCCGGGGTTGATCGAGACGCCCGGGAGCGTGAACGCGAGCGCCCACGCCAGGCCGCTCGCGGTCGCCGTCGCGTTGCGGTCGAGCGTCACCTCCGTCGCGCTCGTCACGGCCTGGATGACGTACGTCGCGCTGCCGATCTTGATCGTCTTGCCGCGGTCGGCCGTCGCGAAGCTCCCGGAAGCCGCGGTGAACGTCGCGGAACCGGACGTCGTCGCGCCGTCCGTGCCGCTCGCCGAAAGAGTCACGGTCAGCGAAGCGACGAGACCGGCAGGAGAGACCTCGAACGACGCGCTCGGGATGTTGATCGAGATCGGGCCGAGCGTGAGGTGGACGGGACTTGCGCCGCCGAGCGTGACGACGAGGTTCCCGGCCTCGTTGCGCGTGAAGCCGATCGGCCCGGAGAGCTCCAGCCCGAACAGGTTGATCGTGATGGTCCCCGAGAAGGACTGCGTCGGATTCGCGGCTGCCACTGCGAAGTCGCCGGCGCTGCCGAACTGCGCCGCGCCCGTCGTGTTGAACTTGACGCGGACGGTGCCGGCAAGCGTGACGCCCGGGATGCCGACAATCTGGACGGTGCCGACAGCGCTGAACGCGCGCCCGCCGTTCGCTTCGATCGCGTAGAACTCGGCGCCCGTGATGTAGACGCCGCGCGCGTCGGGGTTGATCGAGCCGTCGTCGAGGAACGCCGGCCCCTGTCCGAGGAACACCGTGACACCCGTCGCGTGCACCTCGCTCGCGCCGAACGTGATCGTGCCGCGGATCTCGACGAAGTTGCCGAGCTTGATCGTCCCGGAGCCGGAGAACTGGAAGAACGGCCCTGCCCCCGTCGCGATCTCGGTGGGGGAGAAGCGAACGTTGATCGTGCGGCCGCCGATCTCCATCGTCTCGTCGACCGGCGACGTCGTCTGGTTGATCCGGACGGCGACGCTGACGTTGGCGTTGAAGCCGCCCGCCGCCGCCGCGATCGTTCCCGAGAACGTCCCGGCGACGCCGCCTGCTGTGAGGATGAACGCGCCGTTGCCGTCCTTGATCTGGAGGCCGCCGAGGCTGGCGCTGACGTCGACGAGCGCGACGCGCGTCAGCTTCGTCGACTCCGGCCTGTAGAGCAGATTTGCGCTGCCGTCGTTGAGGACGATCAGGTCGGGGCCGGAGCCGTTGGTGACGTTCGCCAGCGCGACGGCCGTCGTGTCGTCCGTCGTTCCGCCGAGGAAGGTCGTCCGCAACCCGAGCCAGCCGGTCCCCGTGCCGCCGCGATTGACGAGCAGCAGCGTCGCGCTGCCCGCCGCAGTGCCGACGACGACGTCGGAACGGCCGTCGCCGTCGAAGTCGCCCACGGCGAGCGACGTGATGTGGACGCCGGCGCCGCCGAAGCGGACGGCCGGCGTCGTCGCGAAGCCGTTCCACGTCGAGCCGGTCGAGCCCTCGTTGAGGAAGACCTCTCCCGTGGCCGCGACCGACCAGGCGAGCCCGCTCAGGTCCGCCGTCGCCTTCCGGTCGAGCTTCAGCGTCGTCGCGCTCACCGCGCCCTTGATCGTGTAGACGGCGGCGCCGATCGTGATCGTCCGGCCGGCGAGCGCAGACGTGAAGGTCCCGGATGCGGCGGTGAAGGTGTCGTCGTCGTTCGTCAGCGAGCCGTCGGAGCCGCTCAGCTGGTTCCCGGTGTTGCCGACGATCAGATCGAGCTTGTGGTCGTTGTTGAGGTCGACGAGCGCGACCGCGGACGTGTCGAGCGCCTCGTCCGTGAAGAGCGCCGAGTCTGCTGCGGTGAACGCGCCGGTGCCGTCGTG
>JBJMJE010000055.1:0-4306 GCA_045806505.1 Gaiellaceae bacterium
ACGGCCCGGCCTACACGCCGGCAGCGATGCCGTTCGACGCCGTGCCGGAGATGGCCTGACGACCTCCACCGGTCATCAGCGGCGGGTCCGGTAGCGGAGGTAGACCGTGCCGTTTCGGAAGCTTCGCTCGTCCAGCAACTCCAGGTTCACGCGCAGCTCGGGGAGAGCGCGCTTGCCGCCTCCGACGACGACATGCACGAGGAACAGCTGGTACTCGTCAACCAGCCCCGCCGCAATTGCATGGGCCCGCAAGCTCGGGCCCGCCGACGGTGATGTCACGCGCCGCCGTCGCCTTGAGCCGCCTGACCGCCTCCGGCTCGAACTCCCGCTCGATCCGCGTCCTCGCGCCGGCTACGGTCGCCAGCGTCTTCGAGTAGACGATCTTGTCGGCGCTTTGCCAGATCTCGGCGTACTCGCGGAAGGCCGGCGGCTCCGCGGCTGCGTCCGGCGGGCTTTCCCAGAACACCATCGTCTCGTACATCCGCCGCCCGTACAGATACGTGCCGATCGGCCGCTCGAGCTGGTTGACGAACGCGTGCACCTCCTCGTCCGGAGCAGCCCAGTCGAAGTTGCCGTCCTCATCGGCGACATAGCCGTCGAGGGAAGCAATCGCCGAGTAGATCAGGTCGGCCACGGTGGTGGTTTCTATCCGAAGCTGACCATCCTTCGGGCGGGTGAGCCCGGCGGCTCGCGCGGAACGGCTCAGCGATTGACGACTGCATAGCGGACGTCGGTCGCGTTCGTCCGCGAGTGGTTCGTCGTCACGAACGCGAGGTGGAACCGGTTTGCCGCCGCGTCGATGCCCATGTAGTCGCCGAGGAAGAGGCCCGGCGGCACCGCGAGCTCCGGCACCGACTGCATCAGCGGCGCCGCCGCGAGGTCGAACGGCTGGCCGACCGTCCTCGTCGCGAACGTCTGCCCGCCGTCGCGCGAGGTCGCGAGCACGTAGCGCGTCGCCGTGCGGTGCCGCGAGCGACCGGCCGCGGTCTCATAGAAGGCGACGCCGAGCGCGCCGCTCGGCGCGACGGCCACGATCGGGACGAACGCCTGCACCGACGACGAGCTGATCCGCCGCGGGCGGCTCCACGTCCGGCCGCCGTCGCGAGAGCTTGCGAATGCGATCTGATCGAACCGGCGGCCGCTGCTGAAGCGCGCGTCCTGCCAGGCGGCATAGAGCGTGCCGCTGCGGCGGTCGACGGCGAACGACGGGACGGCGAATCCCGTCCGGATCTTGTTGCCGCTGTATGCCTCGCGGCTGGCGAGCGCGACCGTGTACGCCTGCGCGATCGTGCGCGGCGCAGACCAGTGTCCGCCGCCGTCGCTCGACGACTGGACGATCAGACGCCCCGGCCGCCGCACGCTCGGCACGACACCGACCTGCCAGAACGCGAAGTGGTACAGGCGAGTGCGTCGCGGGTCGGGGACGATGACGCTGGCGATCGATCCTGCGTCGCGTCCACGCCGGAGGATCACCTTCGGCGATGACCAGGTTCGGCCGCCGTCGGTCGTCTTCGCGAGCATCGCGTCGCTCTGGACGGGTGGCCCGCTGCTCGGGATCACGAAGCGTGCCCAGACCGCGTACGCGACGCCGGCGTGCACCGGGTCGGCCGTCAACGATCCCTTGTCCGGCAACGTCTGCGCCGTGCGCGACGTCAGCGCGACCGGCGGTGTCCAGTGCGTGCCGCCGTCGCTCGACGTGGTCGCGGACGAACCGGCGAGGACGTAGACGCGGCCGTCGGCGCCCACGGACACCCATGGATCCGTCACGCGGAACGGCTCCCGGCTTCCGGTTGCGCAGAATCCGACGCGGATCACGCTCCGACGCCAAGCCCGGCCGCCGTCGTTCGTCGTCCCGACGACGATGCCCCGGGCGGCGCCGTCGCGAAAGCGGTCCTGCTGGTACGCGACGTACGCGCGCGCCGGCCGACGCGGATCCACCGCGAGCGACGGCTC
The DNA here is from genome assembly GCA_045806505.1 of Gaiellaceae bacterium. GTDB lineage: Bacteria > Actinomycetota > Thermoleophilia > Gaiellales > Gaiellaceae > DASVFB01. The sequence continues at coordinate 1,954 of JBJMJE010000055.1, forward strand.
GACCTCGGCGTTCTGCACCACCGTCTGCGGGTCGTCCTGGCAACTCGAGAACGGCGTCGTCCCCGAGACCGTCGCGACGCCTGCCGCAATCGACGCGGCTGCCGTGCCGACGGCGGCGCTCGCAACCCAGTTGTGCATCAGTCATTCCTATGACGCCGAAAGCGGCGGTTTGACGGCGGACACTTTCGGCTGCACGCCGGGACGTGCGCAGCGCACCGCTTTAGATTCCTCCCCGGTGGCTCGCACGACGTCACCGAGCAGCACGTGCAGCAACCGCTCGTCGAGAGCCCGGCTCTGAGGTTTCGCCGGTGCAGTGCTCGGAATCGCCGTCGGCGCGATCGCCGCGTTCCTCGTGAAGCAGGCGATCGAGGGAAGCCCGCTCTGGGCCGTCGTCATCGCGGGACTCGCGCTCTTCTCCGTTTTCCTCTGGCTGCGCGACCCTCTTTTGAGCCCTGCCGCGCAGCACGCGGCGTCTGGAAGAATCGCGCGACCCCGTCCCGCGACCCCAGAGGGGGCAGCCCATGGCGCACCACTACTCAGGTCCCGACTTCTCGTTCCCGCACGGCGACCCGCGTGTCGACCACACGGACCTCTTTGCCTTTCCCGCGCCGGGAGGCGCCGCGCGGACGGTCCTGATCGTCGACGTGCACCCGTCGGTCGGCATCAACCCGCCCGGCGCGACGACGAAGGAGCCGTTCGCGCCGGAGGCCGTGTACGAGCTCAAGGTCGACACGAACGGCGACGGCATCGCGGATGTCGCGTTCCGCACGCGGTTCGCCGACGCCGACGGTGCGCAGTCCGCGACGGTTCGCCGCGTCGAAGGCGCCGACGCTGCCGGCATGGGAGACGACGGCGAGGTTGTGGTGCAGGGCGCGCCGGTGTCGACGGGCTCGGATGCGCAGGTGACGCAGAACGGCGAGTACCGGTTCTTCGCGGGTTGGCGCAGCGACCCGTTCTTCTTCGACGCAGAGGGCGTGCTCAACGACTTTCAGCTCACGGGCAACGACTTCTTCGCCGACAAGGACGTGTGCAGCATGGCGTTCGAGTTGCCGAACGACGCGCTCGGAAGCTCGGGTGCAGTTGCGCTCTGGCATCGGATTCTCGTGCCGGGCGACAACGGCGACGGCGACTGGGTCCAGGCCGATCGAGGCGCGAAGCCGTCGCAGTCCGTCTTCTTCTCCCCCGGCGAGGAGAAGGCCGCGTATCTCGCCGGCGAACCGGCGAGCGACTCGCGCTTCGTCGACAGCTTCGCGCACGTCCTCGAGCACGCAGGCGGGTACTCGCCCGACGCCGCGAAGGGCGTGGCCGAGACGCTGTTGCCCGACGTCCTCTCGTACGACCCGACGAAGCCCGCCGGCTATCCCCACAGCGGCCGAACGCTGACCGACGACGTCGCGGCTCACTTCCTGACCCTGTTCACGAACGGCAAGGTCACGGACACCGGCGTCCGTGCGCACTCCGACCTGCTCGGCGAGTTCCCGTACGTCGGCGCGCCACACGGGTCGTACGGCTCCTAGGTCGGTCGCTCAGGTGAAGGCGCGAGCCGTCGCTGCTGCGGCGGCGGCGAGCGCGATCACGACGGCGAGCGGAAGGCGCAGCGCGAGCGCGACGGCTGCGGCTGCGACGCCGACCAGGCGGGCGTCGAACGCGAGGCCGTGCGCGCGTGCATGGACCGTCTCGTACACGACGAGCGCCGCGAGCAGCGAAGGCGCGATCAACACGATGACGCCCGACACGGCCGCCGATGGCTGCCGCCGCCCGAACGCAAGGGGGCCGGCGGCCTTGATCGCGATCGTGCCGAGCGCGAGCACGGCGGTCGTTACCCACGCCGTCATCGACGCCTCGGTCCGATCAGCGCAGCGGCGCTCGCTGCGATCACGGGCACGCCCGCGGGGGCGACGGGAATCAGCGCGAACGCGATCACTGCGCCGAGCGCCGCCGCGATCCGCGAGCGATCCGTGCGCAGCTCGCCGACGAGCAGCGCGAGGTAGAACGCCGGGAAGATCGCATCGAGGCCGAAGCGCTCCGGATGGGCGAGGCTCGCGCCGGCGAAGACGCCGACGATGGTGCCGGAGATCCACGCGAACGCCTGGGGAATGGTCGCGCCGAGCAACAGGCCGCGATCGAACGTCCCGTCGCGGCGGCTTGCGAGCGCCCAGGAAGCATCGACGATCGCCTGTCCCTGAGCAGCGCGCGCGAAAGACCGACCGCGGAGCGAAGGCGCGGCCGCAAAGCCCATCGGCAGAAATCGCGCGTTCATCAGCAAGCCCGCGGCGATCGCCGCGCCGGCCGTGCCGCCGGCTGCGAGGACCGACAGCGACGCGAACTGCGCCGCGCCCGCGAAGACGACGAT
>JBJMJE010000056.1:0-6789 GCA_045806505.1 Gaiellaceae bacterium
CGAAGATCCCGAACGGTGGGCCCGGGATCGAGAACCGGCTGCACATGATCCACGAGTTCGGCGCGCGGCAGGGGCGCATCTCCGTGAATCGGATGGTCGAGCTGCTCGCGACGAACCCCGCGAAGCTGTTCGGCCTCTACCCGCGCAAGGGCACGATCGCCGTGGGCTCGGACGCCGACATCGTCGTCTTCGACCCGGAACGGAAGCACACGCTTTCAGCCGCGACGCACCACTCGAAGGTGGATTACAACCTTTTCGAGGGAACCGAGGTGACGGGCGCCGTCGACCTCGTCCTGCTCCGCGGCCGGGTGCTCGTGGACGGCGACGAGCTCGTCGCGCGGCCCGGCGTGGGTCAGTTCGTGGCGCGGGCTCGCTTCGGCGAGGAGCTCAAGCCCGAGCGCGTTCCGGCGTAGTGGCTCTTCCGGGCATGGCCGGGGTCTGACCCCAGACATGGCCCGCGCGGACGCTCAGAACGTAACGAGGGCGTGACGATCGCTCCACCGAACCCGCGTCGGGACGGCGGCGGCGGTGCAACCATGCCGTCGCGCTTTCCACATCGTCTGTACCGGCCATGGCCGGGGTCTGACCCCAGACGTGTCTGTCAAGGACGGTGAAAAAGCGGCTAGCGCGCTGGTGCGGCGAGGTGCGCGATCCGCTTCGCCGCAGACTTCCACAGCAGGCCGGCCGTGCGCTGGGCGCGCAGCGCCGAGCCGGGGCGAACGAGCCAGCGCATCGACACGAGGGAGGAGCTAACCGCCGTTGTGCCGGCGCCATAGAGGCTGCTCGCGATCGTCCCGCTCTTCGTCACCGAGATGGCGACCGTCTTCGTGGTCGCCGCACCGGACGAGTCGACGACGGTTACCGTGATCGAGTAGTTGCCCGTCTGCCGGTAGACGTTGCTGCCCGTGCAGGTGCCGGCTCCGCCGCTCTCGGTGACGGTTCCCGCGCTGCTCGCGCCGTTCCCCCAGGCGATCGTGCAGGTGTGCGTGTCGGCCGTGCCGGCGTCCGTGAAGGAGGCGCTGAGGCTCACGGTGCTCCCGGTCGCGAAGACCTTGCCACTCGCGGGCGCCCCGATCGTCAACGCCGGCGCGGCATTGGCGACCGTCACCGAGAAGCTTCCGGTCGCCGTCGTGCCCGCGGCGTCCGTCACCGTGACCTTCACCGCGTACGGCGTCGCGCGATCGTTCTGGTACGCGTGAGCTGCCGAGAGCGCGCCCGGCGCCGCCGCGAACGTCGCCTTCGCGCCGTCGCCCCACTCGACCGTCACCGTGTACGGGCCTGTGCCGCCGGAGAACGAGCCGAGGTTGAACGTCGCCGTCGCGCCCTCCGACGAGGCCTGACTCGGGCCTGCCGTGAGCACGACGCCCGGCCTCGCGACCGTCACCGTCTGCGTTCCGGTCGTGACGTTGCCAGAGGCATCGGTCGCCGTGTACGTGATCGTCGTCTTGCCGACGGGGAAGATGTTGCCGGCCGGCACGCCGCTGCGGACGATCGTGACCGCGCCCGCGTTGTCCGTCGCCGTCGCCGTGCCGAGCTGTGCGTCGCCGACGACGATCGATGACTGCGCGCCGCTGACGGTCACGCTGACGCTCGCCGGCACGTTCAGCACCGGGCGCTCGACGTCGACGACGGTGATCTTCTGCGTCTTCACCGTCTTGTTGCCGAAGATGTCCGTTGCCGTCCACGTGAGCGTGGTCGTGCCGATCCCAAACAGGTTGCCGGCAGGTACGCCGGCCAGCGTGATCGACGAGATCGCGACGTTGTCGCTCGCGGTCGCGCTGCCGATCGTGCTGTCGCCGATGGAAGCCGTGGCCTTCCCGGGATCCGTTGCGCGAGTGACGTCAACGGGAATGGCGAGCGTCGGCGGCGTGTTGTCCAGTGCGTTGATCACGCGCGTCCCGATCTGCACGCGCGTGTTGTCGAACGAGACCGTGCCGCTCCTCACGAGCAGCCCGAGCCCGCCGTCGACGACGTTGCCGTAGAACGTGTAGGTCGTCAGCTGCGTGCCGTTCAGCGAAACCGTGACGCCGGTGCCGCTCAGCGCAAGCGTCAGCTTCTGGTCGACGCCCGCCGCCATCGTCGCCGCGACGGTGAGGTCGGTGACGAGGCGGCCCTTGATCCGGTGCCCGATCGTGACGGTGCCCGCAGTGACGTCGAGCGTGACGTACTTGTAGTCCTCCGCCGAGTAGTAGTCGAACACGAGCCCGCCGCCGGACCTCAGCACGGTCTCCCACTCGAGGTACGCCTCGGGCGTCACGTTCACCGGCGCCTTCACCATCGCGATCGCTCCGCCCGAGGAGGTCGCGGTGCCGGCGTACCGCCCCGACGACGCAAGCCAGGTACCCGTCTTCGCTCCGGTGAAGAGATCGGCGACGCCGTCCGCGTAGTCCTCGGTCGACGCGAACGTCGACTGCGGCGGCAGGACCTGCACCGCGATGTTGTCGTACACGCCGCGCGAGTTGTTCGAGCCGACGCCGACGAGACCGAGGTTGAACCCGTTCGGCGTGCCGTCGATCCAGCGTGGATCGAGCTGCTGCGTCAACACGCTCGAGCCGTTCACCAGCACGCTCACGACGAGGCCGTTGACGATCACCTGCACGTCGTAGTAGACGCCGGCGGCGAGCGAGCCGCGCACCGTCCCCTGTGCGTCGTAGACCCACCCCTGCGCGGTCCGGTGTCCGAGCACGACCTTGTTCAGCGACACGTCGATGCCGGCGAACTTGAAGTCAGTCGGGGAGAAGTAGTCGAAGATGACGTAGGCGTTCGCGTTCCAGCCGGCTGTCGGCTTCGTGACCTGCACCGACGCGAGGAGCTCGTAGTACGTCGGCAGGTACTGGTCGACGTAGAGCACGGCAGCGGCGTCCTGTCCGAGCGAGCCCGCCGCCACGCTCAACGCACCGCCCGAGACCTGCCAGACGCCGCTGTCGACTGCGAAGCCCTGCATCTTGCCGTCGTTCAGGTCGGCGGAGCGAAGGACGTCGCGGCGGCCCCCGGGGATGTTGCCGGCCTGCGGATCGCTCGGGCTGCCGGTCTGCGTTTGCCAGATGCCGTGATCCTGCTGCGTCACGAGCCCGATCTCGCCGTTCGGCTCGCCGTACCGCGGCTTCAACGCGGCGCTGTCCTCGGCACGCGTCGGATCGGCGCCCTGGCTGTGCGAGAGCGCGTAGAGGAACTCCGGCAACTGCGGCTCGACCTGGCGGCTCACGGTCGCGATTCCGAACGGCGAGAACGGGACGAGGTAGCTGTTGAACTCGCCGACCCAGTCGATCAGCCGGTCGCCGCCCGTGTTCCCGATCAGGACGTCGAGGCCGGCCCCGCCGAACACGCGGTCCTCGTAACTCGGGTGCGTGTCGGGGATGTCGTTGAGCCACGTGTCGCCGTACTGCAGACAGGTGCCGTTGTTGGCGGCGCTCACGCAACCCGCGGCGAGGTCGTCGTCGGCGTTCATCAGGTCGTTGCCCCAGCCGCCCCACAACGTGTCGCCCTTGACGACCCACGGAACCGCTGCCGGCCAACCGGCGGGCGCGGCGTCGTTGTTGCTCGTGCCGCCGACGAGCCAGTCGTTGCCGAGGTCGCCGAAGATGGCGTCGTTGCCGTCGCTCTTGCGCGTCTCGAACGGCTTGTTGCACGTCCCGTTCGGATCGAACGACACGCAGCCGGGCGGCGTCGTGCGGCCGTCGTTGCGGTCGAAGTTGAGGAAGTACTGGCCGTTGACGGGTGCCGCGCCGCCGGTGTCGGTGCAGGTGTGGCCGCTGTTCGAGACGGCCAGGCAGTGCCAGACCGTTCCGTCCGGCTGGAACAGGATCGTGCGGCGCGGGTCGTACTCGTCGTAGAGCAGGAACTCGCCGAGGCGCTGCGCGATGTGGTGGTTGTCGAGCCACGGGTTCGTATCGGCGCCGAAGTGGAGAATGTCGCCCGGGTTCCACGGGTGGTACCAGTCGGTCTCGACGAGGCCGAGCACGCACTGGTTCGTCTGCGTCTGCGTGCAGGTGCCGCTGTCGTCGTAGCGCTGGATGTACGACTTGCCGAGCGCCTCGCCGCCCATCATCGCGTCGTCGCCGGAGCCGCCGTGCATGAAGTCGTCGTCCCAGCCGCCGAAGATGACGTCGTCCGAGTTGTTCGCGTCGTAGAGCGGGTTGTCTCCGTTCGGCGCGGGCGTGTCGTTGAACGGCGTCAGGTCGACCGCCTTCGCGAGCCGCGTCGCGATGTTGATCGTCGCCTCCTGCACGTGGCCCGGCGTGTACGTGAACTCGCTGAGGACGTTGCCCTGGGCCGTCTTCGTGTCCGGGTCGTTCCGGAGCAGCGCGCGGATCCCGAAGAGCGGCTCGGTGAGGCAGTTGGCCGTGTCGTAGTCCGCCGCGGTCTTGTTCTCGCAGCCGGACTGCGTCCACGAAGCCGTCGCGTTCGTCCACGTGTAGCCGAAGCCGCTGTTCCGGCTCGTGAAGATGCGGCCGTCGTCGCCGAGGATCCCGTCCTGCCCGGTGCCGCCGGAGATCCAGTCCTGGCCCCAGTTGCCGTAGAGGTCGTCGTCCTGGGCATCGCCGTAGATGGTGTCGTCGCCGCACTCGCCGTAGACGGTGTCGTCGCCGGCCTCGCCGTGCACCTCGTCGCGGCCGCCGATGTCGACGTACTTGCTCGACGCGCCGCCGGTGCCGGTGCAGCTGGAGATCACGTTGCTGCACGGCCCGCTCGCGGGCGAGCCGTTGGCGCAGTTGCCGGTGTTCGTGTTGAAGAGCGCCGGCTGGAAGTCGGGGCCGCCCGCCGTGTAGTCGCGCAGCGTGACGCCGCGGACGACGAGCTTCGTGTTCGCGTCGTACGGCGTGACGCACGTCGCCTGGCCGGCGGCGCAGACGTAGTTGTCGTAGACGAAGCTGACGTAGCGCGGCGTCGAGGCGAGGCTCAGGTTCTTGCCGGTCGCGACGTCGACGCCGCCGAAGCCGACGATCCGGACGATGTCGGCGTTGTCGCCGGCGACGGTGTCTGCGTCGCGCGCGTGCGTGAGCGCGAGGCTCGCGAACGTCGTGTCGGCGGCGCGGTGCGTCCTCGCGCCCGCGCCGCCGAACACGGCGTCGCCCGAGTCGGGCCGCTGGTCGTTGCTCACGAGGCTGAAGAAGCTCGAGCTGCCGCCGACGACGTCGTCCTGGCCGAGGCCGCCGAAGATCAGGTCGCGGCCGCCGCCTCCCTCGATGTAGTCCTCGCCGTCGGTCGAGGCCTCGAAGGACGGGTAGAGCGTGAGTGCGCCCACCGGGTCGGTGACGCCGCCCGGCGTGCGGTACGCGGCGACGCGGCCGAGCAGCGCGACGTTGTAGGCCGGGTCGACGGTGCCGTTCGCGGCCGTCGTGTCGCTGATCAGGCGGTGCGCGACGTAGTCGATCGAGCCGTCGCCCTGGATCGTGTCGTCGCCGAGCTCGCCGAATGCCATGTCGTTGCCCTGGTTGCCGGCGATGTAGTCGTTGCCGAACGAGCCCGCCCAGTGCGTCGGCGCGATCGGCTGCGACGGGTCGGCGTTGAAGTCGTGCCAGAGCTGCATCACGTCGTACTCGGCCCACCACGGCACGTCGTCCGCGTCGCGGAAGCGCCGCGCGGTGCCGTCGGCGAGGAGCACGCCGCTCGTGTCGGCGGTCGCACCCGGCGTCAGGTCGGAGCGGCTGTACAGAAGCGTGCCGGTCAGCGTCTGGAAGCGCGGGCTGGTCGTATCGCCGACCGTGCGGTCGAGCTCGACGTTGTCGCCGAAAATCAGGTCGTCCTGGATGCCGCCGTCGATCGCGTCGTCGCCGGCGCCGCCGATCAGGATGTCGCGGTCGGCGTTGCCGTAGATCCAGTCGTTGCCCGCGTTCTGCAGCGCCTGCGAGTCGATTGCCGAGACGCCGTCGCTCCCGAGCGCCGGGGTCAGCAGCGTCGTCTGCAGCTTCTGCGGCTGGGACGGCAGCGCCTTCGTGACGTCGCGCGGCCCGGCCACGTACTGGCTGACGACGCCGAGGTCGCCGAAGATGATGTCGTCGTCGTTGCCGGCCGTCGCCGTCGGCGTCGCGAACGTCGCGCTGCCCACGCCCTCGCCGTACAGCAGATCGTTGCCCGCGACGAGTCCGTCCTTGTTCTTGAACTTCGCCGCCGCGTAGCCCGCCGGGCCCGTGCCGACGGTGGCGACGTCGAGCAGGCGCGTGATCAGGTCGACGTTGAAGCCGGAGTCGCCGTAGATGTGGTCCTCGCCACGCTGGCCGAGGATCGTGTCGTCGCCGGAGCCGCCTGCGAGATGGTCGCCGGTCTGGCTGCCGATGATCAGGTCGTCGCCGGGGCCGCCGTAGACGGTCAGGCCGACGGACCGGAGCGCGTTCGTCGCGTCCGCCCAGTCGAGCAGGTGCGCGTCGACGACGTCGTTGCCGCTGTACAGGTACGGGTTCGCGAGCGGGAAGACGAAGAACGGCGCGCTGTTGCCGACGCGGTTCAGCACGCGGAGGTCGCGCGTCACCTGGCCGACGACCGGCTGGAAGTCGGGACCGTTCGGGAAGTCGGCGAGCGAGAGCGCGAGGTTCAGCGTGATCGTCGTCTGCGTGACGGCCTTCACGATCCCGACGTACTGCGAGATCGCCTTCACGAGGTACGAGACGTTCGGGTACGGAGTCAGCTGCGGGCCGTTCAGCGTGAGCACGGCCGCAGTCACGTCGACGACGTTCCAGGTGCCGGCGAGCGGGCCGATCGTGACCTGCTGGCCCTTCTTGAAGCCGTCGGACAGCCACGAGCCGCCGTTCGTGCGCGTGAGCGTGTTCGTGCCGATGTCGTAGACGATCC
>JBJMJE010000057.1:0-5694 GCA_045806505.1 Gaiellaceae bacterium
TCGAGCACGGCGCACACGCCGTCCGTGATCGGCATCTCGATGCCGAGGCGCCGCGCGAGGTCGCGCAGGACGGGCGCGGTCGTGAGTCCCTCGACGGTCTGACCGATCCGAGCCACGGCTTCGTCGGGTGTCGCTCCGCGGGCGATCAGCTCACCCGCGGTGCGGTTGCGTCCGCGTTTCGCCTCGCACGTCACGATCAGGTCGCCCATGCCCGCGAGCCCGGCGAACGTCTCGGGACGCCCGCCGCACGCCTCGCCGAGCCGCGCCATCTCGACGAGGCCGCGCGTGATCAGCGCCGCCTTGCCGTTGTCGCCGAGGCCGAGCCCGTCGACGGCGCCGGCGGCGAGCGCGATCACGTTCTTCGCGGCAGCGCAGAGCTCGACGCCGACGACGTCCGGGTTGACGTAGATACGGAAGACGAGCGAGTTGATCGCTTCCTGCAGCTCCTCGGCGAGCGCCTCGTCCTCCGAGGCGATGACGGCGGCCGCCGGCAAGCCGCGCGCGATCTCCTCCGCGAGGTTCGGCCCGGACAGGACGGCAACCGGCCGCGCCGCGACGAGCGTGGAAAGGCGCGCGCCGGTGGCGGGATCGAGCCCCTTCGTCAGCGAGAGCACCGGCGCGTCGCCCGGCAGCGAGCGAGCCACTTCGGCGAAGGTCGACGACGGCAGCGCGAGGACGATCAACTCGGTCGCTTCCGGCCATGTCCCGCGTCCTGGACTCGGGACAACGCCCGAAAGGTCCACGTGCGTCAGGTACCTCGGGTTGCGCCCGGTCTCGGCGATGGAACGCGCCTGCTCGGCGTCCCTGCAGAGGAGCGTGACCTGATGCCCGTTGTCGAGCAGCAGCCGCGAGAACGCGGTCCCCCACGACCCCGCGCCGACGACCGCAACCTTCATCCGCGCCGGACGAAGTCGATCGAGACGGGAATGCCTTCGAGCGCGAACCGCTCGCGCACGCGGTTCTCGACCCAGTAGGCGTAGTCGCGCGTCACGATCGACGGGTCGCTCACGAAGAAGCGGAAGCGCGGCGGCCGCCGTGCCGTCTGAGTGCCGTACAGCAGGTTGAGCCGCCGGCCCGCACGCTGCGGCGGCTGGCGGTCCTCGCGCAGCTCTTGCAGGAAGCGGTTCAGCTCGCCCGTCGACACGCGTGCCGCGTACGTCACGAACTGCTTCTCGATCAGGTCGAGCAACCGTTCGACGCCGCGGCCGGTCTTCGCGGAGACGGCGATCAGCGGCGGCCGCTGGCGCAGCCGGGCCTCCAGCCGCGGCCGCACGTCTTCGATGCCGACGATGCCGGCGTCCCACTTCGCGAGGACGACGATCGTCGCGCACATCGCCTTGCGCGCGACGTCGGCGACCGCGAGATCCTGGTCGACGACGCCCTCGGAGACGTCCACGAGCACGAGCGCCACGTCCGCCCGCTCGGCGGCCTCGAGCGCGCGCAGCTCCGAGTAGTACTCGATGCCCTGACGCTGCCGCCGCTTGCGCCGCATGCCCGCCGTGTCGACGAGGACGAACGTCGTCTCGCCGCGCGTGAGAGCCGTGTCGATCGCGTCGCGCGTGGTTCCGGGCACGTCGGAGACGATCACGCGCTCCTGCCCCAGCAACGCGTTCAGGAGCGACGACTTACCGACGTTCGGCCGGCCGAGGATCGCCACGCGGATCGCCTCCTCGCCGATCTGCGGCCGCCCTGTGCCGGGCAAGTGCTCGAGCACCTCGTCGAGCAGGTCGCCCGTGCCGTGCCCGTGCAGCCCGGAGATCGGGATCGGGTCGCCGAGCCCGAGCCGGTGCAGGTCGTGCGCGAGCACGTCGTGCTTCGGGTCGTCGAGCTTGTTCGCGAGCACGAGCGTCGGCTTGTGTGACTCACGGAGGATCTGCGCGATCTCCTCGTCGCCGGGCGTGATGCCCGTCCGTGCGTCGATCACGAAGAGGATGAGATCGGCCTCCTCGACGGCCGAGCGCGCCTGCTCCCCGATCGCGCGTGTCATCGGCGCCTGATCCGCGACGTCCACGCCGCCCGTGTCGATCAGCAGGAAGCTCTTGCCGTTCCAGTCGCAGACGAACTCCTTGCGATCGCGCGTGACGCCGGGCGTCTCGTGCACGACCGCTCCGCGCGTGCCGGTGAGGCGATTGACGAGCGTCGACTTGCCCACGTTCGGAAAGCCGACTATCGCGACGGTGCCGATCAGGCCGTTGTCGCTCACGGCGGCGTCACGTCCTTCGGCCGTCCGCGTGCGTGCACGTCGGCGAGCCACGCGAAGAGGCCGTGGATACGCGCCTCGAGCTCGGCCGTCGCCTCCTTGTAGCCGCGGCCGTTCTTCGGCAGGCCGTCGAAGCGCATCGGCTCTCCGTAGGCGAGCGAGCACGGCGCGAAGTTGCCGGGCTTCCAGTACTGCGTGCCGTAGATCGCCGCTGGTAGCACCGGAACGTCCTCCTGGATGGCGACCATCGCCGCGCCGGGCTTCGCCTCGCCCGGCCGGCCGCTTCGCTGGCGCGTCCCCTCCACGAAGAGCCCGAGGACGTCGCCGCCGCGAACTGCTGCGCGCATCTGCCTCACGGCGTCGCGGTCCGACTGGCCGCGCCGCACGGCGATCGTGCCGTGCGCGGCGATGAACCGTCCGAAGCCCGGAAAGCCGACGGCCTCGAACTTCGCAACGAAGGCGAGGTTGCGCGGCGAGAGCACGCCGACGAGCGGGACGTCGATCCAGTGCAGGTGGTTCACCGCGAGGACGACACCTCCCTCGGCGGGCATCCGCTCGCGGCCGTAGAGACGCGCGCGTGCGGCGAGACGCGCCGGCACGCCCATGTAGACGCGCCCGGCGGCCCAGAAGACGTCGCGGCGCCGGCCGGGCATCACGCCGGCTGGCGGACTGCGCGAACGAGCTCTTCGATCTGGTCGACCACGTCGGCGACCTGCAGCTGCGTCGTGTCGATCTCGTGCGCGTCCTGCGCCGGGCGCATGCGCGCCGCGTCGCTCTGGTCGCGCAGGCGGAGGTCGGTCGCGAGCGCGTCGCCGCCGATCTCCGGCCGCTCGGCGAGGCGGCGCTGCGCGCGCACGGACGGATCGGCGACGAGATACACCTTCACCTCGGCATCGGGCGCCACGACGGTGCCGATGTCGCGTCCCTCGATGACGACGTCGCCGACATGGCCGAGCTCGCGCTGGCGCTCACGCATCACCTCGCGCACGGGGGGATGCCGAGCGACGACCGGCACCATCCGGTCGATCTGCGTGCGGCGGATCGCCGCGGTGACGTCGGTGCCGCCGATGAACACGCGGCGGTCGCCCTCGAAGGAGACAGGATTGTCGCGCGCCAGCTGGCCGAGGCGCTCGCCGTCGGAGAGGTCGAAGGCGCGCTTCAGCGCGAGCCACGTGAGCGCGCGGTACATCGCGCCGGTGTCGAGGTAGCGGAACTGGAGCCGCTCGGCGAGGCGCCGCGCGACCGTGCTCTTGCCCGCGCCGGCGGGCCCGTCGATGGCAACGATCATCGTCTGGTTACTGAATCGAGGAGGTCGTAAAAGCCGGGGACGCTTATAGCGACGGCTTCAGCGTCCTCGAGCCGCACGCCCTCGCGCGACACGAGACCGGCGACGGCCCCGAGCATCGCGAGCCGATGATCGCCGTCCGAGGACATTCCCCCACCCTTAGGGCGGGTGGGAATCCCCCTCACCCCGAAGCCATCGTGACTCGCCGAGACGCGGATGCCAAGGCCTCTGAGCGAAGTTGTCACGCTCTCGATGCGATTTGACTCTTTTGCGCGCAACTCCTGTGCGCCTTCGACCCGGCTCTCGCCGTGAGCCATGCCGGCCGCAAGCGCGAACAGGGGAAGCTCGTCGATCATGCTCGGCACCTCCTCGGGCGCGACGGTCGTGGCCGTCAGATCCGACGCGCGCACGTCGAGGTCTCCCGCGGGCTCCCCCGCGAGCGTGCGCCGGTTGAAGACGGCGATGCGCGCGCCCATCCGCTCGAGGACGCCGAGGAGGCCGGTACGGGTCGGGTTCAGGTTCACGCCGTGGATGCGAAGCTCGGAGCCGGAGAGCAAGGTCGCGGCGACTACGAGCGGCGCCGCGGACGAGAAATCGCCCGGAACCTCGAGCGAGAGCGGCGCGAGTCGCTCCGCAGGCCACACCGACGCCTGGCGCGGGCTCGACTGGACGCGCGCACCCATGGCCCGCAGCATCCGCTCCGTGTGATCGCGCGTCTGCGCCCCCTTTTCGACGACGACCGTCGGCCCGTCGTCCGCGTACAGCCCCGCGAGCAGCACGCACGACTTCACCTGCGCGCTCGCGACCGGCAACTCGTAGGAGACGGGGTGCAGTGCGGCTCCGCCGGTGACCGTCAGCGGCGCGTGCCCGTCCGTCGTCTCGACGCGCGCGCCCATCTGCCGCAGCGGCTCGGCGATCCGCTCCATCGGCCGCGAGCTCAGCGACTCGTCGCCGGTGAGGACGAACGTGCCGTCCTGGCCCGCGAGGACTCCGACGATCAGCCGCATCAGCGTGCCTGCGTTGCCGCAGTCGAGCGGCTCCTGCGGCGCACGCAGCCCGCGCAGTCCCACGCCGGTGACCCGCGCGTCGTCGCCGTCGGCGTCGACCCGGACGCCGAGCGCGCGCAACGCGTTCGCCGTCGACTCGACGTCGCCCGACCACCCCACGCCGCGGATCTCGCTCTCGCCGTAGGCGATCGCGCCGAAGAGCAGCGCGCGGTGGGAGATCGATTTCGTGCCGGGAACTGCGACGTCGCCGACGAGCGCTGCCGCAGGCTCGATCGTCAATGCTGCGGGTGGATCAACCGACGACTTTGCCCATCAGCGACGAGAGCGCGCGGATCTCGTCTGCGAAGTGCGCGAAGTCCGCGGCCGGAATCTGTTGTGCGGCGTCGCAGAGAGCGTGCTCGGGCTCCGGATGCACCTCGACGATGATCCCGTCCGCGCCGGCTGCAACGGCGGCGCGTGCGAGCGGCAGCACGAGGTCGCGCCGGCCAGCCGCGTGCGACGGATCGACGATCACGGGCAGGTGCGTCTCCTGCTTGAGCACGGGGATCGCGCTGATGTCGAGCGTGAAGCGCGTCGTCGTCTCGAATGTCTTGATCCCGCGCTCGCAGAGGATCACCTCCGCGTTTCCCTCGCGGACGACGTACTCGGCCGCCATCAGCAGCTCCTCGACCGAGGCCGACGCGCCGCGTTTCAGCAGCACCGGCTTCCGCGCCTTGCCGACCTCCGCCAGCAGCGAGAAGTTCTGCATGTTGCGCGCGCCGATCTGGATCACGTCCGCCGTCTCGACGACCGGCTCGACCTCGCGCGGATCCATCAGCTCGGTCACGAGCGGCAGGCCGGTCTCGTCGCGCGCCTCGGCGAGGATCCGCAGCCCCTCCCGGCCGAGGCCCTGAAACGCGTACGGCGATGTGCGCGGCTTGAACGCGCCGCCGCGGAGCATCGTGCAGCCGGCCTCGGCGACCGTCCGCGCGGTGATCATCGTCTGCTCGCGGTTCTCGACGGTGCAAGGTCCCGCGATGAAGCCGAAGTAGCCGTCGCCGATCCTGCGCCCGCGTACCTCGATCACCGTCGGGTCGGGCGAGATCTCGCGCGAGACGAGCTTGTACGGCTTGAGGATCGGCAGCACCTGCTCGACCGCCGGGTAGCCCTCCAGGGGCAGCGACGCGATCAGCTCGCGGTCGCCGATCACGCCGATCACGGTC
>JBJMJE010000058.1:0-4471 GCA_045806505.1 Gaiellaceae bacterium
AGCTCGTCGAGGCGGGCGTGCTCGAGCGGCGCGTGCTCGACACGCGGCCGCCCGCGGTCGAGTACCGGCTGACGAGCCGGGGAAGGCAGTTCGAGCCGCTCATGCGCGAGCTCGTCCGCTGCTCGGGCTGGTGAAGATCGAGCAGCTCTACCGGCGGCTGATCGAGGCGTGGAACGCGCGCGACGCGGCCGCGTTCGCCGAGCTGTTCGACGACGAAGGGCACAGCATCGGCTTCGACGGCAGCGAGATGCACGGGCGTGCCGAGATCGAGTCGGCGCTCGCGCGGATCTTCGCCGACCACGAGACGGGGCGGTACGTGTTCAAGGTTCGCGACGTCCGTTCGCTCGCCGACGACGTCGCGGTTCTTCGCGCCGTCGTCGGCATGGTTCCGGCCGGCCAGACGAGCCTCAATCCGGACGTCAACGCGATCCACACGCTCCTCGCCGTGCGTGCGGGCGGCGAGTGGCGGATCGCGCTGCTCCAGAACACGCCCGCGCAGTACCACGGGCGGCCCGAGACCGGGGAGGCGCTCACCGCCGAGCTGAGCGGCCTGCTGTAGCCCAGGCGCTACGGCAGCGACGGCGGTTCGCGCGCCCGATCTCGCCTCTCTCGATTGTTGCCCGGCCTACGCGCTCTGCGTCGCGAGCTCCTTCGAGATCCTCTCCGCCGCGATGTTGACCTCTTCGAGCGTGTGCTTCTCCTGCTCGAGGTTCTCCTCGAGCAGCGAGACGACGTCGTCCGCGCCCATGGCCTCGGCCTTCGTGATCAGGCCCTCGTACATCGCGATCTCGACGTGCTCGGTCTTCGCGGCCGCGGCGAGCAGAACCGCGTCGATCAGCTCGTCATCAACCTTCCCCATCAGCTTTTCGCCCTCGGCCGCGATCCCGTTCGCGGAGTCGGCGTCGTGGGCGCCGACGTTCGCGCCGATGGCCTCGAGCGCCTGCTCGAGGTTCCGGATCTGCCCTTCCGTCTCCTCGAGATGGTGGTGGAACTGCTGCTTCAGCTCCTCGCGCTGAGCGCTCTTCTCGAGCTTGCGAAGCGTCGTGTGCACCTTCCGCTCGGCGCCGAGGGCCATCGCCAGCTCGTGCTCGAACAACTTCTGCGCGTCGTTGATCTGCGCCATCTGTCCTCCCTCGTCGTGGTTCGTACAGCCCCGGGGTCTCCCCTCGCCTCGCCGCGTGAAACGGTCGAAGCCGTCGAGTCATCCCCTCAGGAGGATGCCCGTCGGCCTCCGGCGTGGTTCCTTGGAGTGATGGGAGAAGGGTTGTCAGCGGTCGAGGTCGGGCGGGAGGCGGCGAAGCATGGCGCGGAGGGGCGCCACGTTCATCGGGATCGCGCGCTCACCGTCGTGGAGGCGGTCGTGCTGTCGCTTGTCACCCTGCTGGCGGCGTGGTCGGGTTACGCCGCGGCGAAGTGGAGCACCGAATCACGGCTGAAGCTCGCGGAGGCTTCGGCGACGCACACGAAGGCAAATCGCGCATTTCAGGAATCGCTGACCTTCCGCGTCGGCGACGCGACGACGTTCAACGCCTGGTTCGGTGCGTACCTCACCGGCGACAAGGATGCCATCCGCATCGCGGAAAAGCGGTTTCGTCCGGACTACCGCGCGGCCTTCGATGCGTGGATGGGGACACGTCCGTTCACGAACCCGAACGCGCCGCCCGGGCCGCAGAGCATGCCTCAGTACAAGCCGACGGGAGAGGCCGAGTCTCGCGCACTCGACGCGAAAGCCGACGCCTTGACCAGCAGCGGCGAGCACGACGGCGAGACAGGCGACGACTACGTCCGGACGACCGTGATTCTCGCGAGCGTGCTCTTCCTCGTCGGAATCAGCAGCCACTTCGCCATACGACCTGTTCGCATCGGCCTGCTCATCTTCGCGTCCGTGCTGCTCGTACTCGCAGCAATCGCTGTCACGCGATTGCCGGTCCCACCATAAAGGGCGAGTTGCAAGAGAAAGGCCGCCTTGAAAGGCGGCCAATCCTTCAAACTGCCATGGAGCTAGCCGGGCTCGAACCGGCGACCTCCTGGGTGCGATCCAGGCGCTCTCCCAGCTGAGCTATAGCCCCGAGGGAAACGACAGTGTAGCCGCGCCTACGGCGCCGTTTCGGCCGCGGGCGTCTTGCCGCGCAGCTCGTCGAGCCGTCCGTCGCGGATGGCGGCCGCCATGTCCTTCGACTCATCGCGGTACCACGTCCCGTCGTCGAACTCGATCGCGGGGTACTTGGCGACGCCGGTCTTCGCGGCGAGGTAATCCGGATGCCCCGGCCATCCGCCCGGCACGCGCTCGTACTCGACGCCGGCGGCGATCAGCGCCTTCTCGACGCGCCAGCACGGATGCCCCGAGAGCTTGACCCACTGGTTCTTGCAGCGATGCAGCTTCACGGGCACGTTCCACTCCTTCCTTCGCCTGCACCTACGATACGCCGGTGCGCCGACTCGTTGAGCGCGCGGGGGTCTGCGCCTTTGCCTCGGTCTTCCTGGTTACGGTCGCGCCGGCTTCCGCGGTGTCGCAACGCCGTGTGACGCTCGCCGTCTCCGGCAGCGGCAAGGCGTTCTGGCGGCTCGACTCGAAGTCCGAGAGCGGCCGGCTCTCGCTCCGCTACCGGTGGCACGGCACGATCGGCTTCGACATCCCTGCCGCACGGCTGCGCGACTCGCGCCACCGTGGTCTGACCGTCGCCCGTGCGGCCACGCTCTCCGCTAGCTGGACCGGCAGCTACAGGACGAAGAGAGGCGGCGTGCTCACGACGTGCAGGTACAGCGGCACCAAGGTTCACGCCGCCGTCGTCGCAAGGATCGCCGCAGGGCGTTCGAGGGGGACGCTCGAGCTGACCTTCCACCCCCGTGGCGGCAACGGCTTCTTCCGCGACCGCGGCGGCCGGGCCGCCGTTCGCTGCGGCGGCAAGGCGGAGCAGAGCGCGCCGCTGCACTATGCGCCGTCGTGGTTCTTCCGCGACAACCTCCAGGATCACGGACGGCTGACGTCGCAGAACGCGGTGCTCGTCCTGCCGGCGACGGTACTGCCGCGCGGCTCGGCGACGATCGCGTTCCCGCTCGAGCGCGGGAGCAACGACTCTGTTGCGCTCGGCCACCTCGGCTGGAACAACCGCGGCACGACGACGGTTCAGACGCACTAGGCGCGAGAGCCCGCACCCCCGGCTCCCCGCCTTGCAACGCCCGCCTAGCCTTCTTCAGCGCCCTGTCGATCTTCGCCGTGATCAGCGCCTTGCGCGCTGCGCTGAACCCGTCGTTGAGCGCTGCGACGGTGATGCCGAGGTTCGCGGCGACCGTCTTGGTGCGGCTGGTCGCGATCGCGAACGCGAGGTCATCTTCGACCGGATCCTTCAGATCCGCGGCCGACGAGAGAGAAGGCGGCGAGGAGAGCGATCTTTCTCGTGTACCTGCTCATACGCCTCCCTTTGTCGTTGTCGGCGCCATCGAAGCGCCTGCGGCCGAGAAAGCCCTTGGAGTTCGATGTGAGTTGTCAGCCGCCGGAACAGCGGGAAGCGAGATCCGGAACGTGGCCCCGGCGCCTTCGCGCGTGACGGCGGCAACGCGGCCGCCGTGCGCCTCGGCCACTGCTGCGACGATGGAGAGCCCGAGGCCGACGCCGCCACTTGCGCGTGAGCGCGACTGGTCGGCGCGGTAGAACCGCTCGAAGACGCGCCGGGCATCTGTCTCGCTCAGGCCGGGCCCCCTGTCGGTGACCTCGATGACCGCGTCGCCGTTCGAGCGGCCGACGGTCACGTGGACGTCCGCGCCGCGTGGCGTGTGCGCGCGCACGTTGCCGAGGAGGTTGTCCACGACCTGCCGCAAGCGGTCGCGGTCGCCCTGGACGACAGCCTCTTCCGCGTCGAGCGCGATCGGTCGGTCCGGCTCGACGATGCGCGCGGCGTCGACGGCCTCGCCGACGACGTCGTCCAGGCGCACCGGCTCGTGCAGCAGAGGGCGACCCTCGTCGAGGCGCGCGAGGAACAGGAGATCCTGGACGAGCAGGCTCATGCGTTCCGACTCACGTGTGATGCCGGCCATCGCGCGCTCGAGGTCGTCGGGGCGCCGGTCGGCGCCGCGGCCGAAGAGCTCGGCATACGCCCGGACCGCAGAGAGCGGCGTGCGGAGCTCGTGCGAAGCGTCGGCGACGAATCGCCGTAGCTTCCGCTCGGACGCCTCGCGCGCTCTGAACGCCGCCTCGATCTGCGCCAGCATCGCGTTCAGCGCGAGCCCGAGCCTCCCGACTTCCGTGCGGTCGTCGGCGCGCTCGACGCGGCGCGACAGGTCTCCGGCCGCGATCGCACCGGCCGTCGTCTCGATCTCGCGCAGCGGGCGCAGGCCGAGGCGGACGACGTAGAAGCCTCCGGTAGCGAGCGCGAGCAGAACGGCCGCCGTCACGAGCAGCTCGATCAGCAGCAGGCGATGCAACGTCCCGTCGACGTCGTGCAGCGAGAGCGCCGTGATCAGCAGCGTGTTC
>JBJMJE010000059.1:0-7103 GCA_045806505.1 Gaiellaceae bacterium
GCCGGCGGCTTCGGCACGACCGGCTCGCCGTTCGTGACGCCGATCGCTCCGCCGTTCGCGCTCACGCTCGCCCCGGCATCGCAGCGGGACGGCGGTCGCGTCGGCACGAGCGTTCCGTACCACCTGACGATCGCGAACAACGGCTCGAATGCCGACACGTACGCGCTGTCGGCGGCCGGCGGTTGGCCCGTGACGTTCTTCGACCCGTCGTGCACCACGGCACTGACGACGACGCCGTCCGTTGCCTCCGGCGATTCGCTGGACGTCTGCGCCAAGGTCGCCGTTCCTGCCGGTACTGCGAACAACGCCCTGAGCACGAACACCGTGACGGCCACGTCCGTTGGCTCGAGCACGTTGTCCGCCACCGCGTCGATCGGCACGCTCGCTATCAACGGGCCGGACGCGCTGCTCGTCGACAACGACGACAATGCACCGGACGTTCAGGGGATCTACAAGACGGCGCTGGACGCCAACGGGATCTCGTATCTGATCTGGGATCTGAAGGCGGACAAGGACCTGGGGCTCAACTACACGAAGTCCTTCAAGACGATCGTGTGGTTCACGGGCAACAGCTACCCGGCACCGATGACGCCGTACGAGGCCGCGCTGAAAGGCTTCCTCGACAACGGTGGCCGTCTGTTCGTGTCCGGCCAGGATCTCCTGGATCAGTCCGCCGGAACGACGCCCTTCGTCCACGACTACCTGCACATCACGTGGGACGGTTCGGAGACCCAGAACGACAAGGCCACGAACAACGTCCATGAAGTCGCGAGCACGCTGACGGCCGGCGTCGGCACCGTTCCGCTCGACCACAGCGTCCTCGGCGGCGCTACGTTCGAGGATCGGATCACGCCGAACGGCACCGCGACGGCGATCTTCGACGACGACAGCACCGCGCACAACGGCCTGTCGTACAGCGGGACGTACAAGGTGGTGTTCCTCGCGTTCCCGTTCGAGGCGTACGGGACCGCGGCGCAGAAGGCCGACCTGATCAAAAGGGCGTACACGTTCTTCGGCTAACACCGCTCGAAGAACACGCGCCAAGTCGAAATGGAAGGGTCGCCTCCGGGCGGCCCTTCTGCTTGCCCGCACGGGTTCGAAGCGCGGACTGCGGGGTATGCTTTTCGCGTGAGATTCGTGCTTCTCCTCGCGCTCGTGGCCGCGTCGCTGCCGCTGACCGCGGCTGCGTCGACGCGCAAGCCGGAGGTCGTTCTCCTCAACAGCTCGCCGGTGACGGTTCGCGGAACCGGATTTCACCGGAGCGAGCGAGTCGTCGTCACCGTCGCCGCCAGCAGCATGGGAACGAAGAAAGCGATCGCGAGCACGCGCGGCGCCTTCCGGATCGTCTTTCCGGGCTTGAAGGTCGGCTACTGCGAGGGCTATACGATCCGCGCGAAGGGAAATCGCGGGAGCAACGCGTTCGTGAGGATCATCCCCGAGTGCCCCTCCCAGGGGCCTGAGGACTAGTAAGCGACCGCGCCACGGCCGGTCTCGGCCGCGTGGCGCTGCTCGTCTGCTCGATACGAGCTTCGCACGAGCGGTCCTGCGAAGACCGAGCCGAAGCCGAGCGCCTCGCCCTGCTCGCGGAACCAGCGGAACTCGTCGGGGTGCACCCAGCGGTCGATCGTCGCGTGCTTCGCGCTCGGCTGGAGGTACTGGCCGATCGTCACGACGTCGACGCCGTTCGCTCGCAGGTCGCGCATCGTGTCGACGACCTCGTCGTTCGTCTCGCCGAGGCCCACGATGATGCCGCTCTTCGTCAGCACGCGGTAGTCGGCGATCTCCTTGGCCCGGCGGAGGAGCCAGAGCGCCTTGTCGTAGCTCGCCTTCGCGCCGCGCATCTTCCGGTGCAGGCGGCGAACCGTCTCGATGTTGTGGTTGAAGACGTCCGGTCGTGCCGCGAGCACGGTCTGCAGCGCCTCCTCCTCGACGCCCAGGAAGTCCGGCGTCAGCACCTCCACGCTCGCGTCCGGCAGCTTGTGCTTGAGCGCGCGGATCGTCGCCGCGTAATGGCCGGCGCCACGGTCGGCGACGTCGTCGCGGTCGACGGAGGTGACTACCACGTGCGTCAGGCCCATCTGCGCCGCCGCGTTCGCGAGCCGCAGCGGCTCGAGCGGATCGGGCGGCGCGTCGGGCCGACCGGAGTTGACGTAGCAGTAGCGGCACGCGCGCGTGCACGTGTCGCCGAGGATCTGGAACGTCGCCGTCCCGCGTCCCCAGCACTCGGCGATGTTCGGACAGCGCGCCTCCTCGCAGATCGTGTTGAGGCTCGCGCCGTGGATCAGCTTCTTCACGTCGAAGTAGCGCGAGTCGGCCGAGGGAGCGCGCACCTTCATCCACTCGGGGCGGCGTGGGCGCTCGGCCACGGGAAGCGACGGCTGCATCAGTGGAGAGTCACCGAGGCGAGAATAGCCGCGTGTGGAGATCCGTCGCCGCGGCGGTTGTGCTTGCGATCCCCGTCGCGCTGACTCTCGGATCGACGGTTCGCGACGACGTCGACGCGATCCGCGAGCACTCGGAGCTGAGCGCGGTCGAGGCGAACATCGTTCCGCCCTACGACTACGGCGCCTCGGAGAACGTTCCGCTGCTCGTCGGCATCCGGCGGCACGTTCCCGAGGAGGCGAGCATCTCGTTCGTCCCGCGCGGCGGCCTTGCCGAGCAACGGCTCTTCATCGCGACGGGCTGGATCCGCTGGGTCGGCTTCGTGATCGCGCCGCGCCTCGTCGACGCCGGCGTGCGGTCGCCGTGGATCGTGCTCGTGCACCGGACGCCGCGGAGTGCCGGCATCCGGCCGCGTCGCGCATGGCGCTTCGGCCGCGACTGGCTCGTCGCGCGGTGATTCGCGGCCTCGCCGGCATCGGCCTCGCGCTGCTGGCGCTGGTGCCGCTCGGCTGTGGCGTCCTGTTGCTGACGCGGACGCCGGTGCGCCTCGGCCTCGGCTTGTTCACCGGGATCGCGGCAGCGATGGTGCTGCTGCCGCCGCTCCACTACGCGGGCCTGTCGCCCTCGATTCCGCTGGTGCTCGCTCTCGGCGTCGTCGCGCTCGCGCTCGGGCTTGCGGTCGGGCAGCACGACATGGCACGCGCGCGGCTCGAGTGGCTGCTGTTGGCGGTGCTCGCCGTGCCACTCGTGCTGCTCGCGGCACGCGGCGCGGAGAAGCCGGTCGACACCTACGACGCGTTCGCGAACTGGACGCTGAAGGCAAAGCTCCTCTACTTCGACCGCGGCTTCTCCCAAACCACGATTGCGCCGCCGGTGCATCGTGAGTATCCGCTCGGCCTGCCGTCGCTCGAGGCCTTCGTGTTGCACGCGATCGGCAGCGCGAACGTACGCGTTCTTCACGTGCTGTTCGCGGTGTTCCTGGGCGGGCTCGCTCTCGTCGTGTGGCACGTGCTCCGTCCGCACGTCGATGCGTGGCCGCTCGTGGCAGGCCTCAGCCTCCTGCTCTGGATGCCGGCGGCGCGGGATCAGGCGCTGACAGGCCTCGCGGACGTTCCGCTTGCCTGTCTCTTCGCGAGCGCGGTTCTGCTCTTCGGCGGCGGCGAGCTCGCGCTCGGCTCCGTCTTCGCGGCGGCGGCGCTCGCGACGAAGCGCGACGCGATGGCGTTCGTCGCGGTCCTCTACGCCGTGTCGTTCGCAGCGGTGCTGGTGCGCCGCGAGCGCGACCGTCTCGCGCCGCTCGCCGTCTCTGCGTTCTGCGTCGGGATCACGGCCGTTCCGTGGCAGGTGTTCAACGCGACTCACGACCTCCACGACCGCGACGTCGCGCCGTCGCAGGCGCATCTGGACGAGTTCGGCTTCGTGCTGCACCGCATCGGGCGCCTGCTCTTCGCGCAGGCGTACCTGTGGGCGCTGCCCATCGCGGCCCTCACGGCTGTCGTGATGCTCGTTCGCGGACGAGATCGTAAGTTGGCCGTCGCAGTCCTTACGCTCGAGCTCGCGCTTGTCGCGGCGCTGGTATTCGTCTACCTCAGCGGCACGAGCGGCGTCGAATACCTGGTGCGTTCGACGGTCCGCCGCACGCTGCTGACGCCGACGCTGCTCGCGGCTGCGCTGCTGCCGTTGCTCGTTACGCGTGCGCTAGGAGCTCGTCCGCCGACAGCGGCTCGAGGTCGAGACGGAACACTTCGGCGATCGACGCAGCTGCGGTTGCGCGGACGTCGTCGACGCCGAGCGGCCGATCGAGCTCGCGCGCCATCGTCGTGAAGGCCGCGCCGTCGAGCCCGCACGCGGTGATCCACTGCGTGAACGGCGCCGGGTCGAGATCGACGTTGAGCGCGTAACCGTGCGTGGTCACCCACCTGGAGATGTGCACGCCGATCGACGCGAGCTTGCGCGGCGGCGCCGACAGCCAGATGCCCGTCAACCCTTCGATCCGCTTCGCGTCGAGGTCGAAGGCGCCGAGCGTACGAATGAGTGCATCCTCGAGATCGCGGCAGTACTTCCGAACGTCCTGCCCGTGGCGCTTCAGGTCGAGGATCGGGTAGCAGACGAGTTGCCCCGGCCCGTGGAACGTCGACTTCCCGCCGCGGTCCGTCTCGACGATCTCGACGTCCGCGTCGGGAGGGACGTGAAGCTCGCCCGGCTCCGTGCGCCGTCCGAGCGTGATCACGGGTGGGTGCTGGAGGAACAGCACCGTGTCCGGAAGCTCGCCGGCGGCGACGGCGGACGCCACCGCGCGTTGCAGGTCGAGCGCCTCGCCGTATGGGACGACGCCGAGCTGCACGACGCGTCCGTTCACGCGTCCTCCTCAAGCGATGCCAGCGCCTGCTGCGCGGCGTCCAGGTCGGAGGCCTTCACGAGGATCTGCTGCTGTCCCATGCCGGGACCGAGCCACATGTTCCCGAGGCCCGGGATCCCGCCCTTGTCGTACACCGCCCGGATCCCCCGGGTCTCGAGATAGCCGCACAACTCGGCCGCCTCCACCTCGGTCGGGACGACGGTCAGTCTGACGACCTCGTCGCTCAGTACTCGGACTCGCCCCAGCTCTCGAGCTTCTGGCGCAGGTCGCGCAGGAAGCGTCCGGCGAGCGCGCCGTCGACGAGCCGGTGGTCGTACGTCAGCGTGAGGTTCATGATCGGCCGGATCGCGATCACGTCCTGGCCGTGCTCGTCCTGCACGACCCACGGGCGCTTCACGACCGCGTACGTGCCGAGGATCCCGGCCTGCGGCTGGCTGATGATCGGCGTGCCGTGGAACGTGCCGTAGCCGCCGGGGTTCGTGATCGTGAACGTGCCACCCTGCACGTCGTCGGGGAGCAGCTTCTTGTCGCGCGCGCGCTGTGCGAGGTCGGTGACGCCGCGCGCGATGCCGAGCAGGTTCAGTCCCTCGACGTTCTTCAGCACCGGGACGATCAGCCCCTTGCCGTCCGCGAGCTCGACGGCGTAGCCGAGGTTGACGTGCTTGCGCGTGACGATCTGGTCGCCGCGGATCTCGCCGTTGATCCACGGGTACTCGCGCAGGGTCTCGACGACGGCGCGCGAGACGAACGCGAGGTACGTCGGGTTGACGCCGTAGTCGTTCTGGAACTGCTTTTTCAGCTTCGCGCGGATCGCGACGACGTTCGACATGTCGACCTCGATCGCGCTCGTGACGTGTGCGGCGGTGTCGAGCGAGCGGCGCATGTGGTCGGCGATGCCGCGGCGCATCGCGTTCATCGGCTCGAGCGTCTCGCCCGGTTGTGCTGCCGCGGGTCGCGGCTGCGCCTGCGGCTTGGGAGCGGCCGCGGCCTGCGGCTGCGGTGTCGGCGGCGCGGCCGGCTGAGCCGGCGTTTCGGCAGGCGCCTCGGTGGTGGGCGCAGGAGCGCCGCTCTCGATGAACGCGAGGATGTCCTTCTTCGTGACGCGTCCGCCGCGGCCGGTGCCCGGCACCTGGCCCGGGTCGACGCCGTGTTCCGACGCGATCTTCGCGACGACCGGCGAGACGAAGGTCTTGCCGTTGGCTGCGCCGTCGGCTTGCGCCGGCTGAGCCTTCGGCGCCGCGGGTGTCGGCGTCTCGGCGGAGGACGGCGCCTCGCTCTCGCGTGCGGCCTGTTCGGTCGGCGGCGCGGGCGCAGGCTCGGCAGGCGCCGGGGGCGCACCGCCCTCGGGCCCGATCGTCGCCAGCTTCGTGCCGACCTCGACCGTCTCGCCCTCCTGGACGAGGATCTCCTGCAGCACGCCGCTTCCCGGCGACGGCACCTCCGTGTCGACCTTGTCGGTCGAGATCTCGAGCAGGCTCTCGTCGGCCTCGACAGGATCGCCGACGTTCTTCAGCCATTTCGTGATCGTCCCTTCGGAGACGGACACGCCCATCTGCGGCATGACGACCTCGACGCCGGACGTCGTGGCCATCAGTACGCCGCCAACTCCCGGAGGCCCGCGGCGACGTCGTCGACCTGCGGGATGAACGCCTTCTCGAGCGCAGGCGAGAACGGCACGGGCGTGTCGGGCGCCGTGATGCGCTTAACCGGCGCGTCGAGATCCTCGAACGCCTCCTCCGCGATCGTCGCGGCGATCTCGGCCCCGAAGCCGCCGGTGCGAGTGTCTTCGTGCAGCACCAGCACCTTCGACGTCTTCCGCGCCGACTCGAGGACCGCCTTCTTGTCCCACGGCATCACCGTGCGCAGGTCGACGATCTCGATCGAGACGTCGTCGCGCTCGAGTTGCTTCGCGGCCTCGTCGGCGGTGTAGACCATCGCGCCCCACGTGATCACGGAGATGTCCTCTCCCTCGCGGTGGATGCGCGCCTTGCCGATCGGCACCGTGTACCGCTCGTCGGGCACCTCCGCCTTGATGCGGCGGTAGAGGTGCTTGTGCTCGAAGTAGAGGACCGGGTTCGGGTCCTCGATTGCGCTGATGAGCAGTCCCTTCGCGTCCTCCGGTGTCGCGGGGCACACGCACTTCAGCCCGGGGATGTGCGCGAACGACGACTCCGGGTTCTGCGAATGGAAGGGTCCGCCGGAGAAGCCGCCGCCCGACGGTAGGCGCACGGTGATGGGCACCGGAGTGCCCGCGCGCCAGCGCTGCTTTGCGGCGACAGTGACGAGGTGATCCCACGCGCACGAGATGAAATCCGCGAACTGCATCTCGGCAACAGGGCGCATGCCCATCATCGCGGCGCCC